>DASYGS010000147.1:0-29436 GCA_035999465.1 Blastococcus sp. | reverse complement strand
GCGACCTCAGCCAGACCGAGATCGCCGCGCGGATGGGCACCTCGCAGTCCGCCGTCGCACGGCTGGAGAGCGGGGAACTGGACGCCCGGCTCTCGACCGTGGAGCGCTACGCGGCGGCGCTGGGCCGCACCGTGAACTGGCAGGTCCGACCGTCCGAGGAGTCCCCATGACGATGCCCATGGGCACCTGGCCGCCCCTTCCACCGGAGCCACCCGAACCGCCACGACCCCGGCGGTCCCCGTGGCTGCCGACACCCGCCCGCCGTCGGCCGTACCGACGTCCACCTCTCTCGTGGTCAACGGCCCGGACTGGCTGACGCAGCGCCTCTTCGACCAGCGGATCGTCAGCCTGGCCGGCGACCTGGACGCCGAGGCCGCCAACCGCGCCGTGGCCGAGCTCGGTCTGCTCGATGCGTCGGGGGACGAGCCGGTGCAGCTGCGGCTCTCCGGCGTCGGCGCGGATCTCGACACCGCGCTGGCGCTCGTCGACGCCCTCGACCTGATGGGTGCCCCCGTCCACGCCACCTGCCTCGGCACCCTGACCGGGCCGGCCGTCGCGTTGCTGGCGGTGGCCGACCGGCGTTCCGCGGGGCGCCACGCGATGCTGCACCTGTGCGAGCCGCGGGAGCCGCACGTTCTCGGCCGGGAGGTCGAGTCGCTCGCGGCCGAGCACGCCCGGCAGCTGCGCCGGTTGCAGGAGCGGCTGGCCGAGGCCTGCGGTCGTCCCGTCGGCGAGATCGCGGCCGACATGCGCGCCGGGAAGCTGCTGACCGTGGCGGAGGCCCGGGACTACGGCCTGCTCGACGCCCTCCCGAGTTGATCATCGGCTGCGTGCTCGCCGTTGCGGCGTGTCCCACCGTGTCGCGTGCACGCAGACGATGATCAACTCCCGAGGAGCTCGCGCACGGCGGCCGGCGCCTGGGAGGGCCGGTGCAGCGGGGCGACCCGGCCGCCACCCGCGGCGGCCAGTGCGGCGCACGTGGCCATCGACTCCTCGTCGGCGGAGAGCGCGAGCACGTGCAGCCGGGCCGGGATCCGGGCGAGCGCGGCCGCGGCGTTCACCGGGTCGGGGCTCTCGGTCGCCATCCCGTCCGACAGCAGCAGCACCTGCCGGTCGGCGGCCCGCGACCGCGCCACCTGGGCCGCCGCGGTCTGCAGGGCCAGCTCGAGGTCCGTCGTCCCGCCGCCGCGCAGGTCGCAGAGCCGGTCGACGACGACGTCGACGCGCGGATCGGCCGACAGCGGCCGCAGCACCACCGCCTTCGACCAGAACGCGACGACGCCCAGCTCGTCACCGGGCCGCATGCGCTGCACGAGCGCGGAGGCGGTCAGCACCGCCGCCGCCAGTTCGTCGCCGGCCACCGAGCCCGAGGCGTCGACCAGCAACAGGGTCGCCCGCCCGGTGGAGCGCCAGCCGCGGGTGTGCAGGTGCTCGGACCGCCAGTGCGGCTCCGCGCCGCGGGCGGCCAGGGTCGCGTCGAGGTCGACGTCCGAACCTGTGGCGTCGCGGCGGGTGACCACCCGCCGGGTGCCCGCACGGTCGGCGACGCCGGTCCGCGGGCTGCCCACCGGCAGCCGGGCCGCGAGCGCGCGGGCGGCCGCGCGCAGCCCGGGGTCGAAGGCGCGGGCCGCGGCGGCGAGCACGCGGGCGGCGGCGTCGGGGTCGCGCTCGGCGAGCTCGGCGACGGCGGCGGCGTCCAGCTCGCCGGCCTGCGGGGAGACGGCGTCGAAGTCCGGGTTGCTGCGGGAGAGCTGGTCGCGGCTGCTGCGGCGGGCACCCTGCTGCCGGAGCAGCTCCTCGACCGCGGCGGGGTCCTCGATCACCTGAGGGGCGCGGCCGCCGGGCGGCGCCGCCGGGTTCCCCGGGGAGGGGTCCTGCTCGCCCGTCTCGGGCGTCAGGCTTTTCCCAGCTCCTCACCGGCCCGGCGCCAGATGTCGGCGACGACGTCCTCGACCGGCCGGGCCACCCCGTCGCCGAGGGTGACCTTGCCGGTCATCGCGGCCAGCGCGGCGTCGAGGCCGGTGCTCTCCGCGTCGTCGTCCGAACCGCGCACCGTGGCCAGCTCGACCGCGATGAGCACCGTGTCGATGGCGCCGCGCACCGAGGCGCCGATCCGCAGCTCCGGGTGGTCGCGGGTGATCCGGACGGCCCGCACCGCGCGGGCCACCAGCCCGGCCGGGCCGGATGTCGCGGCGGCGACGACCTGGAGCTCCGCGGGCTCGTCCTGGTAGAACATCGCGACCCGGCAGGAGCGGTCGTAGAGGGCGGGCGTCACGCGGGCGGTGCCGACGGCGTCGAACGGGTTCATGGCCGCGACCAGACGGAACGTGGGGCGCGCGGCGACCCGGCCGTAGCGTGGCACGTGCATCTCCCGCTCCGAGAGCACCCCGAGCAGGACGTTCATCGTCTCCTCGGGCACCCGGTTGAACTCCTCCACGTAGAGCAGCGCGCCCTCGGTCATCGCCCGGGTGAGCGGACCGGGCACGAAGTTCTCGGGCCGGTAGTCCTCGGTGAGCACGCGGGAGGCGTCGTGGTGGCCGACCAGCCGGGTCGGGGTCAGCTCGGCGTTGCCCTCGACGAGGACCAGGGGGACGCCGGCGCCGTCGGCCAGCGAGCGCAGCAGCGTCGTCTTCCCGGTGCCCGGCGGCCCCTCGAGGACGACGTTGCGGCCGGCGGAGAGGGCGGCGGCCACGACCTCGGCCTCGCGGATCCGGCCGACCACGCGCTCACGGGCGACGCGCACCATGCCGCCGACGTCGAGCCGGGAGGCGGTCGAGCTGGTCACGGAGGCTCCTCTGCCGGGCGACGCGAGTGTCGGGAGACGCGCACCGGGGTGCCGCCCTCACTGGGAGGGCGGCACCCCGGCCGGTGGCGGAACTCAGTCGTAGATGATCACGCCGCGGATGTTCTTGCCGGCGTGCATGTCCTCGTAGCCCTGGTTGATGTCCTCGAGCTTGTACCGCTTGGTGATCAGCTCGTCGAGCTTGAGCGTGCCCTCCTGGTAGAGCCGCAGCATCTTCAGGATGTCCGCGCTGGGGTTCTGGTCGCCGAAGAGGGCGCCCTTGATCTCCTTGGCGAACAGCGTGAGCATGCCGATCGGGATCGGGATGCCGACCTCGGTGAGGTCGCCGAGCCCGGTGACGACCACGGTGCCGGACTTGCCGATCGCGTCGAAGGCCTGCGCGATGTGCTCGCCCTTGGTGACGCCGACGGTGACGAGCGCCTTGTCCGCGCCCTGGCCGTTGGTGACGCTGCGGGCGAACTCGGCGGCCTGCTCCATGTTCTCGAACGCGTGCGTCGCGCCGAGTTCCTGCGCCTTCTCGCGCTTGAACGCGACCGGGTCGACGGCGATCACGTAGCTGGCGCCGGCGTGGGCCGCGCCCTGCACGGCGTTGATGCCGATGCCGCCGATGCCCATGACGATGACCGTCTCGCCGGCCTTCACGCCGCCGGCCTGCACCGCGGTGCCCCAGCCGGTGCCGACGCCGCACCCGGTGAGGCAGGCGACCTCCAGCGGGATGCTCTTGTCGATCTTGACCGCCGAGCGGATGTCGACCGTCGTCACCTCGGCGAAGGTGCCCAGGCCGCACATCTGGCCGACCTGCGTGCCGTCGGAGGTGGCCACGCGGAAGCTCTCGGCGTCGTCCCAGCGCGAGCCGACGAGCAGGTTCGCGCCGGAGTCGCACAGGTACTGCATGCCGTTGGCGCAGTACTTGCAGCGCCCACAGCCGGGCAGGAAGGAGAAGACGACGTGGTCGCCCTCCTGGAAGCCCGGGGTGTTCGGGCCGACGGCCGTGACCACGCCGGCGCCCTCGTGCCCGCCGAGGATCGGGTAGTGGCCGACCGGCATGTCGCCGGTGGCGATGTGGTCGTCGGAGTGGCAGAGGCCGGAGGCGGCGAGCTTGACCTGGATCTCACCGGAGCGCGGGTCGTCGGAGACGAGGTCGGTGACCTCCCACTTGCCGGGGGCGGAGCGCATGATCGCGCCCCGGGTGTTCACGGGCACTGGAACCTCCTCGTCGCCCTCGTCGTCGAGGGCCGTTCGCGCATGCGTGGGCACGCATGACCACCCTGCACGCTATGGCGCGGGTCACAGCGGGGAAAGGGGCCTGCAACGTTCGGCGCCGGGAAGGGGTGCTGATGCAACGTGCGCGCACCGGAGCCGACACTGGGCGTCATGTCCGGCGTCCCCGTGGTCGTGGTCGGCGCCGGGCCGGTCGGGCTGACGGCCGCGCTGCTGCTCGGCCGCCGCGGCCTGGAGGTGCTGGTGCTGGAGCGGCACGCCGCCCCCTATCCGCTGCCGCGGGCCGTGCACCTGGACGACGAGGTGTTCCGCGTGCTCCAGGCCGCCGGGGTGGCCGACGACGTCGCGACGGTCAGCCGGCCGATGGCCGGCCTCCGCCTGCTGGACGCCGCCCACCGGGTGCTCGCCGAGTTCGCGCGGCCGCCCGGCGTCGGACCGAACGGGTGGCCGCAGGGCGTGCTGCTGCACCAGCCCGACCTCGAGGCGGTGCTCGGTGCGGCCGCGGCCCGCGCGGCCGGGGTGACGCTGGCGCGCGGCGCGGAGGTGACCGGGCTCGTCCAGGACGACGACGGGGTGACGCTGACCGTTCGTGCCGACGGGGTGGACCGGTCCGTCCGGGCGGCGTTCGTGCTCGGGTGCGACGGCGCGGGCAGCACGGTGCGGTCGCTGATCGGGGCGACGATGGGCGACCTCGGCCCGGCCGACCGCTGGCTGGTGCTGGACGTGCGGTCGGCCGCACCGCTGCCGATGTGGGGCGGGGTGCACCAGGTCTGCGATCCGGCGCGGGCCGCGACGTTCCTGCACGTGACCGGCGACCGGTACCGCTGGGAGTTCCGCATGACACCGGGGGAGACGGCGGCGCAGCTGGCCGCCCCGGACCGGCTCGCCGGGCTGCTGGCGCCGGTCGACCCGGCCGGCCTGGAGATCGTGCGGGCCGCCGAGTACACGTTCCGCGCGCAGGTGGCCGACCGGTGGCGGGCCGGCCGGGTGCTGCTGGCCGGCGACGCCGCGCACCTGACGCCGCCGTTCGTGGGTCAGGGGCTGGGGCTCGGGCTGCGCGACGTGCACCAGCTCGCCTGGAAGCTGGCCGCCGTCCTGGCGGGTGAGGACGACATCGTGCTCGACAGCTACCAGGCCGAGCGGGAGCCGCACGCCCGCGCGCTGATCCGGATCGCGCTGCTGCTCGGCCGGCTGATGACGGGCGGGGGGCGGTCGGCCGCCGTCGTCCGCCGGGGGGTGCTGGCCGCCGTCCGCCGGATCCCGGTGGTGGCGCGGCTGGCGACCGACAGCCGGACGCCGCCCCTGCGGGGGCCGCTGATCGACCGCCGCGGGCGGGCCGGCCGCCGGCTGGCCGGCACGCTCGTCCCGCAGCCCGCCGTGCTGGTGGACGGGCGGCCGCGCCGGCTGGACGACGTGCTCGGCGACGGCCCCGCCGAGCTCCGGGCGGACGGCGCCGGGCCGGTGGTCGTGATCGGTGGCGTCGAGACGCGGATCGAGGACCCGGCCGGCACCCTGGCGCGCCGGCTGCGGGGGACGACGGTGCAGGTGCGCCCCGACCGCATCGTCGGCTCGGCGTCGTGCCCCTCGCGGCGGGTCAGGCGGATTCGGCGATCCGCTTGATGGCGGCCAGCGTCTTCGGGATCCCGTCGTGGGCCGCGCGGGTGCGGTCCTCGATCGTGCGCTGCGCGTCGTCGCCGTACCGGTCGTGGAACCGCTGCAGTCCGGCGGGCAGGAAATCCCACGACTCGGTCAGCTCGGTGCCGCCCTCGACCGGGACGAGCGTGTAGCCCCACCGGATCCAGGCCTCGCCCACCCGCCAGGCGAACTCCCGGCCCCGATCGGCGGCCGCCACCTGGCTGCGCGTGTCCCACGCCCGCGTGCCGTCGTCGTTGTGGCCGGTGAACCAGTCGCCGACCGCACCGGTGGCGCCCTCGTCCCACTCGCAGGCGCGGCAGACGGGGCTCCACTCCCCGGTGCGGGTCACGTCGGACACCAGGTCGTAGAGCGCCTCCGGCGAGGCGTGGACGACGACGGATTCTGCGTACCTGAGAGGTTCCACGCCCGGCATTGTGGCGGGTCCCGACTCGCCTCCCGCGCCGGGAGTCCCGGTCAGAGGACCCCGCGGCGGCCGAGCACCGCCTGGACGGTGAGGAACTGCAGCCGGGTCTGCCGGGATGCGGCGTCGAGGAACGCCGGTCCGGCCCGCCGGGCCTGGGTGAGGACGGCGACGGTGAGGTCCTCGGCCTCCTCGACCGACGCGGACAGCCGGCGCAGCCACCCGTGCACCAGCGCGACGTCGTCGTCCCGGCTCTGCTCGGCGGCGGGCTCGGCCCGGGGAACCGGCACCGCCGCGGGCACGCCGCGGCCCGCTCTGCGACGGCGCAGCCTCGAACTCCCGTTGCGTGCCATGTGGTTGCCCACTATGAACACGGCCGCGGAAACCCGCCATTCGGGGCCCGTCAGGGGAGTGCGGGGAAGCCCTCGGTGAGCTGGTCGAAGGCGTCGTGCAGCTGCCGGCCGAGCGGGGTGCGCTCGTCGGTCAGCCAGAGCTCGAACGCCGTCGTCGCGGCCGCGCGCGTGGTGGCGGCCACCAGGCGTGGGACCAGGGCGGCGGCGGAGGCGCCGGTGCGCCGGGCGACGTGCTCGGCGACCACCCGGTCGATCTCGGCGTAGCGCAGCTGCGAGTGGGCCAGCAGCGCCGGCTCGGTGAGGATCAACTGCATCCGCTCGCGCAGCAGGGGCAGCTCGGCGGCGGCGTAGTCGTTGACCTCGACGTAGGCGGCGCAGACCGACGCGAGCACCGGCTGCTGCGGGTCGGTCGCCGCGAGCAGCGTCCCGAGGCGGGCCGCGTGCGCGGCGAAGTCGCCCCAGACGGCGTCGGCCTTGGTGGCGAAGTAGCGGAAGAAGGTGCGGCGGCTGATCCCGGCGGCCGCGGCGACGTCGTCGATGATCACCTGCTCGAAGCCCTTGAGCGTGAACAGGTCGAGGGCGGCCTTCTCGACGCGCGCACGCACATCCCCGGGGGCCTCCGTCACGGGCGACATCTTGCGCGCCTGCGCCGCGGTTGGGCAGCCCCGCCCCCGGACGACGCGCCGGAGGGCCGGTGTTGCCCCTGGCACTCGGTGTCATTAACGTCCGCGGGGATCCCACCCGCGTGTGTCACAGCCCCGGAGGTCCGCATGCCCGAGACGCCCCAGACCGACGCCCCCGTGCTCGAGGCACCCGCCGCCGAGGAGGCCCTCGTCGAGGAGTCGCTGGTCGAGGAGGTCTCGATCGACGGCATGTGCGGCGTCTACTGAACGAGCCCGGCTCCGTGGCGCTGCCGCCCGGGGACGCCCCGGACGTCGTCTTCGACGCCGCGCTGCCCTGGCAGCGCGCCCGCTCGGTCGCGCTGCGGCCGGAGCCCTTCGGCGCGCTGGTCTACCACTTCGGCACGCGCAAGCTGTCGTTCCTGAAGTCGAAGCTGCTGGTCGGCGTCGTGCAGACGCTCGCAGAGCACCCGAGCGCACTGGCCGCGATCGAGGCCGGCGGCGTGCCCGAGGCGCAGCGCCCGGCGTACGTGAAGGCGCTCGCGGACCTCGCCCGCTCGAAGATGATCGAACCCCGGGAGATCGCGTGACCGCAGTCCTGCCCGAGCGCCCCGTCGGGGGAAGGCTCATCGACCAGTTCGAGTACGGGCTGGACGCCCCGATCTGCCTCACGTGGGAGCTCACCTACGCCTGCAACCTGGCGTGCGTGCACTGCCTGTCCTCCTCCGGACGGCGTGACCCGCGGGAGCTCTCCACCGCCGAGGCCGAGCGCGTCATCGACGAGCTGCAGCGGATGCAGGTCTTCTACGTCAACGTCGGCGGCGGCGAGCCGACGGTGCGGCCCGACTTCTGGCACCTGCTCGACTACGCGATCGGCCACGACGTCGGCGTCAAGTTCTCGACCAACGGCGTGAAGCTCGACAAGGCCCGCGCCGCGCAGCTGGCCCGTACCGACTACGTCGACGTCCAGATATCCCTGGACGGCGCGACGGCCGAGGTGAACGACCGCGTGCGCGGGGCCGGCTCCTTCGCCACCGCGACCCGGGCCCTGGAGAACCTCGCCGAGGCCGGCATGAAGGACTTCAAGGTCTCCGTCGTCGTCACCCGCGAGAACGCCGGTCAGCTCGACGCGTTCAAGGCGCTCACCGACTCCTACGGCGCCCAGCTGCGGATCACCCGGCTCCGGCCGAGCGGTCGCGGCGCCGACGTCTGGGACACCCTGCACCCCACCCAGGCCCAGCAGCGCGACCTCTACCAGTGGCTGCTCGCCAACGGCGACGACGTGCTCACCGGCGACTCGTTCTTCCACCTGTCGGCGTTCGGCGAGGCCCTGCCGGGGCTCAACCTCTGCGGCGCCGGGCGGGTGGTCTGCCTGATCGACCCGGTCGGCGACGTCTACGCCTGCCCGTTCGCCATCCACGAGAACTTCCTGGCCGGCAACGTCCGCGACGAGGGCGGTTTCCAGCGCGTCTGGCAGTCCTCCGAGCTGTTCGCCGACCTGCGCAGCCCGCAGACCGGCGGCGCCTGCACCAAGTGCGCGCACTTCGACGCCTGCCGCGGCGGCTGCATGGCCGCCAAGTTCTTCACCGGCCTGCCGCTCGACGGGCCCGACCCCGAGTGCGTGCAGGGCTACGGCGAGACGGCCCTGGCCGCGCGCGACGCCGAGCTGATCGCCCCCCGTAGCCATCTCGACCACTCGCACACCGGCCCGGTCCGCGGCCAGCCCACGCTGCTCGGCATGCCCGCCGTGCCGCCCGCCGTGTCCACACCCACACCACCCTCCCGGATCTGCGACGAGTCGCCGCTCGCCGGCCTCGACCTGCGCTGAGGCTTCCCGACCCGCTGCTCCTGGCGGGGCGGACGGCGCCGTCGCGGGTGCTGTTCGGCCCGCACGAGACCAACCTGGCGCGTGGCCGCGCCCTGTCCGACCGGCACGTCGCCTACTACCGGCGGCGGGCCGCCGGCGGTGCCGGGATCGTCGTCACCGAGACCGCCTCGGTGCACGCCGGCGACCAGCCGTACGAGCGCGCCCCGCTGGCTGCCGACTGCCTCGCCGGGTGGACGGCGGTCGTCGCCGCCTGCCGCCCGTTCGGCACGCTCGTGCTGGCCTCGCTCGGGCACGCCGGTGCGCAGGGGTCGAGCCTCTGGTCGCAGGAGCCGCTGTGGGCGCCGTCCCGCGTGGCCGACGTCGTCACCCGCGAGCTCCCGCTCGAGATGGAGCGACCGGAGCTCGATGCGGTGCTGGCCGGCTTCGCCACGGCGACCCGCGTCGCCGTCGCGGCCGACGTCGACGGCGTCGAGGTCGATGCGGCTGCCCGCTCGCTGCTGCGCCAGTTCGCGTCGGGGCTGACCAACCTCCGCACCGACGGGTACGGCACCGACCGGCTGCGGCTGCTGCGCGAGGTGCTCGTCGTCGTGCGCGGCGAGCTGGGCCCCGGGCGCGTGCTCGCGCTGCGGCTCTCCTGCGACGAGGTGGCCCCCTGGGCCGGGATCACCCCCGGGATCGCGGCCGGGTACGTGCGCGAGCTGGCGCCGCTGGTCGACCTGCTGGTGGTGACCCGGGGGAGCGGCCTCGCCGACGACCGCCCCGACGGGCACGTGCCGGCCGGCTTCAACCGGGAGCTCTGCACGGCCATGCGCGCCGCCGCCGGGGGCACCCTGGTCGTCCTGCAGGGATCGGTCGTCGACCCGGAACAGGCGCAGGGGGCCCTGGACGACGGCACGGCCGACGCGGTGGAGATGACCCGCGCGCTGATCGCCGACGCCGGGCTGGTGGCGAAGCTGCGCGACGGACAGCCGGTGCGACCCTGCACGCTGTGCAACCAGGCCTGCCGGGTGCGGGACGTGCGCAACCCGCTGGTCAGCTGCGTCGCCGATCCCCGCAGCGGCCACGAAGTCGAGGACGCCGATGGCGTCCGTGACGGAACGGTTCGGGCCGTCCTGGTCGTGGGCGGCGGCCCGGCCGGGCTGGAGGCCGCCCGCGTGCTGGCGGGCGCCGGTGTCGCCGTCCGGCTGGTGGAGCGGTCGGACCGGCTGGGCGGCGCGCTGCACCTGATCGCCACGCTGCCCGGCCGGCAGCGGTTCGGGCTGCTCGCCGACTGGCTGGCCGGCGAGTGCGCGCGGCTGGGGGTGACCGTCGAGCTCGGCACGGAGACTCCGTCGACGGACGGCGCCGTCGTCGTCGCGACCGGTAGCCGGCCCCGGCCGCCGGAGTTCGCTGTCGACGGCGGGTGCGTCGTGACCGCTGCCGAGGTGCTCGCCGGGGCCCAGCTGCCCGGCGGGCCGGTCGTCGTGCACGACCCGGTCGGTGGCCCGATCGGGGTCGGGGTGGCCGAACTCCTGGCTGCGGCCGGGCGGCAGGTCGCCGTCGTCACGCCGGACGTCGTCGTCGGCGAGCGCCTGGGCGGCGACCTCGCGCCCGCCAGCACGCGGCTGCTGCGGGCGGGCGTGCGGCGGGAGACGTCGAGCGTGCTGCGGTCGGCCGACGGGCGGGTCGCCGTCGTCGAGGACCGCTGGACCGGGCGCAGCCGCACGATCCCGTGCGCCGTGGTCGTGGACGCCGGTCCGCTGCTGCCGGGCGACGGGCTCGTCGGGGGGCTCCCGGTCGGCGACGCCGTCGCTCCGCGCACCGTGCTGGAGGCCGTGCTCGACGGCCGCCGCGCGGCGTCGGCCCTGCTCGCCGGCCGCTCCGGGGGTGTTCCACCCGCTCCGGGAGTCCTGCAGGACCCCTGAAGCGCGCACAACACCCCCAAAGCGGCGGTCAGCTGACGAGACCGGTCCGGCGCTCGGCGAGCGAGGGCAGCAGGTCGGCGACGGTGAGCAGGGCGAAGAACAGGGCGAGAAGGACGACGGTGGCCACGGGGCACCTCCTGGGAGAGAACCCCACTGTCGGCCGCCGGGATGGGAACCCGCCGTGCCGGTCCTGTGGGGTGCATGTGGTCTGCGCGCGGGCGCGCTCACCCCGTGGGGGGAGCCGGACGCCCGGGAACTGGAGGACACGCCCCGGGCCGCCGATGACCTCTCCGTGATCCGGGGGCTCAGGGACCAGGCGGCACGTCTGCTGCCGCAGGGCCGCTCGCTGCCCGAAGCCGTCTGGGAGCGGCGGCACCGCGCGATCGTGCGGCTGGCGTTCCTGTCGGCGATCGCGCTCATCGTGTTCGCCTGGGCGCGGGGCTACGGCCAGCTCGCGGCGGTCGTCGTCCTGACCGTCGTCGCCGGGCCGCTGGTGGTCGCCGCCTCCCCCGCCCTGGGCCGGAAGACGAGATCGATCGCCGCCACCGTGAGCCTGCTGGCCGCGTCGGTCTCCCTCGTGCACCTGTGGAGCGGGGTCACCGAGTCGCACTTCATCTTCTTCGTGATGATCGGCGTCGTCTCGCTGTACCAGGACTGGGTGCCCTACGGGATCTCGCTGCTCGTCGTCACGCTCCACCACGGGGTGATCGGCACCCTCTACCCGCACATCGTCTTCGGCCACGACGCCGCCCAGAACCCGTGGGAGTGGGCCGCGATCCACGCCGCGTTCGTGCTGGCGGCGAGCCTGGCGAACCTGTCGGCGTGGCGGCTCAACGAGGACTCGGTGCTCTCCGACCCGCTGACCGGCCTGGCCAACCGCACGATGCTGGAGGAGGTCACCCACCGGATCCTGCAGCGGGGCGGCGCGGTCAGCCTGCTGTTCATCGACCTCGACGACTTCAAGGACGTCAACGACAGCCGCGGGCACGCCGCCGGCGACGAGCTCCTGCTGGTCCTCTCCGAGCGGCTGCGCGGATGCGTCCGGCCCGGTGACGTCGTGGCCCGGATCGGCGGCGACGAGTTCGCCGTCGTCGTCCTCGGCGGCACCGACGTGGCGCGGGCGGTCGGCGAGCGCGCGCTCACCTCCCTCGCGCTCCCCGTTCCGCTGGACGGCGGAGTGCTGACGGTGCGCGGCAGCATCGGGGTCGCCGGTTCCGCGGGCGTCACCGACTGCACGGCCGACGCGCTGCTTCGCAACGCCGACCTCGCGATGTACCTGGCCAAGGCCCAGGGCAAGAACCGCCTCGTCGTCTACGCCGACGGCATGGCCGAGGCGGCCCGCCGCCGGGCCGAGCTCGCCCAGGACCTCGACGACGCAGCGGCCGCCGGGCAGCTGGAGGTCCACTACCAGCCGACGGTGCGGCTCTCCGACGAGCGGACGACGGGGTTCGAGGCGCTGGTCCGCTGGAACCACCCCGAGCGGGGCCTGATCCCGCCGGTCGAGTTCATCCCGCTCGCCGAGGAGACCGGTGCCATCTCGGGCATCGGCCGCTGGGTGCTCCGCGAGGCGCTGCGGCAGGGTGCGGCCTGGTCGGCCGGGACGGGCGTGCCGCTGCGCATGGCGGTGAACCTCTCCCCCCGCCAGTTCCAGGACGGCGACGTGGCCGCCATGGTCGCGACCGTGCTGGATGAGACCGGCTTCCCCGCCGCGCAGCTGACCCTCGAGGTCACCGAGGGCGTGCTCGTCCGCGACGTCGACTCGGTCGTGGCGGAGCTGGAGGCGCTGCGCGCGATGGGCATCCGGATCGCGATCGACGACTTCGGCACCGGCTTCTCCGGCCTCTCCTACCTCCGGCACCTGCCCGCCGACATCCTCAAGATCGACCGCAGCTTCGTCAGCGACCTGCCCACCGGCCGGTCGGCGACCACCCTCATCTCCTCGATCGTCGAGCTGGCCCGCACGCTGGGGCTCGACGTGGTCGCGGAGGGTGTGGAGACCGATGACCAGCGGCGGGCCCTGGTCGACCTGCGGTGCGCCTCGGCCCAGGGCTACTTCTTCGCCCGGCCCGAACCCGCCGGGCTCGCCGGCGCCCACCTGCCCGAGCAGCTGCCGGGCGTCGAGCAGCTCAGCCTCGAGGACGCCGCCGCCGGCTGACGGGCGCGGTCAGAGGTCGACGGTCTCGTTCTCCCCGGCGGAGTAGGGCTCGCCGGTCAGCTTGGCCTTGGCGAAGCTCAGCGCGGTCGCGAGCCGGCCGCCGGGGCTGTCCCAGTACTCCGCCGATTCGGCCTCGACCTTGAGCAGCACGACGCCGTCGTCGTCCGGACCGTCGGGGAACCAGGCCCCGACCACGCTGTTCCAGAGCTCGCGCTTCTTGGCGGCGTCCGTGACGACGACGCCCGTGCCGGTCAGCGACACCCAGCTGCTGCTCGAGCCGACGGCGACGTTCACCTGCGGGGAACCGGCCAGGTGCGCGATCTTGCGGGAGTCCCGCGCGGCGAAGAACCACAGGTCGCCGTCGAACTCGACCTCCTGCATCGTCATCGGGCGGCTGATCAGGGTGCCGTCGGGGTCGGTGGTCGTCAGCATGCCGAAGCGTTGGTCCTTCAACAGCTCGCTGACCGTGCGGGTCTCGTCCGTGCTCATGACCCGCCGGTGCCCCGTCCGGCCGTGGTTGACACCGGTTGTGCGCGACCGATCCGCAGTCGTCGCCCCGGGTGGTTCGATGCCCCGCAGGATGACCGCCTTCCCCCGCCTGTTGCGCCCGCTGGCGATCGGGCCGGTGACGGTGCCCAACCGCGTCGTCTTCCCGGCACACCTCACGAACTACGCCGTCGACGGCCTGCCCACCGCGCGGCACGCCGCCTACTACGCGGCCCGCGCCGCCGGCGGCTGCGGCCTGGTGATCACCGAGGAGCACACCGTGCACCCTTCGGACGGCGCCTACGAGAAGACGATCCGCGGTTCCGACCCCGCCGTTCTCCCCGGCTACCGGCAGCTGACCGGTGCCGTGCACGCGGCCGGGGGTGTCGTGTTCGCGCAGCTCAACCACTACGGCGGCCAGGGCAGCGGGCTGTACACGCGGCGACCGGTCCGGGCGCCGTCGGCCGTGCCGGACCCGCTGTTCCGCGAGGTGCCGACGGCGATGGACGACGCCGATCTGGCCGCCGTCGTGGCGGCATTCGCCGACGTCGCGGCGCGCTGCGCCGCGGGCGGGTTCGACGGCGTCGAGGTGCAGGCCTCGCAGTCGGCGCTGCTGCGGCAGTTCCTGTCCCGCGCGACCAACCGGCGCACCGACGGCTACGGCGGCCCGCTGGAGAACCGCGCCCGGCTGCTGCTGGAAGTGCTGGCGGCGGTGCGGGCCGCGGTCGGGCCCGGGCTCGCGGTCGGCGTCCGGCTGGCGGGCGAGGAGCACGTGGACGACGGGACGACGCTCGACGAGTGCGTGGCGGCGGCGCGCATGCTGGCCGGCCTCGTCGACTACGTGAACACGACGGTGGGGGTGGCCACGGCGACCCTCGCTTCGGTCGTGCCGCCGATGACGACGCCGCCCGGGTACGCGCTGCAGGTCGCGGCCGCGGTGCGGGCGGCGGTCGACGTCCCGGTGATCGGGGTGGGCCGGTTCCTGGCGCCGTCGCAGGTCGAGGAGGCGCTGGCCTCCGGCGCCTGCGACCTGGTCGGCGTCGTGCGCGGCCAGATCGCGGACCCGTCGTTCGCCGCGAAGGCGCGCGCGGGGCGGCCGGAGGAGATCCGCACGTGCCTGGGCTGCAACCAGGAGTGCGTCGGCCGGGTCGGGCGCGGTGCGGCGCTGGGCTGCGTGCAGAACCCGTCGGCCGGGCGCGAGTGGCTGCCCGCTCCCGGGCGGGGTGGCCGGCGGGTGCTGGTCGTCGGTGGTGGACCGGGCGGGTTGCGGGCGGCGGCCGCGGCGGCCGAGGCCGGGCATGCGGTGACGCTGGTCGAGCGCTCGGCCGACCTGGGGGGCGCGCTCGTGCTGGCGGCGCGCGCCCCGGGACGGGAGGGGCTGTTCCCGCTGGTGCGCGATGCCGCGGCCGCGTGCCGTCGCGCCGGGGTCGATGTGCGTACGTCGGTGAGCGCTGACCTGGAACTCGTGCTGGCCGAGCGCCCGGACGTCGTCGTCCTCGCGACCGGCGCGCGCCCGCAGCGCCCGGCCTGGGCGGCGGGGGAGCGGGTGGTCGACGTGCGGGACGTGCTGGCCGGTCGGGCGGCGCCGGCGGGGGCCGTCCTGGTCGTCGACGAGCTCGGCACCGCGGCGGCGACGTCGGTGGCGGAGCTGCTGGGGTCGCGGGGCTGCGCGGTGGAGGTGACGACGCCGGCGATGGTCGTGGGCCAGGACCTCGGCGTCACCCTGGACAGGGGCCGCTGGCAGCGGCGTGCGGCGGAGCTCGGCATCGGCCAGTCGACCGACCGGCTGGTGCATGCGGTGGCGGCCGGTGAGCGGCTCACCGTCGAGCTGGTCGAGCACCCCACGGGGGTGCTGGAGACGCGCGAGGTCGACTGGGTGGTGGTCGCGACGCACCCGCGGCCGGACGACGCCCTGTGGCACGAACTGCAGGGCAGGGGCATCGAGGTGCACCGCATCGGCGACTGCCTGACCCCCCGCGACGCCGGGGCCGCCACGCGGGAGGCGGAGCGGCTGGTCGCCGGGCTGGTCAGGGGCGGAGCAGCGCCCGCCACCGGGGGTGCCTCGGGCGCGCGTCCCTAGGCTGCGGAGGTGCAGTCACTCGCCGGGGCGGTCTGGCCGGAGATCCCCGCGTCGCCGCTGGTCGTCGTCCCCCTGGGGTCGGTCGAGCAGCACGGCCACCATCTGCCGCTGAGCACGGACACCGCCGTCGCCTGCGCCGTCGCCGAGGCGGCGTCCCCGGGGTTGGACGCACTCCTCGCGCCCGCCCTGGCCTACGGCGCGAGCGGTGAGCACGAGGGCTTCCCCGGCACGATCTCCCTCGGCGCCGAGGCGCTGACCGGCCTGCTCGTCGAGTACGGCCGCTCCGCCTGTCGCTGGGCCGGGCGCGTGCTCATCGTCAACGGCCACGGCGGCAATCTCGACGCCCTGCGCGCGGCCGGCACGCTCCTGCGCGACGAGGGCCGGGACGTCGCCTGGTACCCCTGCGGCGTCCCCGGCGGTGACGCGCACGCCGGCCGCACCGAGACGTCGCTGATGTTGCACGTGGAACCAGTGTCGGTCCGGCGTGATCGTGCCGTGGCCGGGGCGACCGAGCCGATCGCCTCCGTGCTGCCCCGGCTGCGCGCCGAGGGGGTGCGCGGGGTGAGCCCGAACGGCGTGCTCGGCGACCCCGCCGGCGCCACCGCCGAGGAGGGCGCCGACCTGCTCGAACGCCTCGCGGCGCGGCTCGTGGCCGCGGCCGGAGCGTGGCAGGTCGATCCGACCGGGCGACTCCGGGACCACGAATCGATCACGACGCCGGGATCTGCCGGAGTCGGGCACTAGGGTCCGCATTCCGGAGCGGGGGCGGTCCCCGTGCGGAAGGAGCGCGCGGCATGGCCCAGCAATCGGTGCACGACCCGGCCCGCCCGGGCACGGTCGAGACGGGCTCACCGCGGGTCACCGTCGAGCTCAACGGCATCAACGTGATCGCCGAGCACGAGCGCAAGGGCAGCCCGCGCGACCTGTTCTGGCCCTGGTTCGGCGCCAACGTCAGCGTGCTCGGCCTGGCCTACGGCTCCTTCCTGTTCGGCTTCGGCATCTCCTTCGGGCAGGCCGTCGTCGCCGGCGTCGTCGGCATCGTCGTGTCCTTCCTCCTCTGCGGCCTCATCGCGATCGCGGGCAAGCGCGGCTCCGCGCCGACGCTCGTGCTCAGCCGGGCGGCCTTCGGCGTCAACGGCAACCGGGTGCCGGCCGTGCTCTCCTGGGTGCTCACCGTCGGCTGGGAGACGGTGCTGGTCTCCCTGGCCACGCTGGCGACCTCGACCGTCTTCACCCATCTGGGCTGGGGCGGCGGCACCGCGACCAAGGTGATCGCGCTGATCGTCGTCGCCGTGCTCGTGGTCGGCGGCGGCGTGCTCGGCTTCGACCCGATCATGCGGATGCAGACGGTGATCACCTGGATCACCGGCGTACTCACCGTCGTCTACATCGTGCTGGTCGCCGACCACGTCCACTGGGCCGCGGTCACGTCGGCGAAGCCGGGCTCGGCGGCGGTGTTCATCGGCGCCCTGATCTTCGTGATGACCGGGTACGGCTTCGGCTGGGTCAACGCGGCGGCCGACTACTCCCGCTACCTGCCGCGCAGCGCGTCCACCCGCGGCGTGGTCGGCTGGACGACGTTCGGCGGCGCGCTCGCCCCCGTCGTCCTGCTCATCGCCGGGCTGCTGCTCGCGGGCTCCGACCCGGCCCTGTCGAAGGCGATCGGGCTGGACCCCATCGGCGCGCTCAGCACGATCCTGCCGACCTGGTTCCTCGTGCCGTTCATCCTCGTGGTCGTGCTCGGCCTGATCGGTGGGGCGCTGCTCGACATCTACTCGTCCGGGCTGTCGCTGCTGGCCGCCGGCCTGCGGGTGCGCCGCCCGGTCGCCGCCACCATCGACGGCGCGCTCATGGTCGGGGGCACCGTCGCGGTCGTCTTCTTCGCCGGCGACTTCTTCTTCCAGTTCCAGGGCTTCCTGATCACGCTCGGCGTCCCGATCGCGGCGTGGTGCGGGATCATGCTGGCCGACCTGGCGCTCCGCCGCCGCGACTACGCCGAGCCCGAGCTGTTCGACCCGACCGGTCGCTACGGCAGCGTGCAGCCGGTCGCGCTGGCGCTGCTCGCGCTCGGCACCTTCCTCGGCTGGGGCCTGGTCACCAACACCTACGCCGGCTGGCTCGACTGGCAGGGCTACCTGCTCGAGGCCGTCGGGCTCGGCGGCCGCACGGGCAACTGGGCGTATGCCAACCTCGGCGTCCTCGTCGCGTTCGTCGTGGGGCTGGCCGGCACCCTCGTCCTCCGGCGCTCGGCGGTGCGGGAGCAGGAGCGGAACCTGGCCGCGTGACCCCGCCCGGCTGGCTGGTCGTCGTCGACCTTCAGACGGTCTTCGGCGATCCGCAGTCCCCCTGGGCGGCGCCGCGCTTCGCCGAGATCCGGCCGCGTGTCCGCGCGCTGGTCGACGCCTTCGGTGACCGCGTCGTCTGGACCCGTTTCGTCGCACCCGACGAGCCGGCCGGAGCCTGGGCGGAGTACTACGAGCAGTTCCCGTTCGCCCTCGCGCCGCCCGAGAGCCCGCTGTACGCGCTGGTCGAGGACACCGGCGACCACCCGGTCGTCTCCGCGACGACCTTCGGCAAGTGGGGCTCCGAGCTGGCGGCCGTGGTCGCCGGCGGTCCGCTCACCGTCACCGGCGTGGCCACCGACTGCTGCGTGCTCTCCACCGTGCTGCCGGCGGCGGACGCCGGCGTGCCGGTCCGGGTGGTCACCGACGCCTGCGCGGGTTCCACCGACGACGACCACCGGCGCGCGCTCGACCTGATGGCGCTCTACGCCCCGCTGGTGCGGCTCGCGACGACCGACGAGGTCCTGGGCGGCGCATGAGCCCGGCGCTGCCCGACGCGCCGGCCGACCGGCTGCCCGACGGCTTCGCCGTCCGGCTCGACCCGCGCACCCGGCGGCGGGACGACGGCGCCACGCTGCTCGGCGGCTCGCCCCTGCGACTGCTCCGGCTGTCGCCCCGCGCGCAGGCGCTGCTGCGCGACGACGGGCTCGTCGTCGTAGACGCCACGACGGCGGCGCTCGCCGCCCGGCTCCTCGACGCCGGGGTGGCGGCCCCCGAGCTCGCGGGAGCCCCCACCCCGGCCGGCGTCACCGTCGTGATCCCGGTGAAGGACCGCCCGGCCGGTCTCGCCCGCCTGCTCGCCGCGCTCCGGGCCGACCGGGCCACACAGAAGCTGCCGGTCGTCGTCGTGGACGACGGGTCGGCCGTCCCCGTCGAGGCACCCGGCGCGACGGTGCTGCGGCACCCCACCGCCCGCGGTCCGGCCGCTGCCCGCAACGCCGGGCTCCGTGCGGCGACGACCGGGTTCGTCGCCTTCCTCGACTCCGACTGCGTGCCGCGTCCGGGCTGGCTCGGCCTGCTGCTCCCACACTTCGCCGATCCGCGGCTGGCGGTCGTCGCGCCCCGGATCGTCGAGCTGCCCGGCGGGCGGCGCGGCTTCCTCAGCGGGTACGAGGCGGCGGCCAGCGCCCTCGACATGGGGCCGCGCGCCGCGCCCGTGCGGCCGTTGTCGGCGGTCTCCTACGTGCCCAGCGCGGCGCTGCTCGCCCGCCGGGCCGCGCTCGGCGACGGGTTCGACGAGGCGATGCGCGTCGCCGAGGACGTCGACCTCGTGTGGCGACTGGCCGACGCCGGCTGGCGGGTGCGCTACGAGCCGGCCGCCACGGTCGCCCACGAGCACCCGGCGACGACGGGCCAGTGGCTCCGGCGCCGGGCGTTCTACGGCACCGGCGCGGCCCTGCTCGCCCGCCGGCACGGCAGCGCCGTCGCCCCGGTCGTCGTGAACCCCTCCACCGCGCTGGCCTGGGGGCTGGCGCTGGCCGGCGGTCGCGCCGGCAGGCTCGGGGCGGCCGGCGTCCTCGGTGTCACCACTGCGCGGCTGGCCCGCCGGCTGCGCAGGCCCGGGGAGCGACTCCCGGTGGCGCTGGCCGCAGCCCTGGTGCTGCGTGGGAGCGCGGCGGGTGGGCGCACCCTGGCCCGCTCCGCCACCCGCCACCACTGGCCGGCGGCGCTCGCGGCGGCACTCGTCTCCCGCCGGGCCCGCCGGTGGGTCCTCGCGGCGGCGTTCGCCGACGCGACCCTGGCCTGGTGGCCGCACCGCCGCGCGGTCGGGTTCCTGCGGTTCGCGATCGGACGGCGGCTCGACGACCTCGGCTACGGCGCCGGGCTCTGGTGGGGCGCGATCCGGCAGCGCGAACCGCGCGCGCTGCTGCCCGCCGCGCCGCCGAAGCCGTAGCCGATCCGCCGCGGCCGGAATGCCCGGCGGCCCGGCCGACTTGGTCCCCTCCGTACGTGCGCTTCCGGCCGACTGGGCCCGGCGTGACCGCCGACCGGACGAAAGGCCCCCGTGACCGCTATCGAGGACCGCACCGCCGGTCCGGCTCCGGGCCCCGCCCAGCCGGAGCCCGCCCCTCCCGTCGAGCACCAGGGAACGGGCCGTCTCGCGCTGATCCTCGGCGCGTTCGTCGCGCTGGGCCCGCTGACCATCGACATGTACCTGCCGTCGCTGCCGACCATCACCCGCCAGCTGGGGACGACGTCCGCGGCCGTGCAGCTCACCCTCACCGGAACCCTCCTCGGGCTGGGGCTGGGCCAGCTCGTGATCGGGCCGCTGTCCGACGCGCTGGGCCGCCGCCGCCCGCTCCTTGCGGGCACCGCGCTGCACGTCCTGGCCTCGCTGCTCGTCCTCGTGGCCCCGAACGTCGGCGTCCTCGGCGCCCTGCGGCTGCTGCAGGGGGTGGGTGCCGCGGCCGGGGCGGTCATCGCCATCGCCGTCGTCCGTGATCTCTACGAGGGCCGCGCGGCGGCGACGATGCTGTCCCGGCTCTTCCTGATCCTCGGGGCGGCACCGGTGCTCGCGCCGACGATCGGCGGCGAGATCCTGCAGTTCACCTCCTGGCGGGGCGTCTTCGCCCTGCTCGCCGCCTACGGCGTCCTGATGCTCGTCGTGGGCTGGGCCGGCCTGCGCGAGACGCTGCCGAGGGAGCGCCGCCGCAGCGACGGGGTCCGCGGCACGCTGGCCGAGTACCGGGCGCTGTTCCGCGACCGCGCCTACGTCGGGCTGGTCGTCGTCGCCGGCCTGACCATGGCCGGCCTGTTCAGCTACGTCTCAGGCTCGGCGTTCGTCTACCAGGGCGAGTTCGGCCTCGACCAGCAGCAGTTCGGGTTCCTGTTCGGCGCCGGGGCGTTCTGGCTGATCGCCGCCACGCAGCTCAACCCGCTGGTGCTGCGCCGCTGGGAACCGCAGCACGTGCTGGTCGCGGCGACGGTGGCCGGCGCGGCCGGTGGCGCCGTCCTGGTCGGGCTGGCCGCGACGGGCACCGGTGGGCTGCCCGGCGTCGTGATCCCGCTGTGGGCGGTCCTCTTCGCGTGCGGCTTCGCGCTGCCGAACGCGCCGGCCGTCGCGCTGTCCCGCCACGGCGAGGCGGCCGGCACCGCCGCGGCGCTGCTGGGCGCCATCCAGTTCGGCGTGGGCGCGCTCGTCTCCCCCGTCGTGGGCCTGCTGGGCAACGACGCGGTCGCGATCGGCTCCGTCGTCGTCGCCGCGCTGGGGCTCGCGATCCTGGTCCTCGCGACGGTGGTCCGGCCGTGGCAGCTGACCGGGGCCGGCGCCGTGGATGCGGTGGGCATCGCGCACTGATCCTCGGTCCGCGCCGCCGCATCCCGGCGGGGCAGCCCGTTGTCTGGTGGAATCCGCCGCGACCAGCGAGTATGGCTGTGACATGAGGCACTCGACGAGGAGCACCCCGTGCCCACAGCCGTGAACCCATGGCTGGCGTTCGCCGGGGGGCTGCCCAGTCCGGCCCTCACCCGGCGGCTGCGCGCCGCCCACGAACGGCTGGTCACCAGCAGTGCCCCGGCCGCCGACGCCGGTGTCCGCTCGGTCGTCTGGGACTCCTGGCGTCGCTCCCTCGGCAACGGCGTCGACCCCGACGGCAGCATGCCCCCGGTCGACCTGCTCGACGACGACCTCCTCGCCTACCGCGCCGCGCACCCGCTGGCGCCGGTCATGCCGGTGATCCGCCGGCTGCTCGTGCAGGACGCCGAGGCCGACAAGATGATCGTCGCGGTCACCGATGCGGGCGGCCGGATGCTGTGGGTGGAGGGCGATCACCGGCTGCGGTCACGGGCGGCCGGCATGAACTTCGTCGAGGGCGCCCGCTGGGCCGAGGACGTCGCCGGCACCAACGCCCCCGGCACCGCCCTGGCCGTCGACCACGCCGTCCAGATCTACGGCAGCGAGCACTACCGCCGGCCGGTGCAGCCGTGGAGCTGCTCGGCCGCACCGGTGCACGACCCGATCACCGGCGCGCTGCTCGGCGCCATCGACATCACCGGCGGCGACCACGTGGCCAGCCCGCACGTGCTGACACTGGTGCGCGCCACGGTCGCCGCGGTCGAGTCGGAGCTGCGCTGGCAGCACCGTGAGCAGCTGTCCCGCACCCCCGGACGCCGTCCCGCCGCGCCGGCGCCCCGGATCGCGCCACGGCTGGACGTCCTCGGCCGCGAGCGGGCCCGGCTGACCCTGCCGACCGGCCGCCTCGAGCTGAGCCTGCGGCACTCCGAGCTCCTGCTGCTGCTCGCCGAGGCCTCGGTCGCGGGCGAGGGGCGCACCGCCGTCGCGCTGGCCGGCGAGTGCCACCCCGGTGACGCCGCGCCGGTCACCGTCCGGGCCGAGCTCTCGCGGCTGCGGCACCTGGTCGGGGCCGACCTCATCGGCTCGCGGCCCTACCGGCTGCGCGGCCCGCTGGAGACCGACCTCGACCGGGTGCGCCGGCTGCTGGCCCGCGGCGCGGTCGGCTCGGCCCTCGAGTGCTATCCCGGCGCCGTCCTGCCGGGCTCGCGGGCACCCGGGGTCGCCCTCGCGCGGGAGCGGGTCTCCGCGCTGCTCCGCCAGGCCGTCCTGCGCAGCCGCCGTCCCGAGTTGCTGCTGCGCTACGTCCAGCTGCCCGAGGCCCGCGACGACGCCGTCGTCTGGCAGGCCTGCCTCGACTGGCTGCCGGCGGGCTCGCCCCGCCGCGCCGCCGCGGCCGCGCACCTGCTCCGCCTGCGCCGAACCTCACGCCCCCGCTGACGCGCCGGCCGGGAATGCCGGCCCGGCGCAGGCTCTTGGCAGTTCCCGTGAGTGCCGCATCCCCGACGACCGGACGCCCGCCCCTCTCCACCCGCCGGATGGTCGTCGCCATCGTGGCGCTGGCCGTGGGCGGCTTCGCGATCGGCACCACCGAGTTCGTGACCATGGGGGTGCTGCCCGACATCGCCCGGGGGGTGGGTGTCGACATCCCCGCGGCCGGTCACGTCATCTCCGTCTACGCGCTCGGCGTCGTCATCGGCGCCCCGGTGATCGCCGCGCTCGGCGCCCGGCTGCCGCGCCGCGCCCTGCTCGTCGGCCTGATGGCCGCGTTCCTCGTCGGCAACGGCCTGAGCGCCATGGCGCCCGGCTACCGCACGCTGCTGGTGGCCCGGTTCCTCAGCGGGCTCCCCCATGGCGCGTACTTCGGCGTCGCCTCGCTGGTCGCCGCCTCGCTGGTCGGCCCCCATCTGCGCGGCCGCGCGGTGAGCTCGGTGATGCTCGGCCTGGCCGCCGCGATGCTCACCGGCGTGCCCGCCGCCACCTGGCTCGGGCAGCAGTTCGGCTGGCGGTCGGCGTACTGGACCGTCTCGGTGCTGGCCGCGGTCACGATGATCGCCGTCCTCGCGGTCGTGCCGTCGTCGCCCGGCCGCGCCGACGCCACCGTCCGCGGCGAACTCGGCGCGCTGCGCCGGCCGCAGGTGCTGCTCACCCTGCTGGTCGGCATCGTCGGCTTCGGCGGCATGTTCGCCCTCTACAGCTACATCGCGCCCGTGGTCACCGACGTGGCCGGGCTGTCGCGGGGCACGGTGCCGATCGTGCTGCTGGTCTACGGCGCCGGCGGCGTGGTCGGGACGACGCTCGGCGGCCGGCTGGCCGACGTCGCGCTGTTCCGCTCGCTGGTCGGCACCATCAGCGTCCTGGCGGTCCTGCTCGCCGGCGTCGCGCTGACCGCCATGGTGCCGGCCGCGCTGTTCGTCGGCGTCTTCCTCGTCTCGGTCTTCGCCTCCGCGCTGGCCATCCTGCTGCAGATGCGGCTGATGGAGACCGCCGGCGAGGCGCAGATGCTCGGCGCCGCCCTCAACCACTCGGCGCTCAACCTGGCCAACGCCCTGGGCGCCTGGCTCGGCGGGCTCGTGATCGCGGCGGGCCTCGGCTACCGCGCGCCGAGCGTCGTCGGTGCGGGCCTGGCGGTCGCCGGGCTGGTGCCGCTCGCGATCTCCGGGATCGTGCGGAGCCGCGCCAAGCGAGCGGACGCCGACGGGTACCGCCCCGCGGTCGCCGTCCCGCAGGAGGCGGGCGCCGCCTGCTGATCCCCGGCGTTGCTGCAACGAGGCTGCAACGTTGCGGCGCGCCGCACGCGCGCGTTCCGAATCGCGAGGCTGACCCGCGGATCCGGGAGAATCGACGCCAAAAGCCCCGCAGCAGCGGAACCGATTCGAGGTCGCCCCCTGGTTAGCGTGGCCTAAGTCCGCCGGTCAGCGACAGACTCCGGCTGTACCTCGGAAGTGACGGGGGCCACAGCCAGAGAGCGAGGGCCGATGACGCAGATCAGCGTGCGGGTCGACGGTGCGTCCTACAGCGACGACGTCGAGCCGCGGACACTGCTCGTCCACTACCTGCGGGAGCAGCTGGGCAAGGTCGGCACGGTGGTCGGTTGCGACACCAGCAACTGCGGCGCCTGCACCGTGCACCTGGACGGCGAGGCCGTGAAGAGCTGCACCGTCCTCGCCGTCCAGGCCGACGGCTGCGAGGTCACGACGATCGAGGGCATCGGCCGCGACGGCGCGCTGCACCCCATGCAGAAGGCGTTCCACGAGATGCACGGCCTGCAGTGCGGGTTCTGCACCCCCGGGATGATCATGGCCTCGATCGACCTGGTGAACGACAACCCGAACCCGAGCGAGGACGAGGTCCGCGAGGGCATCGAGGGCAATCTCTGCCGGTGTACCGGCTACCAGAACATCGTCCGCGCCGTGCAGCAGGCGGCCGCCGAGATGAGCGGCGGCACGGCCGCCGCGACGGGAGCGCAGTCATGACGCTCGTCGACGAGCCGACCACCGGCCCCGCCAAGGAGATCGGGCAGCCCCGCAGGCGCAAGGAGGACGCTCGGCTGATCACCGGGCGCACCACCTGGACCGACAACATGGTCCTGCCCGGGATGCTCCACCTGGCGATCGTGCGCAGCCCCGTCGCGCACGCCCGCATCACCCGCGTCGACGTGAGCGCCGCGCAGGAGGCGCCGAACGTCGTCTCCGTCTACACCGGCCGCGACTTCGCCGACGAGCAGGGTTCGCTGCCGTGCGCGTGGCCGGTCACGCCCGACATGGTCAACCCGGGGCACCCGTCGATCGCGGTCGAGACGGTCAACCACGTCGGTGAGGCCGTCGCGGTGATCGTCGCCCGCAGCAAGGCCGCGGCGCAGGACGCCGTCGAGCTCGTCGACATCGACTACGACGTCCTGCCGCCGGTGCTGGACATGGAGGAGGCGGTCAAGGACGGCGCGGACCTGGTCCACTCCCACCTGACCTCGAACACCAGCTTCCACTTCGTCTTCGACGGCGGTGAGGCCGGCGCGGCCGCGAACACCGACCAGGCCTTTGCCGACGCCGACGTCGTCGTCAGCCGGCGGTTCGTGCAGCAGCGGCTCATCCCCGCGTTCATGGAGCCCCGCTCGGCCGTCGTGCAGCCGCAGGGCGACAACTACACCCTGTGGTCCTCGACCCAGATCCCGCACATCCTGCGGGTGATGGCGGCGATGGTCACCGGCATCCCCGAGCACAAGCTGCGGGTGATCGCCCCCGACGTCGGCGGCGGGTTCGGCGGGAAGCTGCAGGTCATCCCGGAGGAGATCCTCTGCCTGCTGGTGGCCCGCCGGCTCGGGAAGCCGGTGAAGTGGACCGAGAGCCGCAGCGAGTCGCTGATGACCGGCCACCACGGGCGTGACCAGATCCAGCACATCGACATCGCCGCCGACCGCGAGGGCAACGTCAAGGGCCTCAAGGTGCGGCTGCTCGCCGACATGGGCGCGTACCTGCGGCTGGTCACGCCCGGCGTGCCCATCCTCGGGGCGTTCATGTTCATCGGGATCTACAAGTTCCCGGCCTACCGCTTCGAGTGCGACGGCGTCTTCACGAACAAGGTGCCCACCGACGCCTACCGGGGTGCGGGCCGCCCCGAGGCGACGTTCGCCGTCGAACGGATCATGGACGAGCTCGCCGTCGAGCTGGACATGGACCCGCTGGAGCTGCGTCGCAAGAACTGGATCAAGGCCGAGGAGTTCCCGTTCACCACGGCCGCCGGCCTGACCTACGACAGCGGCGACTACGACGCGGCCACCCAGGCCGCGCTCGAGCTGATCGGCTACGACGAGCTGCGGGCCGAGCAGCAGCGCCGCCGCGAGTCCAACGACCCGGTCCAGCTGGGCATCGGCTTCTCCACCTTCACCGAGATGTGCGGGCTGGCGCCCTCCCGGGTGCTCGGCTCGCTCGCCTACGGGGCCGGCGGCTGGGAGCAGGCCTCGATCCGGATGCTGCCGACCGGCAAGGTCGAGGTGGTCACCGGCTCCACGCCGCACGGCCAGGGGCACGAGACCTCGTGGAGCCAGCTCGTCGCCGACGAGCTCGGCGTGCCCTTCGAGGACATCGAGGTGCTGCACGGCGACACCTCGATCTCCTCGCGCGGCATGGACACCTACGGCTCCCGCTCGCTCGTCGTCGGCGGCGTGGCGGTGGTGAAGGCCGCCGAGAAGGTGGTCGCGAAGGCCCGCAAGGTCGCCGCCCACCTGCTCGAGGCCAGCGAGGACGACCTGGAGTTCTCCGGCGGATCGTTCTCGGTGCGGGGCACCCCCGGCACCGGGCTCTCGATCCAGGAGATCGCCCTCGCGACCTTCGCCGCGCACAACTACCCCGAGGGCATGGAGCCCTCGATCGACGCCGAGGCGACCTACGACCCGGAGAACTTCTCCTTCCCCCACGGCACGCACATCTGCGCCATGGAGGTCGACACCGAGACCGGCCGGGTGAAGATCCGGAAGTACGCCTGCGTCGACGACGTCGGCACGATCGTGAACCCGCTGATCGTCGAGGGGCAGGTCCACGGCGGCCTCGCCCAGGGCATCGCCCAGGCGCTGTACGAGGAGGCCGTCTACGACGCCGACGGCAACCTCACCACCGGCACCTTCGTCGACTACCTGGTGCCGTCGGCCGCGGACCTGCCGCACTTCGACTCCGGCAATACCGTGCACGCCGCCCCGGGCAACCCGATCGGCGCCAAGGGTGTCGGTGAGGCGGGCTGCATCGCCAGCACCCCGGCGGTCGTCAACGCCGCGCTGGACGCCGTCCGGCACCTGGGGGTGAGCGACATCCGCATGCCGCTGACACCGGAACGCGTGTGGCGGGCTCTCCATCAGGGCGGCGACGGCGGTGGCCGGGCCACCGCCGGAACGACCGCCTACGGCGGGGCCTCGACCGAGACCACGGCCGGTGTGTCCACCGACGCTTCCTCGCTGGGAGGGGACCGATGATTCCCGCTGCGTTCGCCTATGCCCGGCCGACCAGCGTCGACGAGGCGCTCGAGGCGATCGCCTCTGGCGGCGAGGACGTCAAGGTCATGGCCGGGGGACAGTCGCTGATCCCCGTCATGCGGCTGCGGCTGGCCGCGCCGGAGACCGTCGTCGACCTCACCCGGGTCGCCGAGCTCCGGGGGGTCCGGGAGGACGGTGACGCGATCGTCATCGGCGCCATGACGACGCACTCCGACGTCATCTCCGACCCGCTGATCGCCCGCTACGCCCCGTTGATCGCCCAGGCGACCGAGACGGTCGCCGACCGGCAGGTGCGGCACCGCGGCACCTTCGGCGGGGCCCTGGCGCACGCCGACCCGGCGGGCGATCTGCCGGCGGTGGCGCTCGTGCTGGACGCCGAGTTCGTGCTCGCCGGGCCGGGGGGACGGCGCACCGTCGGTGCCTCCGACTTCTTCGTCGACTACCTCACCACCGCGCTCGGCGAGGGGGAGCTCCTGGTGGAGATCCGCGTGCCCAAGCGCGAGGGGTGGGGGATGCACTACGAGAAGTTCAACCGGGTGGCGCAGGCGTGGTCGATCGTCGCCGTCGCCGTGTGCCTGCGGCAGGAGGGCGGGAAGATCGTCGAGGCGCGGGTGGGGCTGACCAACATGGGCCCGACGCCGCTGCGGGCCTCGGGCGTGGAAGCCGCCCTGACCGGCGCGGACGCCACCGCGGAGGCGATCGCCGCGGCGGCCGGGCACGCTGCGGAGGGCACCCACCCGAGCAGCGACCTCAACGCTCAGGCCGACTACCGTGAAGGCCTGGCCACGGTGCTCACGCGTCGCGCGGTGATCGCCGCCGTCGGGCTGTAGCGTCGGGCTGCCGCCCGGTCCGTACCCGTCCGTCTCGGCCGGCCCTCCCCTCCGGGGGACGGACCGGCCGAGACGCTCCTGCAGGAGGTTCGTCGTGCAGCTGGAGAACTCCTTCACCGTGCCCGTGCCCATCGACGAGGCATGGCGGGTGCTGCTCGACATCGAGCGGATCGCGCCGTGCATGCCCGGTGCCGCCCTCGACAGCGTCGACGGCGACGACTTCACCGGCCGGGTCAAGGTCAAGCTCGGGCCGATCAACCTGACCTACCAGGGCAAGGCCTCCTTCATCGAGAAGGACGCCGCCGCGCACACCGCGGTGATCGACGCCCGCGGCAAGGACCAGCGCGGCAACGGGACGGCGGCGGCGGTCGTCACCGCCAACCTCAAGGCCGAGGGCGACATCACCCGCGTGCACGTGCTGACCGACCTGAACATCACCGGCCGCCCCGCGCAGTTCGGCCGCGGCGTGATGACCGACGTCGGCAACAAGCTGCTGGGGCAGTTCGCCGACAAGCTCGCCGCGCAGCTCGGCGAGGGCGACCGGCCTGTGGCTCCGGCGGCGGACGCCACCCAGCCGATCACCGCGGCCGGGCCCGCGGGGAAGGCCGCCGCGACCGCCGCCGGCGCCGCCGAGGAGATCGCCGCCTCCGCGGAGCAGACGCAGGGTGACACCGCGCCCGCCCGGGCGGTGCGCTCGACCGCAGCCGCGGCCAAGAAGACGGCCGCGAAGGCCGCCGACACCGTTCCGGCGGCCTCCGACTCCGCGCCCGCGTCCGGTGACACCGCGCCCGCCGCGGTGGTCGACGCGACCCCGGAGCAGGCCGCGTCGCAGTCCGGGACGCAGCGGTCGGCGGCCCCGAGCGGTCCGCCGAGCGGCACCACGGCGCCGCCGAACCGCGGCGGCGCCACGGGTCCTGCCCGCAGCGAACCCTCGGTGGTCGCCCAGCGCCGGCTGCCGGCGAACGAGCCCGAGCCGATCGACCTGCTCGAGGTGGCCGGCGGCGCCGCGATGGCCCGCTACGCCGCCCCCGCCGCGGCGGTGGCGGCCGTGCTGCTGCTCGTCCTGGTCGTGGTCCGCCGGCGGCGCCGGGGCTGACCGGGTACTCCTCGGCGATCCTCCGGCTCTGCTCCGCCCGCGAAGCAGAGCCGGAGGATCGCGGGAACCGTCAGCCGGCCAGCGCGGCCAGCCATGCGGTCGCGGCCGCGGCGATCGCGCCGGGGTCGCGGCGGAGCGCGTGGTCCCCGGGAACAGCGGCGACGGTCGCCGCGGGGCTCGCGGCCCGCACCTCGTCGGGGGTGCCGAACGCGTCGGTGACGCCCTGGACGACGAGCACCGGTGCGGTGACCGCGGTGAGCTCGCCGGCGCGGCTGCGCTCCGGCCGGCCGGGCGGGTGCAGCGGGAACGCGAGCGCCAGCACGCCCGCGGCGCGCTCGGCGCCGGACGTGCGGCAGGCCACCCGGGCGCCGGCGCTGCGACCGCCGA
>DASYGS010000066.1:0-32513 GCA_035999465.1 Blastococcus sp. | reverse complement strand
GCTGAAGCGGCCGCCGGCCACGTGGAGCCGCACGAGCTGATCGAGTGAGGATCGTCTTCACCACTCACGGGTGGGAGGACTGCACGAGCTGGGCGGGGGACCGGAAGTCGCTCGTCCGGATCAACCGGCTCATCGTCGAGGCAGCCCGTGACCCCGGCTCGGGGGCCGGCAAGCCCGAGCGGCTGCGGGGTGACCTGTCGGGCTGTTGGTCGCGACGCATCGACCAGGAGCATCGGCTCGTGTACACCGTCCGGGGCGACGACCTCGTCGTCCTGCAGGCCCGGTTCCACTACTGATGGACCCGTGCTGAAGCCCGACGTCGCGGACGGGCCGCCGCCGCGCTGAGCGCCTCCGCGGTCCAGAATCCCGGCATGACCTGGTCCGTACCGCTCGTCGATCTCACGCCCTACGTCACCGGCGGCACGCCGGCCGAGCGGGCGCGGGTCGCCGCGGAGGTCGACGCGGCCTGCGCCACGGTCGGGTTCGTCCAGGTCGTGGGGCACGGGGTGCCGCGGCCGGTCATCGACGGGCTGGCCGCGGCCATGGACGCGTTCTTCGGCCTGCCCCTCGAGACGCGCAAGGCCTACCGGCTGACCGGCGCCAACCGCGGCTACAGCCCGCCCAAGAGCGAGTCGCTGAGCCTCTCCCTCGGCGTCGACCCGGCGGGCCGGATGAACGACTTCTTCGAGGCCTACAACGTCGGCGCCGAGGCCCGCTCGTTCCCCGGTCTCGACCTCTCGGAGGACGACTACGGGCTCAACGTCTGGCCCGAGGTCGACGGCTTCCGTGCCCAGGTGGAGCGCTACTACGAGCACGCGGCCCGGGTCGCCCGCACGCTGACCGACGTCTTCGCCGACGCGCTCGGCGTCCCACCCGGGTTCTTCGACGCGCTGACCGACCACTCCATCGACGTCCTGCGGATGAACAACTACGCGCTTCCGGAGGGCACGGTCGTGCCGGACGGCGATGTCGTCGGCATGGGCGAGCACACCGACTTCGGCTTCGTCACCGTGCTGTGGGCCGATCAGGTCGCGGGTCTGCAGGTGCTCGGCACCGACCGGCGGTGGCACGACGTCGTCCCCGCGGACGGCGCGCTGCTGGTCAACCTGGGCGACCTGACCGCCCGCCTGACCAACGACCGCTGGATGTCGACGCTGCACCGGGTCAAGCCGCCGGTCGTCGACGGCACGATCGCGCGCCGGCGGTCGGCCGCGTTCTTCCACGACGGGAACGCCGACGCCCTGGTGGCGCCGCTGGCGAGCTGCATCGAGGACGGCGACGCGGTCTACGACCCGATCGTCGTGCGCGACCACATCGCGGCCAAGCTCGGCGGCTCCCGCCAGGGGCGCAGGAACACCACCGCCGTCCGCGAGGCCGCCCGGGTGCTCGCCGCCGACGACTGAGAACGGGCAGGCCGGCGGCCCGACCGTGGTGGGACGACGGGGACGCGCGGGAGCGCTGAGAATCCGGAACAAGATCGTCCCAGCGCGTCTCTGACCTGCGCGTTCGCCGGAAACGACAGGTCGGCGAGGCTCCACCCCGGCTCCCGACGACGGTCGGCGGGGGACCGCTGGAGAGCCTGATGCTGGCTGTACGCCGCTCCGCCGTGCGGGGCGCCCTCGTGGGGGTCGGACTGCTGGTCGCCACCGGGGCCGGATCGCCCGCCGCGCTGGCCGACGAGACCCCCTCGCCCGAGGTTCCCCCGCCGCACGTCGACCCGCACGTCGCCGCTGCCGCGCCGGCCGTCCCGCTGAACCCCGCGCCCGCCCCGGTGGTGGGGAAGACTCAGACGCTGGCCGGCGACTTCGGTCTCGGGAAGGCGGGAACGATCGTCGTGCAGCCGGCCGGTGACGTCCCGAACGACCTCGACCGGTCGGGAGCGACGCTGATCATCACCGGCGGTGGGATCACCGCCACCTGCACCACCGACGCGGCCGGCGTGTGCGCCGTCTCGGTCACGAACGGAGCGATCGTCACCGACGGGATGGCTCTGCAGTTGCCACCCGGTAACTACGAGGTCCGGCAGCAGGAGTCGTCGCCTGGATTGCAGGCCGATGTCGACGACTACTGGACCCTGAATCTCTGTCAGACGACGCAGATGTCGATCCCCGGAGCACCGGGCACGCCGCCGATCGTGCTGCCTGTGCCGTGCTCGTCGGGCGGTACCGGGACCGTGCCCGACGCGGCGCTGTTCCGCCGGCACCTGACCAGCACCGTGGTCGGCGCGGGCGCCCCGCTGGCCGGCGCGACCTACGCCCTGGCCGGCCCCGACTACCCGCACGTCCCGGCCGTCCGGGGCGCCGACGGCATCCACCGCGACACCGCGACCACCGGCACCGACGGGGTCCTCTCCTATGCCGGCTGGTTCATGCCGGGGCAGTGGACGCTGACCCCGGCGACCGTGCTGGCCGGATACGACAAGGGCGCCCCCGCCACGGTCGTCGTCCCCGATGCCGCGCCGGCATCGGACACCGTCTCGGGCGCCGAGATCGTGCTGACGCGGCCGGGCGCCGGCGGGGGGACCGGCGATCCCGGGACGGGCACCGGCGACCCGGGCACGCCCCCGCAGGCACCGGTTCCCGCGCCGGCCGCCGCCGTCCCGCCGGCCGGCCACCCGTCGCCGGCGGCGCACCGCCTGCCGGCCCCTCGGGTGGTCGTTCCGCAGATCCCCGTGCTCGTGCCGGCGCCCCCGACCCTCGCGCCGGCACCCGTCGTTCCGACTCCGGAGGCCGCACCGTCGGACGTCGTCGCCGGCCCGCGGGTGCCCTCGCCGCACCTGGCGCCGGCGAGCAGTTCCTACGTCGAGGCCGGCGCGATCGGCGTCGGCATCCTGCTCGTCGCCTTCGCCGTCATCGGTGTGGGCGTGCTGCGCCGCCGTGCCCGGGGCTGAGGGGTCGGCCGACGGCTGGTGGGCCCGGCTCCCGGGCGACGGGAGCGAGCAAACGCTGGTCTGGGTGGCGTCCGCCGAGTTCCCCGCGAACACGGTGGTGACGCTGCCGGGAGGCCGGCGTCCCGCGGCCTGGCGGGTGGCGGTGCGGGGGAGCGGCCCGGCGGCCCCGATCGCGTCGGTGGAGGTGGAACTGCCCGGCGCCCCGCTGCTCTGGTACGTCGAGCTGCCCGAGCCCGGAGCGGCGCCGCCGGCCGCCACGCTCGTCGCGTTCTCCGACCCGAGGTACGCCGACGGCACCGTGCTCACCGCCGGCGCGGCGAGGGCCGCCGGCGTGGCCGGGGAGCAGCAGGTGGCCGCGTTCCGGTGGTGGACCGGCAGCGGCCTGGTGCACCAGATCTACGTGTCGCCGGAGCACCGGCGGAACCGGGTCATGCTGAAGCTCGCGCACGCGGCCTTCGCCGTCCAGGGCATGCGCGGCGGCCCCCCGCTGCACGGCGACGGACGCCGGACCGACGACGGCGAGGCGTTCGTCCGGGCGCTGCCCTCCTACGGCGCGTGGCGGGCGGCCCCGCGGACGGAGCAGCTGCCCTCGATGACCCCGGTCGACTGATCGACCTGTCGACAGATCGACATGAGGCCCTCGCGCTCCGGCCTGGACCTCGCGCGACGACACGCCGTCACGGACGTGATCTATGCCATTCTCGGCTCCCACGACCGAGGGTGACCTGCCCGCGCTGCGCCGGGCGGCCGCCGGAAGGGCAGGGCTGTGACCAGCACACGGCAGGGGGGTGCCGGAGGGACGCGGGACGGCGTCGGATTCGACGGCGAGGTCTCCGAGGCGCTGGTGCGCACCTCTCGGTTCTTCCGCAGGGGTGAGGTCAGCGCGGACCTCCGGTCGCTGCACCAGATCGGCGGCCGCGACGCCGACAGCTTCTACCGGGACCGCTGGTCGCACGACAAGGTCGTCCGGTCCACCCACGGGGTCAACTGCACGGGCTCGTGCTCGTGGAAGGTCTACGTCAAGGACGGGATCATCACCTGGGAGGCGCAGCAGACCGACTACCCGTCGACCGGCCCGGACCGTCCCGAGTACGAGCCCCGGGGCTGTCCCCGCGGTGCCGCCTTCTCCTGGTACACGTACTCGCCCACGCGCGTGCGCTATCCCTACGTCCGTGGCTCGCTGCTGCAGATGTACCGCGAGGCCAGGCAGCGCCTCGGTGATCCGGTGCTGGCCTGGGCCGACGTGGTGGGTGATCCAGAGAGGGCGCGCACCTACAAGGCGCAGCGCGGCAAGGGCGGCCTGGTCCGGGCCACCTGGGACGAGGCGACGGAGATGATCGCCGCCGCCCACGTGCACACGATCAAGGCCTACGGCCCCGACCGGGTGGCCGGGTTCTCGCCGATCCCTGCGATGTCGATGGTGTCGCACGCGGCCGGGGCCCGGTTCATGGCGCTCATCGGCGCCCCGATGCTCTCGTTCTACGACTGGTACGCCGATCTCCCGGTCGCCTCGCCGCAGGTGTTCGGCGACCAGACCGACGTCCCCGAGTCCGGCGACTGGTGGGACGCCGCCTACCTGATCCTGTGGGGCTCCAACGTGCCGGTGACGCGCACGCCGGACGCGCACTGGATGACCGAGGCCCGCTACCGCGGGCAGAAGGTCGTCGTGATGAGCCCCGACTACTCGGACGCGACGAAGTTCGCCGACGACTGGCTTGCCCCGCACCCGGGCACCGACGGCGCGCTGGCCATGGCGATGGGTCACGTCGTCCTCAAGGAGTTCTTCGTCGACCGCCAGGTCCCGCGCTTCACCGAGTACGTCAAGCGCTACAGCGACCTCCCGTTCCTGCTGACCCTCGTCCCGCACGGCGACGGGTACGTGCCGGGCAAGTTCCTCACCGCCGCCGATCTCGGGGATCTCGACGAGGGTGCGGAGTTCAAGACCGTGCTCGTCGACGCGGCGACGGGCGAACCGGTGGTGCCGAACGGCTCCCTGGGCTTCCGGTTCGGGGAGGCGGGCACGGGGCGCTGGAACCTCGATCTCGGCGACGTCGACCCGTTGCTCTCCCTGTACGGCGGCGCCACGGAGACGGCGACGGTGGATCTCGCCCGGTTCGACACTGCCGGCGGCCAGGGCGCCACCATGCGGCGGGGGGTGCCGGTGCGGCGCGTCAGCGGGCACCTGGTCACGACGGTCTACGACCTGTTGCTTGCACAGTTCGGGGTCGGCCGCGACGGGCTGCCGGGGGAGTGGCCCACCGGCCCGGACGACGCGTCCCAGCCGTACACGCCCGCCTGGCAGGAGCAGTTCACCGGGGTCTCGGCGGCCGCCGCCGCGCGGATCGGCCGGGAGTTCGCGCAGAACGCCGAGGACTCCGGCGGCCGGTCGATGATCATCATGGGGGCGGGCACCAACCACTGGTTCCACTCCGACACGATCTACCGCGCCTTCCTGACGCTGACCACGCTGACCGGCTGCCAGGGCGTCAACGGCGGCGGCTGGGCGCACTACGTCGGGCAGGAGAAGGTCCGCCCGCTGACCGGCTACTCGACCCTCGCGGGCGCCCTGGACTGGGCGCGGCCCCCGCGGCAGATGATCCAGACCGCCTACTGGTACCTGCACACCGACCAGTGGCGCTACGACCGGACGACGCTGGACGGCTTCGCCTCGCCGCTGGGCGCGGGACGGTTCGCCGGCAGGACGCCGGCCGACGTCCTCGCCGAGTCGGCGCGCATGGGCTGGATGCCGTCGTACCCGACGTTCAACCGCAACCCGCTGGACCTGGCCGACGAGGCGGCGGCCGCCGGCAAGGATCCCGGCCGGCACGTGGTCGACGGGCTGGTGGACGGCAGCCTGCGGTTCGCCGCCGAGGACCCGGACGCCCCCGAGAACTTCCCGCGCGTCCTGACCATGTGGCGGGCCAACCTGCTGGGCTCCTCCGGCAAGGGCAACGAGTACTTCCTCGAGCACCTGCTCGGGGCCGACTCCTCGCTGCGGGCCGAGGAGGCGCCGCCGGAGGCGCGGCCCAGGGACGTGGTCTGGCGGGAGAAGGCGCCCACCGGGAAGCTCGACCTGCTGGTGACGCTCGACTTCCGCATGACCAGCAGCACCGTCTACTCCGACATCACGCTGCCGGCGGCCACCTGGTACGAGAAGCACGACCTCAGCAGCACCGACATGCACCCGTACGTGCACTCGTTCAACCCGGCGATCGCGCCGCCCTGGGAGACCCGCACCGACTTCGACGCCTTCGCCTCGATCGCGCAGGCGTTCAGCCGGCTCGCCGCGACCCACCTGGGCGTCCGGCGCGACCTCGTGGCGCTGCCCCTGCTGCACGACACTCCCGACGAGCTGGCGAACCCGCGGGGGGTGGTGCGGGACTGGAAGGCGGGGGAGTGCGACCCGGTGCCCGGGAGGACGATGCCGAAGTTCGTCGTGCAGGAGCGCGACTACGGGGCCGTCGCGGAGAAGTGGGCCTCGCTCGGCCCGCTGGTGGAGCAGCTCGGGCTGACGACGAAGGGCGTGACCTTCCGCCCCGACGAGGAGGTCGACTACCTCCGGCACAAGAACGGCGTCCTGCGCGGCGGGGTGGCCGAGGGCCGGCCCGCGCTGGCGAGGGACGCCCACTGGTGCGAGGCGATCCTGGCCCTGTCGGGGACGACGAACGGCCGGCTGGCGACGCAGGGCTTCGCCGCCGCCGAGGAGCGCACCGGCATGCGCATGGCCGATCTGGCCGCGGAGCACCAGGGCCGGCTGATCACCTTCAGCGACACCCAGTCCCGGCCGACACCGGTGATCACGTCACCGGAATGGTCGGGCAGCGAGCACGGCGGGCGCCGGTACTCGCCCTTCACGATCAACGTGGAGCGGCTCAAGCCCTGGCACACCCTGACCGGGCGGATGCACTTCTTCCTCGATCACGACTGGATGACCGAGGCCGGCGAGAACCTGCCCGTGTACCGGCCGCCGCTGGACATGCACGCGTTGTTCGGGGAGCCGAGGATCGGCGAGACCGGCGAGCTGGGGATCACCGTCCGGTACCTGACGCCGCACAGCAAGTGGTCGATCCACTCCGAGTACCAGGACAACCTGTTCATGCTCTCGCTGTCGCGGGGCGGTCCGACCATCTGGATGAGCACCCAGGACGCCGCGAAGGTGGGCATCGGCGACAACGACTGGATCGAGGCGGTCAACCGCAACGGCGTCGTCGTCGCCCGCGCCATCGTCTCCGAGCGCATGCCCGAGGGCACCGTGTACATGTACCACGCCCAGGAGCGCCTGATCGACGTGCCGCGGGCCGAGACCTCCGGCAAGCGCGGCGGCATCCACAACTCCCTGACCAGGCTGTTCCTCAAGCCGACGCACCTGATCGGCGGCTACGCGCAGCTGTCGTTCGCCTTCAACTACCTGGGGCCGACCGGCAACCAGAGAGATGAGGTCACCGTGATCCGCCGCCGGTCGCAGGAGGTGCAGTACTGATGCGGATCATGGCCCAGTTGGGCACCGCCATCCGCCCTAGCCAGGGAGGAATCCTCTGATGCGCGTGATGGCGCAAATGGGCATGGTGATGAACCTCGACAAGTGCATCGGGTGCCACACCTGCTCGGTCACCTGCAAGCAGGCGTGGACCAACCGCAGCGGCGTCGAGTACGTCTGGTTCAACAACGTCGAGACCCGCCCCGGCCAGGGCTACCCGCGCACGTACGAGGACCAGGAGAAGTGGAAGGGCGGGTGGACGCTGGGCCGCAACGGCCGGCTCCAGCTGCGCACCGGCAGCCGGCTCCGGCGGCTGCTGACCATCTTCTCCAACCCGAAGATGCCCTCGATCGGGGAGTACTACGAGCCCTGGACCTACGACTACGAGACCCTGACGACGGCGCCGCTGCAGGAGCACACCCCGGTCGCGCAGCCCCGGTCACTGCTCTCGGGCAGGCCGATGAAGGTCGAGTGGAGCGCCAATTGGGACGACGACCTCGGTGGCGCCCCCGTGCTGACGCAGGACGACCCGGTGCTGAAGAAGATCTCGGGGCAGATCAAGGAGAAGCTCGAGCAGACCTTCATGTTCTACCTGCCGCGCATCTGCGAGCACTGCATCAACCCGGCATGCGCCGCCTCGTGCCCGTCGGGAGCGATCTACAAGCGGACCGAGGACGGGATCGTCCTGGTCGACCAGGACCGCTGCCGCGGGTGGCGGATGTGCGTCACCGGCTGCCCCTACAAGAAGGTCTACTTCAACCACCGCACCGGCAAGGCGGAGAAGTGCACCTTCTGCTTCCCGCGGGTCGAGGTCGGCATCCCGACGGTCTGCTCGGAGACCTGCGTCGGCCGGCTGCGCTACGTCGGGATCGTCCTCTACGACGCCGACCGGGTGCTCGAGGCGGCGTCCACGCCGGACGAGAAGGACCTCTACGCGGCGCAGCGGTCGATCCTGCTCGACCCGCACGACCCGGCGGTCATCGAGGCGGCGGGGCACGCCGGCATCCCCCGGGACTGGATCGACGCCGCCCAGCGATCGCCGATCTACGCGCTGATCACCCGCTACGAGGTCGCGCTGCCGCTGCATCCGGAGTACCGGACGATGCCGATGGTCTGGTACATCCCGCCGCTGTCGCCCGTGGTCGACGCGCTGACCGAGACCGGCCACGACGGGGAGGACGCCGGCAACCTGTTCGGCGCCATCGAATCCCTGCGCATCCCGGTCGAGTACCTCGCCGAGCTGTTCACCGCCGGCGACACCGACCGGGTGACCGGTGTCCTGCGGAAGCTCGGCGCCATGCGCTCCTACATGCGCGACCTCAACCTCGGCCGGCCCGCCGACGAGTCGATCGCCGCCGCGGTCGGCATGACCGGGCGCGACATCCAGGACATGCACCGGCTGCTCGCGGTCGCCAAGTACGACGAGCGGTACGTCATCCCGACCGCCCACGCCGAGCAGGGCCCGGAGCGGGAGGAACTCGACGTCGGCTGCTCCCTGGACTACGAGGACGGCCCCGGGATGGGCGGCTGGGGGCCGTTCGGGGAGACGTCGGGCGGCGTCACGCCCATCGCGGTCGAGAACTTCCACATGCTCGCCGACCGCCAGCGCAGCGACACCCTCGCGGCGCCGCCGTCGAAACCGCAACGGGTCAACCTGCTGAACTGGGACGGCAAGAGCGCCCCCGACGGGCTCTTCCCACCCCGTGACGACGAGGCCTCCCGGCCGTGAGGCGTCGTCCGTTCACGCCCTCGGCGACCCCCGCGCAACTGGCCGCCGCCCGGCAGGCCGCGTCGCTGCTGCTCGGCTATCCCGACGAGCAACTGCTCGGCCGGCTGCCGCTGCTGCGCGCGGCCGTCGCGCCGCTTCCGGCGCCCCTCGCCGGCCCGCTGGGCCGCCTCCTCGACCACCTCGAGACGACGCCGCTCGACGCCCAGCAGGTCGACTACGTGGAGACGTTCGACCTGCGGCGGCGGGGCTCGCTGTACCTGACCTACTTCACCCACGGGGACACCCGGAAGCGCGGCATGGCGCTGCTCCAGTTCAAGCACCTGTACTCGCGGGCCGGCATGACCCTGACCGACGCGGAGCTGCCCGACCACCTGGCGGTCGTGCTGGAGTTCACCGCGACCGGCGACGCGCCCCGGGGCGAGCGGCTGCTCTGCGAGCACCGGGCCGGCCTGGAGCTGATCCGGCTGTCGCTGGAGGAACGCGGCTCGCCCTACGCCTGGGTGCTCCAGGCCGTGTCCGCCACGCTGCCCCCGGTCGACGCCGCCGACCGGGAGGCGGTGCTGCGCCTGGCGCAGCAGGGGCCGCCGACCGAGGAGGTCGGCCTCGATCCCTACGGTGCGCTCCCGTTCGCGCCGCCGGAGTACATGCCCCGCCCCACGTCCGGCTCGTCGGCAGGAGCACCCGCATGAGCGCCCTCGACATCCTGCTGTGGGTCATCCTCCCGTACATCAGCCTGGCGATCTTCGTCGTCGGCCACTACTGGCGGTACCGGTACGACAAGTTCGGCTGGACGACGCGCTCGAGCCAGCTCTACGAGCGGCGGCTGTTGCGGTGGGGAAGCCCGCTGTTCCACTTCGGCATCCTGTTCGCGCTCGGCGGCCACATCATCGGGCTGGGCATCCCGTCGTCCTGGACCCGGGCCGTCGGCATCTCCGAGACCGGCTACCACGTGGTCGCGGTCGGCATCGGGACCGTCGCCGGCGTGGGCACCCTCGCCGGCCTGGCGATCCTGATCTACCGGCGGCGCACGGTCGGGCCGGTGTTCTCGGCGACCACGCGCAACGACAAGTTCATGTACGTTGTGCTGACCGCGACGATCCTGTTCGGGCTGAGCAACACCCTGCTCGGGAACCTCATCGGGCAGTCGTCGGACTACCGCGAGAGCGTCTCGCCCTGGTTCCGGAGCATCTTCACCTTCCAGCCGCATGCGGAGCTGATGGCGCATGCGGGGATCGGCTACCAGTTGCACGCCCTCTGTGCGCTGCTGCTGTTCGCGATCTGGCCGTTCACGCGGCTGGTGCACGTCTTCAGCGCGCCGGTCGGGTACTTCACCCGCCCCTACATCGTCTACCGCAGTCGCGACCCGCGCGTGGGCAACCGCGCGACGCCCCGCGGCTGGGACCGCGTGGGCCCGAGCGGGAGGTAGTGGCCGGCCGGACAGGCCTTTGGCCCCGGTTTCGGGGGCCCGAGGGCCTCAGAACGAACCGCTCACCGACGGTAGGAAGACGGTGACGGATCGAGAGACGCTCCCGGGCCTCGGCTGAGACCACGGGAGCACGCGAGGAAGCGAGCAGGACGATGTCGTCTGTCCCGGTCACCGTGGTCGCCGGAACGCGGAAGGCCACAGGGGTGCCGGTTCTGCGGCAGGCCTGGATCATGCTGGCCGTCGCCACCGTCGGCTTCGCGATCAACTTCTGGGCCTGGGCGCTCATCAGCCCCCTCGGGGCCTTCTTCACGGCGACGCTGGGGCTCAGCGCAGTGCAGAAGTCCCTGCTGGTGGCCGTGCCGGTGCTCGTGGGCTCCCTCGGCCGGATCCCGGTGGGCGCGCTGACCGACCGGTTCGGGGCGCGGGTCATGTTCCCCCTGATCAGCGCGCTCACGATCGTGCCGGTGCTGTACATCGGCTACGTCGCCCGCGACTCCTACACCCAGATGCTGCTGGGCGGCTTCGTGCTCGGCCTCGGGGGCACCACGTTCGCCATCGGGATCCCGCTGGTGAACGCCTGGTTCCCGCCGGAGCGGCGCGGCACGGCGCTGGGCATCTTCGGGGCCGGGATGGGGGGCACGGCGATCTCCGCCTTCAGTACCGTCCAGCTCAAGGACGCATTCAGCCTGACGTTCCCCTTCACCCTCGTCGCCGTCGTCCTCACCGCCTTCGCCGTCGTGTCCTACGTCGTGGTGCGGGACGCGCCCGGTCGGGCGGTGCCCACGGGCAGCGCCGTCCGTCGCGCGTGGGAGACGTTCACGCTCCCGGTCACCCTGCAGCTGTCGTTCCTGTACGCCGTCGGGTTCGGCGGATTCGTGGCGTTCAGCGTCTACCTGCCCACCTACCTGAAGGACGCCTACGGCCTGACGCCCGGCGACGCGGCGATGCGCACGGCGGGGTTCGTCGTGCTGGCGGTCCTCATGCGCCCGGTCGGAGGCTGGCTGTCGGACCGGTTCGGCCCGGTGCCGGTCCTGATCGCCTGTTTCTCCGTGGTCACCGTCTTCGCGGCAGTCTCCGCGCTCCAGCGGCCGCTCGCCCCGATCGGCACGGTCGCCTTCCTGGCGATGGCGGCCGCGCTCGGCGCGGCGTCCGGCGCCGTCTTCGCCCTGGTGGGCCGCGTGGCCCCCGCCGGCAAGGTCGGCTCGGTCACCGGCATCGTGGGTGCCGCCGGTGGCCTGGGTGGCTTCGTGCCCCCGCTGATCATGGGGGCGGTCTACGGCTGGCAGGGCAACTACAAGCCCGGCCTCTGGCTGCTCGCGCTGACGGCCCTGATCGCCGCGGTCTACACGGCCTGGACCATGCGGTCGGCGCACAGCGACACCTCGGCGGCCTGAGGCGAGCCCATGTGTGATCACTGCGGATGCCGGGCGCTGACCCCGGTGGCGCGCCTGATGGACGAGCACGACCGGCTGCGGGAACTGAGCGGTCGCATCCGGGCGCACCTCGCCGCCGGCGACGGCGCGGCCGCCCGTGCCCACTTCGACGAACTGCTCGGCGTCCTCGGCCCGCACGTCGCCGAGGAGGAGGGCTCGTTGTTCCCGATGCTGCGCGCCGACGGCGAGCTGACGGCCCACGTCGCCGTGCTGGAGAGCGAGCACGCCGGCCTCTACGACGACGTCGACGACCTGGACGAGGCCGGCGAGCAGCCGTGGCGGGACGGCGTCCTCCGGGTGCTGCACGCTCTGGACGAGCACATGTACAAGGAGGACTTCGGCCTGTTCCCTGCGGCGCTGGCCATCCTGGATGGCGCCGCCTGGGACGCGATCGACCGCCGGGAGGCCGCCCGCGTCAGTGCGTCGCGTGCGAGTGCGCGACGCTGAGCAGGACGACGGAGTCCTCCTCGGCGTGCAGGCTGTGCCGGCTGTCGGGGATCGGGCTGATCTCGTGCTCGCCGAGCCCGGTCCCGTCGTCGCCGGCCACCAGCCGCACCCGGCCGCGCAGCACCAGCAGGGTGGCCGGGCCGGGGCTCTCGTGTTCGTCCAGCGCCGATCCCGCAGTCAGCGCGATCACCGTGTGCCGCAGCCCGTCGACGGGGTGCGGCAGGGTGCGAGCGGCCCGGCCGGCGTGCTCCTTGCGGGCGCGTCCGAGCAGCTCCTCGGCGAGCTCCCGCAGGTCGACCGGGGTGGTGTCAGCGGCGGTGTCGGTCATGGGCCCGAGCCTAGGGGGAACCGTCAGGCGGTGACGGCGATGAGCACCTTGCCGACGGCGCCCTCCTCGACGGCGCGGTGGGCGGCGGCGGCCTCGGCGAGCGGGAAGACGTGCAGCGGCAGGCCGGCGTCCGCACCGATCCGGATCGCGCCCGCGCTGACGGCGGCTCCGACGTCCTCGACCGCGTCGTCCTTCGCGGCGGCGGGTGCGGTGTAGACGAGGACGAACTGCCACCGGGCATTGAGCGTCATCTGCGAGCGGACCGGCACCGTGACCTCGTCGCCGCTGTCGTTGGCGTACATGGCGACCGCGCCATGGGCGGCGAGGACCTGCGCGTCGATCGACGCGTTGACGGCCGGGTTGACCTCCACGACGGCGGCCACGCCGTCGGGTGCGATGCGGCGGACCTCGGCGACGACGTCCTGCTGCCGGTAGTCGATGACGTGCGTGGCACCGGCCGCGCGGGCGAGGTCGGCCTTGGCCGGGCTGCTCACCGTGGTGAGCACGGTGGCGCCGGCCCAGCCGGCCAGCTGGATCGCCGCGTTGCCGACGGCGCCGGCGCCGCCCTGCACCAGGACCGCGTGCCCGGTCAGCGCGCCCGGCGCCAGCCGGTCCGGCACCGACTCACCGAGGGTCAGGCAGCGGTGGGCGGTGAGGAACGGGATGCCGAGGGCCGCGCCGAGCTCGAAGGACCGGTCGTCGGCCAGGGGCACGACGTGCTCAGCGGGGACGACGGTGTGCTCGGCCGCGGTGCCGAAGGCGCGCTGCCAGGCCGCCTCCCAGATCCAGACCCGCAGCCCGACGAGCCCGGCGGAGACGCCCTCGCCGACCGCGTCGACCGTGCCGGCGCCGTCCTGGTTCGGGATCTGGAACTCGGCCGCCGGCGCGGTGTTGCTCCGGCTCTTCCAGTCGGTCGGGTTCACCCCGGAGAAGGCCATGCGCACGCGCACCTCCCCGGGCCCGGGCTGCGGCTCGGGGAGGTCGACCAGTTCGAGGACGTCGGGGGCACCGGGACGGCGGTAGGTGATGGCGCGCATGCCTCCGTCCTACCCCTCCCGGCCGATCGATGCAGGGAAGCGCCCGCTCAGCGCCGGCGCAGGACGCGACCGTCGGGAAGCGTGCGGCCGCTGAGCAGCGCGACCAGCGAACCGCTGTCCGCGCGGACGACCGCGCCGTCGCCCCAGGTCCAGTCGGTGTCGGCGGCCTCGAGACGGACATCGGTCAGGTCGATGCCGAAGATGGCACCGTCCGCGGCGGTGAGCTGGTCGAGGACGGCGACCGCGGCCTCGACCGGCGCGACGGGCGGGCGGCCCAGCGCGACCGTCACGTCGAGGGAGTGGATGACCGAGTGGCTGAGCGCGCCGGCTGCGCCACCGCCCGGCGGCTCCCAGGCGTGCAGCGCCGGTGAGCGCAGGTCGTCCAGGAGCGAGGTGATCGGCAGGGCGGCGTCACGGGCCGCCACGGTGTTGGAGAGCACCGTGAAATCGCCGCGCGCGGCCGCCATCTCGGCCCCGTACATCTCCGGCGTCATCCGCACCGGCATCGTCACGTGTGCGACCACGTGCCGGACCTGCCAGCCCTCGCAGAGCGACGGCGCGTCCCAGGTGTCGGCCGGCCCGGAGGCCAGCAGATCCGCGAGGCCCGCGTACGTCCGCGCCGTCCAGGTCGGCACCTCGCGCGCGTCCACCTCGTGCGTTGCCTCGGTCATCCCGCTCCCTCTCCGCTTCCTCGGCGGGCCGACCGGTGTCGGCCCCTCGACGGACGACTCCCGCCGGCCTCGGGACTCATCGCCCTCGTCGTCTCGTGCAGGCGATCGTCCCTGCTCACACGGCGTCGCACTACACCGTGCATCGAACGTGGCTGGAAGATTGCGATGTCGGACTTCTTCAGGCTGCACGGCCCCGGCGGTGCAGATCTCGCCCGGACACCGCCCGCCGGGTCCACCCTGGACGCCTGCATCGCCCCCGCCGGGGTGACGAGTGGAGAGAGGACCCGACATGACCGTTTCCCGTACGGCCGTGAACCCGTGGGCGTGGTCGCTCGGCTTCGGGTTCAACCAGGCAGAGATCGTCGAGGGGGCCGGGCGCGTGCTGGTGCTCTCCGGGCAGGCTGCCGCCGGGCCCGACGGCACGACGCAGCACGTGCGGAACTTTCCCGCCCAGGTGTCACTCTCCCTCGACAACATCGAGACGGTGCTCCGGGAAGCCGGCATGACGCTCGCCAATGTCGTGCGCATCAACGTCTTCACCACCGACGTCGACGCGATGATGGGGTCCTGGGAGGACGTGGTGAAGCGGTTCTCGGCGGCCGGCGTGCAGCCGACCAGCACGCTGGTCGGCGTGACCCGCCTGGCCTTCCCCGAGATGATGGTCGAGATCGAGGCCACCGCCGTCGATTGACCGGTACCCCCACGCCGTACTCGGCTCAGCTGAGCGGAACGCACAAGGAGTCGGGTTCGCCGGGACATGCGTGGCCGGTGGTGATGCGCCGGACGTTCCATCTCCACGAGCGAGGGTTGATGACGTCGGGGTTCCGGCGCAGGTTGTGAAGTGCCACGGTCACCGCCTGGAGCGGGTCGGGGGCCGCGGGGCTCGTGCGAGCGATGACGTAGACGGTGAGCGCCTGGTGCTCGCCGGCGAGGTCCTGCGTCTGCACGGTGGTCTGCGTAGGCATGGTCGCCGCTCCCTGGCAGTAGATGCCTGCGGTGTCTTCGACGAACACGCCGATCCCGCTGCCGGTGGGGACGCCCACGTCGACGCGCAGGTTCGACGCCTCGTCGTCCTCCTTGGTGTCTGCCGGGCCGCGGTCGGTGAAGCCGACGGTGAGCGTCTCGTATTCGACGGCGTCGGCGGCGAGGTGGCAGTCCTCGGTCAGCAGGCCGTTCTGCGTCGTCAGCGGGGGGACACCCGGATGCGGCGGAGAGACGGCGACGGCGAGGGAGGCGGGACGTCCGTTCGACGAGGCCACCAGGTCCGCGCCCGCGACGGGCGCTGGAGCGCTCGATGGGCTGCTCGTCGTCCTCGAGCCGTCCGTCGCAGCCGATGACGGGGACGGATCGGCGGGTGGGTGCGCCAGCGCGTTCACGAAGCCGCAGCCACTGGCGAGGACCGTCACCGCCAGTGCCCAGCCCGCGGCCGCTCCGCGCCGGCGCATCCACGACGGATCAAGGCAGGGTTCTGCACGCACGCGTCACACTCCGGGTCGGACCAGTGCGTTCAGTTTGTCAGCGCCGCCGGGTGGTCGGTCGATCCGGTGTCACACACGTGGGCCGGGGCGCGTCAATCCATGCAGGAGCACGGCGCTCCGTCGAGAGCCGACGAAGGCCTCGCGTGGAACCAGGGTGACCAGGTCGCCCGGCGAAGGAGAAACGGCATGTCCACCCAGACCAGCACCACGACGACCGGGGGCTTCAGCTCCGCAGAGCGGGCCGCCATGAAGCAGCGTGCGGCGGAGCTGCGCGCCGAGGGAAGGAGTGGCGCGAAGAAGGCCGAGGGGCTGCAGGCCCTGCTCGACAGCATCGCGAAAATGGATTCCGATGACCGTGCTCTCGCTGAGCGCGTCCACGTCACGGTGACCGCCACCGCTCCCGACCTGGTGCCCAAGACCTGGTACGGCATGCCGGCCTACGTGAATGCGGAGGGCAAGGTCGTCGTCTCGCTGAAGAACGCCGGCAAGTTCGGCCAGCGCTACTCGACCCTGGAGTTCCAGGACTCGGCCCACCTCGACGACGGCGACGCCTGGCCCGTGGGGTTCGCACTCGTCTCGTGGACACCTGAGGTGGAGGACAAGGTCGCCGCGCTCGTGCGGGCCGCCGTGTCCTGACTCCCGGCCGGCTCCGGAAGATCGCGGCCGTGCTCAGCGCCAGGTGACCGTCTCGGGGCGGCGGCCGAGGGTACGCGCGACCCGCTGGACGGCCTCCGGGTCGGCGTTGACCAGCACCGGACGCGGGGTTCCGGCGAAGAGCGGGAGGTCCGACGGGCTGTCGCTGTACGCGGCCGTCCACGGGGGCGGGTAGCCGCGTTCGATGAGGCGGGTCACCTTCGACTCGCCCATGGCGCGGCGCACCCGCGGGGGCCAGAGCCGGCCGGTCGAGCCGACGACGTCGACGTCCCCGAGCCCGACGGCGGTGAGGAACCCGCGGGCCGGCGTCTCCTCGCAGCCGGTGGCGACGACCACCCGCTCCCCGTCGGCCAGGTGCGCCCGCAGGCGGGCGATGGCGTCGGCGATCGCGGCCTCGGGCTTCACGGCCAGCGCCGACCGGTAGGCCGCGGCGACACCTCCGACGTCGGCCCGGCGGCCGATGGCGAGCCGCGTCATCGCTCGCGCCGCCAGCGGCCGCAGCTGCGGCGTCAGCGACCCCGGCAGGAGCAGCGGGGCGGCCACGAGCAGTGGCAGCAGCCGGCGCGGGGACTGCCGGAGCCGGCCGTGCAGGAACAGCGTGGAGGCATCGCCCCCGAGGATCACCTTGTCCAGGTCGAACACGGCGGTCGGCGTCATGCGGTGTGCCTTATCGGAGTCGCTGGGTGGCGGAAACCAGCACTCTCCGACTCCATGGCGGTCACCGGAGCCCGAGGGCCCGGATGGCGTTCTCCTTCATGATCAGCGGCCGGACGTCGTCCTTGATCTCGAGCTGCTCGAAGTCCCGCACCCAACGCTCGGGGGTCAGCATCGGGTAGTCCGACCCGAACAGGACCTTGTGCTTGAGCAGCGTGTTGGCGGCGCGCACCAGCTGCGGCGGGAAGTACTTCGGCGACCACCCGGACAGGTCGATGTAGACGTTGGCCTTGTGCGTGGCGACGGCGATCGCCGAGTCCTGCCAGGGCACCGACGGGTGGGCCATGATGATCGTCAGGCCCGGGAAGTCGGCGGCGACGTCGTCGAGCAGCATCGGGTCGGAGTAGCGCAGCTTGATCCCGCGGCCGCCGGGCAGACCCGAGCCGATGCCGGTCTGGCCGGTGTGGAACAGCGCCGGCACGCCGAGGGACTGCAGCTCCTCGTACATCGGGTAGACAGCGCGGTCGTTGGGCTCGAAGGCCTGGATCGACGGGTGGAACTTGAACCCGCGCACGCCGTGGTCCTCGACCAGCCGCCGCGCGGCGCGCACGCCCGCGGCCCCCCGGGCCGGGTCGATCGACCCGAACGGGATCAGGACGTCGGGGTGCTCGGCGGCCGCGTCGGCGATCTCCTCGTTCGACAGCGGGGGGTGCCCGGTCGTCGACTCGGAGTCGACCGTGAACACGACCGCGGCCATCTTCTGGGCGCGGTAGTGCTCGGCGATCTCGGGCACGGTGGGCTGGTCGGGGGCGCGCTTGAAGTACGCGGCCGCGGCCTCCACCAGCTCGTCGTCGAGCGACAGGTGCCCGTGCGCGTCCTGCTCGACGTGCACGTGTACGTCGATCGCGACGAGGGCGTCGAGGTCAGGACCGGTCGTGGGCGTCGTCTCCGACGAGGGGTTGCTCGGCACGGCCGTAGTGTGCACCGGCTCACCCCGGGCTTCCTCAGGTGACCCCGCCGAAGCCCGCCGCCCGGGCCCGCTCCTCGATCGTCTGCACCGCGGTGGCCAGATCGGGCAGATGTCGCTGGACCAGCCCCGTGAGCGACAGCACCTGACGCCGCCAGGTCAGGTTGATCGCCGCGATCACCCGGTCGCCCAGCCGCACCGGCATCGCGATGGACGACCGGCCGTCGTCGGTCTCCGCCCGCGGCCGGTAGTAGTCCCCGCCGAAGTCGGGCGCGCGCACGCTGTAGCCGCGCTCGCGGGTGGTCGCCACCAGCCTGCGCAGCGCGTCGTCGTCGAAGGCGAGCCAGTGGGCCGGGACGTCCTTCTGCCGCAGCCGGGTGATCACCGCGTCGAACTCCTGCTCGCTGCAGTACGCGAGGTAGGCGCGTCCCGAGGCCGACCCGAGCATGTTGACCCGGAAGCCGCGCGGCCGCGGCGGGAGCTCGTCGAAGTAGGTGCGCGAGCTGTTGGTCTCGAGCGTCTCCATGTAGTCCAGCCGCGGCACCGACAGCACCGAGGGCCACTGCAGCCGGCGCGAGAGCTCCTCCAGCACCGGTGAGGCGAGCTCCACCAGCCAGGCGTCGTCGTCGGGCTCCCGCGGGCGCTGCGTGTGGCTGGGCAGGAAGGCGCCGTCGACCATCCGCTGCCAGACCAGGCCGTGCTGGTGAGCGGTGTAGAGGATGCGGGTCAGCGTCGCCTTCGGGATGCCGGTCGCCAGGTGCAGGTCGTGCAGGCTGGCCGCCCGCACCTCCTGCAGCACCTGGAGCACCTGCAGGCCCCGGCCGAGCGACTCGATCGGCCGAACCCGGTACTCCCGCACGCGACCTCCCGGTTCAGCTGCTGCGTTTCGCACAGTGAAAAGCAGTCGGATGAGTGTTGCCCATCACACGTGGCCTGCGCCACTGTCTGGCCATGCCGGTTCCCGCCCCGCAGATCGACGCCGCACCGACCGCCGTGCCGCCGACCGCGCCCCGCGAGGGGGACCTGCTCTGGACGCCCTCGGCCGAGCGGATCGCCGGCGCCCGCCTCCTGGAGTTCACCCGCTTCGCCGAGACGCGCAGCGGCCGCCGGTTCGTCGACTACGCCGCGCTGTACGAGTGGTCGACCACCGAACTCGAGGAGTTCTGGCAGGCGATCTGGGACTTCTTCGACGTCCGGTCGTCGGCGCCGCACACCGCCGTCCTCGAGCGGCGCACCATGCCCGGCGCCCGCTGGTTCCCCGGCGCCCGGCTGAACGTCGCCGAGCACGTGCTCCGGTCGGAGCGCCCCGGCGAGCCGGCCCTGCTGTACGCCGACGAGACGCACCCGCTGCGCGAGCTGCGGTGGGAGGAGTTCACCCGGCAGGTGCGCGCCGTCGCCACCCACCTGCGGGCACGGGGGATCGGTGCGGGCGACCGGGTGGTCGCGTACCTGCCCAACGTCCCGCAGGCGATGGTCGCGATGCTGGCGACGGCGAGCATCGGCGCGATCTGGGCCAGCGTCTCGCCCGACTTCGGTGCCCGCGGCGCGCTCGACCGGCTCGGCCAGCTCGACCCCGCCGTCCTGTTCTGCGCCGACGGGTACCGGTACGGCGGCCGCGACTTCGACCGCCGCGGCGAGGTCGCCGAGATCGTCGCCGGGCTGCCGGGTCTCCGCGAGGTCGTGTCGGTGCCCGTCCTCGGGCTCGACCAGCCGGGCACCCCGTGGGACGACGTCCTCTCCGGTCCGGCCGTGTCGGCCGCGCAGTTCGAGTTCGCGCAGGTGCCCTTCGACCAGCCGCTGTGGGTGCTGTTCTCCTCGGGTACGACCGGGCTGCCCAAGGCGATCGTGCACGGGCACGGCGGCATCCTGCTCGAGCACCTCAAGCTGCACGTGCTGCACCACGACCTGCGCCCCGGCGACCGCGCGTTCTTCTTCACCACCACCGGCTGGATGATGTGGAACTTCCTCGTCACCATGCCACTGGTCGGCGCCGTGCCGGTGCTCTACGACGGCAACCCCAGCCACCCCGACGTCGACGTGCTCTGGCGGATCGCGCAGGACAGCCGCGCCCGGCTCTTCGGCGCCAGCCCCACGTTCGTCGAGCTCATGCAGAAGGCCGGCGTCGTCCCCGCGGAGCGCTTCGACCTGTCGGCGCTCGACGTCGTCATGCCGGCCGGCTCGCCGGTGGCGCCGGCGATCACCCGCTGGTTCTACGACAACGTCAAGGCCGACCTGTCGATCGCGACCGGCAGCGGCGGCACCGACTGCTGCACCGGCTTCGTCGGCGGCGTCCCGACGCTGCCGGTGTACGCCGGGGAGATCCAGGCGCGCTCGCTCGGCGTCGCCGCGCAGGCGTGGGACGAGTCGGGGCGCAGCGTCGTCGGCCGGGTCGGCGAGCTGGTCATCACCGAGCCGATGCCGTCGATGCCGCTGTTCTTCTGGGGCGACGACGACGGCGCCCGCTACCGCGCCACCTACTTCGAGACGTTCCCCGGGGTGTGGCGGCACGGCGACTTCTTCGAGGTCAACGAGCGCGGCGGCTGCTTCGTGCGCGGGCGGTCCGACGCCGTCCTCAACCGGCAGGGCGTGCGCATCGGCACGGCCGAGATCTACCGCGTGGTCGAGGACGACCCCGCCGTCCTCACCTCGCTCGTGGTCAACCTCGACCTGCCCGACGGCGGCTTCTTCATGCCGCTGTTCGTGGTGCTCCGGCCCGGTCAGGCACTCGACGCCGACCTCGACGCCCGGCTGCGCCGCAGCCTGCGCGCCGAGTACACGCCGCGGCACGTGCCCGACGCGATCGTCGCCGTCGGCGCCATCCCGCTGACCCGCAGCGGCAAGAAGATGGAGATCCCGGTGCGCCGGGTGCTGCTGGGCGCCGCCCCGGCCGACGTCGCCGACCCGAATGCCATGGCCGACCCGGACGGGTTCGCCGACATCGCCGAGTACGCCCGCACCCAGTCCGACTACACCCTCTGAGCCCTCCCACCGCCCGAGGAGAACCATGACCGAGCGCTCGTTCCCCCTGCCCTCGCAGCTCGAAGCGGTGCCCGGCGCCGAGGGCTGGGAGGCGATGTACCCGTACTTCTCGCGCTTCCAGCCCGAGGACGACCAGCGCTTCTGGTTCTACAACTCGATGCACTTCCCCGAGGTGGTGCCGGCCTTCGACGGCATCACCTCCGAGATCCCCTACACGGCGATCGGCGCGAACACCGCCCGGCTGTTCTCGTTCCCGACGACGATGGGCATCGAGTACCGGATCGTCAACGGGCGGGTCTACATCACCGCCAACCCGGTTCTCGACGAGGCGAAGCAGGGCGAGCGGCTGGTCGACTTCCAGGAGCGGGCCGGCTACTACTACGCCAACTGGGACCGTCTCTACGCCGGGTGGCAGCAGCGCATCGAGGCGCTGATCGCCGACATCGAGGCCGTCGAGGTGCCCGAACTGGGCGAGCTGGACCCCCTCGCGGTGGTCACCGGTGCCCGCGGGTTCGCCTCCAACCACCTTCTCCGCGAGAGCTTCCACCGCTGCATCGACCTGTACTCGAAGATGTGGCACCACCACACCGAGTTCCTGATGCTCGGCTACGGCGCCTACGTCGTGTTCTTCGAGTTCTGCAAGCAGGCGTTCCCGGAAATGGGCGACCAGATGGTGGCCCGGATGGTCGCCGGCATGGACGTGACGATGTACCGCCCGGACGACGAGCTGAAGAAGCTCGCCGCGCTGGCCGTCGACCTGGATCTGGCCGACCTGTTCGTCGAGGGCTCCGACCCGGCGAAAGTGCTCGCGGCGCTGGGGGAGCGGGGCGATGCCGGTGCCCGCTGGCTGGCCGCGCTCGAGGCCGCCAAGGACCCGTGGTTCAACGTCTCGGTGGGCGACGGCTTCTACCACCACCACCTGTCCTGGGCCGACGACCTGACCGTGCCCTTCGCCGCGCTGCCCCGCTACGTCGAGCAGATCCGCAACGGGGAGGACCTCACCCGCCCCACCGAGCGGCTGGCCGAGGAGCGCGACCGGATCGCCGCCGAGTACCGCGGCCTGCTCGACTCGGAGGAGGAGCGGGGGGCCTTCGACCAGATGCTGGGCCTGTGCCGGCAGGTGTTCCCCTACATCGAGAGCCACAAGTTCTACTGCGAGCACTGGTTCACCACCCGCTTCTTCCAGAAGATCCGGGCGTTCGGGCAGCTGCTCGCCGACCGCGGGGTGCTGCTGGCCGCCGACGACGTCTTCCACCTGCGGCACGTCGAGGTCGAGGACGCGCTCGCCGACGTCATGCTCGCCTGGGCCTCGGGCGGCACCGAGCTCGGCGCCCGCCACTGGCAGCCGATCGTGGCCGAGCGCAAGCGCATCGTCGAGGCGCTGTCCACCTGGTCGGCGCCGCCGGCGCTGGGCGCGGTGCCCGAGGCGCTCAACGACCCCGCGGTGAAGATGCTCTGGGGCATCACCCAGGAGACGGTGGAGGCCTGGCTCGGCGCCGAGGACGACGACGCGTCGACCGTCCGCGGCTACGCCGCCTCGCCTGGTGTCGTCGAGGGTGTGGCCCGCGTGCTGCTCAACGTCAACGACATCGGCCAGATCCGCGAGGGCGAGATCCTCGTCTGCCCGGTCACCGCGCCCAGCTGGGGTCCGGTGTTCGGCAAGATCGCCGCGGCCGTCTCCGACATCGGCGGCACGATGTCGCACGCCGCGATCGTCGCCCGCGAGTACGGGATGCCCGCCGTCGTCGGCACCGGCACCGCCACCGCCCGCATCTCGACCGGCGACCGCCTCCGCGTCGACGGCGACCGCGGCGTCGTCACCATCCTCGGCTGACCCGATGGGAACCCTCATGACCTCGACCGTCCCCGTGCTGCACTTCCGCGACGTCGGCCTGGGCGACGTCGCGACCGTCGGCGGCAAGGGCGCCAGCCTCGGCGAGCTGCTGCGCGCCGGCATCCGGGTGCCCACCGGCTTCGCGGTGACGACGGCGGCCTTCCGCCTGGCCGTCGAGCACCTGACCGTCGACGGCGTCCCGATCCCGGCCCGGGTGGCGGCGCTCGACCCGGCCGACGCCCCGGCGCTCGCCGCCGCGTGTGCCGAGCTGCGGGCGGTCGTGGAGTCGGCGCCGCTGCCGGCCGAGGTGGCCGCGGCGGTGACCGCTGCCTACGCCGCGCTGTGCGAGGAGTGCGGCGATGCCTCGCAGCCGGTCGCCGTCCGGTCGAGCGCGACCAGCGAGGACAGCGCCGAGGCGAGCTTCGCCGGGCTGCAGGACACCTACCTGTGGGTGCGCGGCGCGGACTCGGTGCTCGAGCACGTGCGGCGCTGCTGGGCCAGCCTCTACAGCGTCGAGTCGGTGACCTACCGGCTGCGTCGCGGCATCCCGGAGACCGACCTGGGTATGGCCGTCGTCGTCCAGCGCATGGTCGGGGCCCGCAGCTCGGGGGTCATGTTCACCCGCAGCCCGCTGTCGGGCGACAAATCCGTGGTCGCCATCGACGCCAGCTGGGGCCTGGGCTCGGCCGTGGTCAGCGGCGACGTCACGCCCGACTCGTTCGTGGTCAGCAAGGTGACCGGCGAGATGAAGCGGAACGTGGCCACCAAGACCCGCTGGCACCGGCCCGACCCGTCCGGCTCCGGCGTGGTCGAGACCGACGTACCCGGCGAGATGCAGGACCGGCCGTCGCTGTCCGACGCCGAGATCGCCGAACTGGTCGCGATCGCCCGGCGGGTCGAGGCGCACTACGGCTGCCCGCAGGACATCGAATGGGCGGTCGGCGAGACCGCCCCGGCCGGCGAGAACGTCTTCCTGCTGCAGAGCCGCCCGGAGACGGTCTGGGCGGCCAAGGATGCCGCCCGCAGGGCCGCGCCGGCGGACCGCCCGTTCGACCACGTGTTCAACCTGCTGGGCGGCGCGCGCCCGTCGGAGGGCCGGCCGTCATGAGCCTGAGTCCGGACGACGTCCGGGACGTGCTGCGCGTCCTGGACTCCAGCGGCCTCGACGAGTTGCACCTGGAGCTCCCCGACCTCACGCTCACCGTGCGCCGCGAGGGCGCCACCGGCTGGACGGCCGAGCAGCAGGTGACCCGCGCGCCGGTGCTGGAGGCGGGCGCCGCCCCGGTGGAGGCCGAGGCCGCGCCCGCGCAGGCGCAGGACGTGGCGGAGGGGCTGGTCGCTGTCCGCCCGCCCCTGCTGGGCACCTTCTACCGGGCGCCGCAGCCCGGTGCCGCGCCGTTCGTCGAGGTGGGGGCCGAGGTCACCGAGGAGACCGTGGTCGGCATCGTCGAGACCATGAAGATGATGACGCCGGTGCACGCCGGGGTCCGCGGCACGGTGGCGGAGTTCCGGCTGGGCAACGGCGAGTTCGCCGAGGCGGACGCGGTGCTGCTGCTGGTGACGCCGTCGGGGCGGTGGGGTGGGTGAGCCCCCGGCGGTTCCGTCGGCTGCTGATCGCCAACCGCGGGGAGATCGCCGCGCGGGTGATCCGCACCTGCGCGCGGCTGGGCATCGAGTCGGTGCTGGCGGCCTCCGACGCCGACCTCGACTCGCTGCCCGCGCGGCTGGCCGACCGGGTGGTGCGGCTCGGCCCGGCGGCCGCGGCGCAGAGCTACCTCGACCCGGCCGCGGTGGTGCGCGCCGCGCAGGCGGTCGGCGCCGACGCGGTGCACCCCGGCTACGGGTTCCTCTCGGAGAACCCCTCGCTGGCGCGCGCCTGCGCCGGCGCCGGGATCGTCTTCGTCGGGCCGACGCCCGAGTCGCTGGAGGCCGTGGGCGACAAGCTGAAGGCCCGGTCGCACGCGCTGGCCGCGGGGCTCCCGGTCGTGCCGGGCGGCGAGGCCGTGGACCTGGCGGGTGCGCGGGCGGTGGCTGCCGAGGTCGGCTACCCGCTGCTGGTCAAGGCGGTGGGCGGCGGTGGCGGCCGGGGGATGAAGCTCGTGAACGACGCCGCGGACCTCGCGCACACCCTCGACCTCGCCGTCTCCGAGGCGGCGGCCGCGTTCGGCGACCCGCGGGTGTACCTGGAGCGGTTCGTGTCGTCGGGTCGACATGTCGAGGTGCAGGTGCTCGGCGACGGCACACGCGCCGTGGCGCTCGGTGACCGTGACTGCTCGGTGCAGCGCCGCTACCAGAAGCTGTTCGAGGAGGCCCCGGCCCCGCTGATCGGCGACGCGCTGCGGGCCGAGATGGCCGAGGCGGCGCTGCGGCTGTGCGCCCACCTGGGCTACCGGGGGCTGGGCACCGTCGAGCTGCTGGTCGACCGCGAGCGCGACACCTTCTACTTCCTCGAGATGAACGCCCGCATCCAGGTGGAGCACCCGGTCACCGAGATGATCACCGGCCTCGACCTGGTCGCCGAGCAGCTGGCCGTCGCGGAGGGGCTGCCGCTGCGGTTGCGCCAGGACGACGTCGTCCTCACCGGGCACGCCGTGGAGTGCCGGATCAACGCGGAGGACTGGACGGCGGGCTTCCGGCCGTCGCCGGGGCGCATCGACCGCGTCCTGCTGCCGGTGGGCGAGGGCATCCGGGTCGACACCCACGTGCAGGGCGGCACGGTCGTGCCGCCGTACTACGACTCCCTGCTGGCCAAGCTGATCGTGCACGGCACCGACCGGGCCGACGCGCTCGAGCAGGCCCGCGCGGCCCTGGAGCTGCTGCGGATCGAGGGCCTGACGACGACGGTGCCCGTGCACCAGGCGTTGCTGGCCGACCCGGAGTTCCGCGCCGGGGGAGTGGACACCGCGTTCTTCGAACGGTTCCTGCGATCGCACGAACCCGATCTGGTGGGGGCCCGCTGATGGTCGACGTGGGGCTCGTCGACGTCTCGCTGCGCGACGGCAACCAGAGCCTGTGGGGCGCCACCGGCATCCGCACCGGGCACGCGCTGCAGGTGGCGCCGCTGCTGGAACGGGTCGGCTTCCGGGCGCTGGACTACTCGTCGAGCACCGCGATGGGGGTTGCCGTCCGGGTGCACCGCGAGGACCCGTGGGAGCGGCTGCGGCTGATGCGGGCGGCCATGCCCACGACCAAGCTGCAGTTCATCGGCACCGGCTTCCGCTTCATCTCCTGGCAGAACTCGCACCCGGAGACGATGCAGCTGGTCTACGACCGGCTGGCGGTCAACGGCATCGACCGGGTCGTCGTGCTCGACCCGATGCACGACATGGACGCCGCCCGCGAGACCGCTCGCCGGCTGAAGCAGGCCGGCATCGCCGAGGTCATCGGCGCGCTGACCTACACGATCAGCGCGGTCCACGACGACGCGTTCTACGTCGACCTCGCGGCGCAGTACGCGGCCGACCCGAACGTCGACCGGGTCTACGTGAAGGACCCGGCCGGCATCCTCACCGCCGAGCGGGCCCGCACGCTGCTACCCGCGGTGAAGGCGGCCCTCGGCGCGACCGCGCTGGAGCTGCACTCGCACGCCACCATCGGCCTCTCGCCACTGACCTACTCGCTCGCGCCGGACCTCGGCGTGGAGGTGGTGCAGGTCGGCTGCGGGGCGCTGGGCAACGGCTCGTCGCTGCCCGAGGCGCGGCGCACGGTGGCCAACCTGCGCGAGATGGGCCACCGGGTCGACGTCGACGACCGGGCGCTGGGCCTCGCGTGCGACTTCTTCGACCGGTTGGCCGTCGCCGAGGAACTGCCGTCGGGCAGCCCGCAGGACTTCGACGCCGCGTTCCTGCACCACCAGATCGCCGGCGGCGTGATGACGACGACGCGGCGGCAGCTGCGCGAGATCGGCATGGAGGACCGGTTCGAGGCGCTCATCGACGAGGTCGGGCAGGTCCGCGCCGAGCTGGGCCACCCGATCATGGTCACGCCGTTCCCGCAGATGGTGGTCTCGCAGGCGCTGTTCAACGTGATCGGCGAGCGGTACGCGAACGTGCCCGACCAGGTGATCCGGTACGCGATGGGCGGCTTCGGCCGGCCGACGGCCCCGATCGCCCCCGACGTGCTCGACCGCATCCTCGACCGGCCGCGGGCCCGGGAGCTGGCCGACGAGCCGCCCGCGGAGTCGCCCGCCGAGCTGCGGAAGCGGTTCCCGGCCGGCATCAACGACGAGGAGCTGCTGCTCCGTGCGCACATGCCGGCCGAGCAGGTCGACGCGATGCTGGCGGCCGGGCCCGCGCCGCGGCACTCCAACCCCGGGCTCGCGCCGGTGCTCACCCTGCTCGGCAAGCTCGGCTCACGGCCCTCGGTGCACGACCTCGCCGTCACCACTCCCGGGCTGCGACTGTCGGTGCGGCGCTCCTCCGAAGGGACCTCCCGTGCCTGACCCCGCTGCTGTCGAGCGCCTCCGCGAGGTGCGCGGCTTCGTCCTCGACATGGACGGCACCCTCGTGCTCGGCGACCGGAACAACCAGGACCTCACGCCGCTGCCGGGTGCGCTCGACTTCGTGACGACGCTGGACGATCTCGGGCTGCCGTTCTGCATCCTCACCAACGGCACCACCCGGACGCCGGAGCAGTACGCGGACTCGCTGCGCGCGGTCGGCTTCCCGGTGACCGCGGACCGGATGCTCACGCCGACCTCGGCCGCCGTCGAGCTGTTCCTCGAGCGCGGCTACCGGCGGGTGATGGTGCTCGGGGGCAAGGGCATCACCGAGCCGCTGGAGGCCGCCGGCATCGAGACGCTGCCGCCGTTCCGGGGCGGCGCCTGCGACGCGGTGCTGGCCGGGTGGTTCCGGCAGGAGCTGAGCTTCGAGGCGCTGGAGGCGGCGGTCTTCGCGGTGTTCGACGGCGCCGACTTCTTCAGCGCCTCGCAGTCGCTGTTCTTCGCCACCGCAGAGGGGAGGTCGCTGGGCACGTCGCGGGCGATCAGCGCGGTGGTCCGCGACATCACCGGCTGCGCGGTGACCGTCGTCGGCAAGCCGTCGACGGCGGCCCTGCGCACCGTCGCCCGCCGGCTCGGCCTCGAGCCGGGCGAGCTGGCGGTGGTGGGCGACGACCCGGAGCTCGAGGTGCCCATGGCCCATGCCGGGGGCGCGTTCGCCGTCGCCGTGCACACCGGCATCGGCCATGCGGAGTCGTTCAGCGACCTCGCCCCGGAGCTGCGCCCGCACCTCGACCTGCCCGACGTCGGCGCGCTCGGCCGGCTGCTCCGCCGCTGAGCGTCACGCCGTTCCGCGGATCCCCCAGGCGCGGGCGGCGAGGTGGATGGAGCCGTCGGGGTCGGTGGGCAATCGGGCGCGGATGGTGTCGCGGAGGGTGGCCCGGGCGTCCTCGCCGAGTGACACGGTGTAGGCGGGCGCCGGCCCGGTGCCCTGGAGGAACGGCGACCAGTAGTCGGCGAAGCTCGTGAACGAGACCGGGACCTCGATCGGGATGACGTCGACGTCCCGCAGACCGGTCGCGGTGAACAGGGCCCGCAGCGGCTCGGGACGGCAGAAGTCGAACCGGACCCCCTCGTGCAGCGGGCGGGCGGCCGGGTCGACGATCACGGCGGCGTCCCAGAAGTGGTTGAGCAGCTGCATCTCGCCCGGGTAGTCCCAGACGTAGGCGCCCACGGTGCCGCCGGGCCGGGTGACGCGGCACATCTCGGCCAGGGCGGCGCGGCGGTCGGGCACGAAGTTGAGGACCAGACCCGAGACGACGACGTCGAACGGAGCGTCCTCCGCCGGGAGGGCGCGCGCATCGCCGGCGCGGAACGACACGGGGCCCGCCACGTGGTGGCTCGCGTACTCGAGGAACGGCGCCGAGGGGTCGATGCCGACGACCTCGGCCGGCTCCGCGACGGCGAGCAGCGTCTCGGTGAGCGCGCCGGTGCCGCAGCCGACGTCGAGCCATCGCCCTCCGCGGACGCCGAGCCAGGGCACGAACCGGCGCGCGACCAGCCGGCTCCAGCCGCCCACGTAGGACTCGTAGCTGCGCCCGCTCGACCACGAGTCCGACGGTGCGATCGCGTCGCCCACGGAGCACTCCCGGGTGGTTGCGGCTCGGTCAGGAGGAGCTGGGGCCCTCGGTCAGCGCCCCGGGCAGGTTGACCACGATCGCCTCCTGGCTGCTGCGCGCGATGACCACGACGGCGTCCTCGTCGGTCGGGTTCTCCTCGCGGTGCGGCACGTACGGCGGCACGAACACGTAGTCGCCCGGCTCCGGGGTCAGCCGCACCTCCCGGTCGCCCTCGGCGAAGACGAACACGGGATGGCCGGACACCACGTAGATCGCCGTCTCGGAGTCGCCGTGGTGGTGGTTGCCCGACGCCGACCTCGGGCCGACGGCGGTCTGGCCCATCCAGACCCGCTCGGAGCCGACCGAGCGCGCCGAGATCGCCTCGGTGCGGCTCATGCCCGGGGTCTGGCCGGTGTCGGCGGACAGGTCGGCGGCGCGGATGTGCCGCAGCGGCTGGTGCCAGCCGCCGTCGGTGCCCGGGTGCTGGTCGTGGTGCGCGGACACGGGTCCTCCTGTGGCATGCGGTTGGCGCACCGTATCCGGCACAGGGGCCGGGCCGGAAGCCGACCCGATCTTCAGAGCTTCCTCAGGATCGCCGTAGAGGCTCCTCACACGTCGTCCCGATGCTGGGCACGTCGTAGTTCCGATCACCAGGAAGAGAGACCGATATGCGCATCCGTAGGAGCGTGCTCGCCGCCGGCTCCGGGCTGGCCGTCCTGCTCGCCGTCGGCGTGCCGGCGGTGGCCTACGCCGAAAGTGGCTCGGGGAGCGGTGCCTCGACCTCGACCTCCTCCTCGACCTCGGCGTCGTGCCCGGTGCAGGACCTGCGGAAGGCGAGGGCGAGCTACCTGGCCGCCCATCAGGACGTCGCCGCCGAGGTGAAGAAGATCCGCGCGCTGCCGGCCGATCAGCGGGCCGCCGCCCGGAAGGCCTACCTGGCCCAGCACCCCGACGTCGCCACGGACCTGAAGGCCTTGCGTGGGACGGCGACCGGCGACTGGGCCGACGCGCTGGCGTCCGCGGGCGGCTTCCTGGCGGCGCACCCCGACGTGGCCGGCCTGCTGACCCAGCTGGAGAACGCTCCCGCCGCGCAGCGTCACCAGCTGGCCCAGGACTACCTCACCGCCCACCCCGGCACGCAGGCGGAGCTGCGCGGCGCGCTGACGACGCTGCGCGGGCACGCCCGGGCCTGCCGCACCGGCGGCAAGTGACCCGCCATCATTCGACGCGTGATCGGTAACGGCGGATCCGACCCGGATGTCCTCGTCGTCGACGACGACGAGGACATCCGGGTCTCGCTCGACCGCGGGCTGCGGTTGTCGGGCTTCGCGGTGCGCACGGCCGGCGACGGCGAGGCGGCGTTGCGGGCGGTCGGCGAGCGCGTGCCCGACTGCATCGTGCTGGACGTCGGCCTGCCCGGTGTCGACGGCATCCGGGTGGTGACGCAGCTGCGCGAGCGCGGCGTCAGCACGCCGGTCTGCATGCTCAGCGCGCGCACCAGCGTCGACGACCGGGTGACCGGGCTCGCGGCCGGCGCCGACGACTACCTGGTCAAGCCGTTCGCGCTGACCGAGCTGGTCGCGCGCCTGCGGGCCCTGCTCCGGCGGGTGCCGCCCGGTCCCTCCACCACCCTGACGGTCGGGCCGCTGGCGGTCGACCCGCTGGCGCGGACCGTGGCCGTCGACGGCCGGCCGGTGGAGCTCACCCGGCGCGAGTTCGACCTCGTGGAGACCCTGGCCCGCAACGCGCGCGTCGTGCTGAGCCGCGAGCGCCTGCTCGAACTGGTGTGGGGCTACGACTTCGCCGTCGACACCAACGTGGTCGACGTCTTCGTCAGCCAGGTGCGGCGCAAGCTCGAGGCCGACGGAGCGCCCCGGATGATCCGCACCGTGCGGGGCGTGGGCTTCGTGCTGAGCGCACCCACCGACGCATGAGCAGTGGCCGGTCGTCCCTGCGCGTCCGCGTGGCTGCCGCCGCCGCGCTCGGTGCCGTCGTCGTGGCCGCCGTCGTCGCCGCGGTCCTCGTGGTGCTGCTGTCCCACCGCGAGGTGGCCGCGCTGGACCGGCGGCTGACGTCGCTGACCGACGCGCTGTCGGTCCGCGTGCCGGCCGGCTCGTCCCGCAGCCTGCCCGAGGTCGTGGCCAGCCGGGCGGCCCGGCCGCTGCTGCGCGGGCTGGCCGACGGGCTCGTGGTCACGGTCCGCGACGGGAACCGGGTCCGGTCGGCCGGGACGGGGCTCGGCGCCGCCCCTGACCTCCCGGCCACCACCGGCGACGAACGGGTCGGGGGCTCGGACTACCGCGTGCGGACCGTGCCGCTGGCCGACGGCGCCACGCTCACCGTCGGCCTGCCGGAAACGGCGACCACCCGGGCGGTCGCGCGGGTCCGGCGGGAGACCGTGCTCATCGCCCTCGCCGCGGCGGCCGGGTCGGCGGCGCTCGGGTGGCTGCTCGCCGGCCCCGCCGTCCGGCCGTTGCGGATACTCCGCGACCGCACGGCGGCGCTGAGCGGGCGGCCCGACCCGGCCGAGCGTGCGGCGCTGACTGCCGGCCCGGTGCGGACCACCGCCGAGACGGCGGCACTGGCCGATGCGCTGGCCGGGCTGCTCGACCGGGTCGACGCGGCCCGCGCCGAGGGGGAGCAGGCGCTGCAGGCGGCCCGGGACTTCGCCGCCGCCGCCAGTCACGAGCTGCGCACCCCGCTGACCACCCTGCGCACGGATCTCGACGTGCTCGTCGCGCACCCGGAGCTGCCCGTCGCCCAGCGGACCGCCGTCCTCGAGGAACTACGCGGCAGCCAGCAGCGGGTGGAGGCGACGCTCACCGCGCTCGGTCAGCTCGCCGCAGGCGACCTCGGCGACCTCGGCGCTGCGGCTCCGGTCGACCTGGCCGATCTCGCCGCCCAGGCCGTCCGCGCGGCGCGGCCTCCGGAGGGCTGGACCGTCACCGCGGAGCTGCCCGAGGGCGAGGTGCCCGTGCTCGGCTCCGAGGCCGGGCTGCGGCTGGCCGTGGACAACCTCGTCACCAACGCGGTGCGGCACTCCGGCGGCCGCCGCGTGGTGCTCACGGTCGGCCGCGACCTCGCCGCGGGGCGGGCCGCGGTGCTCGTGGACGACGACGGCCTCGGTGTGCCGCCGGCTGAGCGGGAGCGGGTGTTCGGGCGCTTCGTCCGTGGCGGCTCGGCGACGGCGCCCGGCTCGGGGCTGGGGCTGGCCCTGGTCGCGCAGCAGGCCGGGCTGCACGGTGGCCATGCCTGGCTCGCCGACAGCCCGCTCGGCGGCACCCGCGCCGTGCTCGATCTGCCGCTGGCCGGGTGGGCGGCGGGTCGCTGAGATGGGTCTGCGCGACGTTGTGCTCTGCCCACCACGGTGGGCAGAGCACAACGTTGCCCAGACCTACGTCAGCGAGCCGCCCACCCGGCCATCGGCAGGTCGAGGACGGCGCGGGTGCCGC
>DASYGS010000079.1:0-19247 GCA_035999465.1 Blastococcus sp. | reverse complement strand
GGCCATCACCAGCTCACGGCTGTCGCGACGCTCGCGATAACCCGACTCGCGCAGCATCTCGGCCGCGGGTTCGGCCAGGGAACCCTTGTTGGGCACGGCGATTCGCAACACGGTCCGGTCCTTGAGTTGGGGTCTAGAGGTAGGAGTAGACGTCGTCGAGCTCGAGCCCGCGAGCCAGCATCAGCACTTGGAGGTGATAGAGGAGCTGGCTGATCTCCTCGGCGGTGCGCTCCTGCCCCTCGTGCTCGGCGGCCATCCAGGATTCGGCGGCCTCCTCGACGACCTTCTTGCCGGCCGCGTGCACCCCGTCACGGACCGCGGCGACCGTGCCCGAGGCCGGGTCACCCGCGGCGACCTTGCCCGACAGTTCGGCGAACAGCTCGTCGAAGGTCTTCACGCTCACGCCTCCCCCGACGCCGGCCGGATGGTGAAGCCCGTCTGCCGCTGGACACCGCGCAGCTCCCGGAGGGTGAGGGCGGTGGCCAGTGCGGCGATCGTGGCCTCCCACCCCTTGTCCTCGGCGGAGCCGGGCAGGCCGGCCCGGTCGCGGGCCTGCTGCTCGGTGTCGCAGGTGAGCACGCCGTTGCCGACCGGTCTGCCCGCGTCCAGGGCCACGCGGGTCAGCCCCGCGGTCACCGCGTCGCAGACGTACTCGAAGTGCGGCGTCCCCCCGCGGACGACGACGCCGAGGGCGACGACGGCGTCGTGCCGCTCGCACAGCGCCTGGGCGACGACCGGCAGCTCCACGGCCCCGGGCGCCCGGACCACGGTCGGCGAGGGGACGCCGCTGGCCTGCGCGGCGGCGACGGCCCGGGCCAGCAGGCTGTCGGTGAGCTCGGCGTGCCAGGTGGTGGCCACGATCCCCAGGGTCAGCCCGGACGCGTCGACCGGCCGCACCTCCGGCGCTCCCTGCCCGGTCATGCCGGCTGCTCGTTCTGGCGCAGCGGCACGTCGGTGCCGGGCACGGTGCCCTCGACCAGCTCGTCGGCCGACGCCGACTCGGTCTCGGGCTCGATGATGTCCAGCAGGTGCCCCATGCGGTCGCGCTTGGTCCGCAGGTAGTTCAGGTTCTCCGCCGTGACGTGGCTGGGCAGCGGCACCCGGCCGACCACCGAGAGGCCGTAGCCCTCCAGGCCGGCCCGCTTGGCGGGGTTGTTGGTCAGCAGCCGCATGGTGTGCACCCCGAGGTCGACGAGGATCTGCGCCCCCGTGCCGTAGTCGCGGGCGTCGGCCGGCAGGCCCAGGTCGAGGTTGGCGTCGACGGTGTCCGCGCCGCGGTCCTGCAGCTGGTAGGCCTGCAGCTTGTGCAGCAGGCCGATGCCGCGCCCTTCGTGCCCGCGGATGTAGAGCACGATGCCGCGCCCCTCCTCGGCCACGGCGGCCAGCGCGGCCTGCAGCTGGGGGCCGCAGTCGCAGCGCAGCGACCCGAAGACGTCGCCGGTGAGGCACTCGGAGTGCACCCGGACCAGCACGTCCTCGCCGTCGCCGATCTCGCCGTAGACGAACGCCACGTGCTCGCGCTCGTCGTAGGAGCTGCGGTAGCCGACGGCGGTGAACGTGCCCGGGGCCAGCGGCACGATCGCCTCGGCCACCCGCTCGACCAGCTTGTCGAAGCGCTTGCGGTAGGCGATCAGGTCGGCGATGGAGACCATCACCAGGTCGTGCGCGTCGGCGAAGGCGCGCAGCTCCTCGCCGCGGGCCATGCCGGTCGGGTCCTGCTCGCTGACGATCTCGCACAGCGCCCCGGAGGGCCGCAGGCCGGCCAGCAGCGCGAGGTCGACGGCGGCCTCGGTGTGGCCCGGCCGCCGCAGCACCCCGCCGTCCTTGGCGCGCAGCGGCACGATGTGGCCCGGCCGCGCCAGGGACGTCGAGGTGGTGTCCTGCCCGGCCAGCAGCCGGATGGTGCGGGCACGGTCGACGGCGGAGATGCCGGTCGTGATGCCCTCGCGGGCGTCGACGGTGACCGTGTAGGCGGTGCCGAGCCGGTCCTGGTTGACCCGGAACATCGGCGGCAGGTCGAGGCGGTCGGCGTCCTCCTCGGTCACCGCCACGCAGATGTAGCCGGACGTGTACCGGACCATGAACGCCACGAGCTCCGGGGTCGCCAGCTCGGAGGCGAAGATCAGGTCGCCTTCGTTCTCGCGGTCCTCGTCGTCGATGACGACGACGGCGCGGCCGTCCTTGATGGCGGCGATGGCCGTCTCGACGCTGTCGAGACGGAAGCCGGGACTGCTCATGATCGGCCTTCCAGCAGGCGTTCCACGTACTTGGCGATCACGTCGACCTCCAGGTTGACCGGGGCCCCCGGGCTGCGCGCGCCGAGCGTGGTGTCGCGCAGGGTGGTGGGGATGAGGCTTACCTCGAACCAGGGTTCGGGCCGGCCGGCCGGGCTGAGGGCGCTGACGGTGAGCGAGACGCCGTCGACGGCGATCGAGCCCTTCTCGACGACGTAGCGGGCGAGCTCGGGCGGCAGCGCGATCCGCACGACCTCCCAGTGCTCGCCCGGCGTGCGGGCGACGACGCGGCCGACGCCGTCGACGTGGCCCTGCACCAGGTGGCCCCCGAGGCGGGTCTGCATGGTGACCGCGCGCTCGAGGTTGACGGGGTCGCCGGTGCCGACGCTGCCGAGGCTGCTGCGCCGGAGGGTCTCGGCCATGACGTCGGTTCTCCAGACGCCGTCCTCGACCCCGGTGACCGTGAGGCACACGCCGTTGACCGAGATCGAGTCGCCGAGCGTGACGTCCTCGAGCACCCGGGCGGCGCGGATCCGCAGGACGGCGGAATCGGACCGGTCCTCGCGGACGACGAGCGTGCCCACCTCTTCGACGATCCCGGTGAACACCTCAGCTCCCTCCGTCCGCGTGCTGCCGTCCACCAGTGTGCCGGGTGGGACGCAGCCGTAGTTGCACGTCCCCGCCCAGGGGGGTGACCTCGGCGGTCGACAAGGTCAGCGCGTCCCCGATCGTGCGAATTCCCAGGTCCCCCACCAGCGAGGGCCCGGCACCCAGCAGCGTGGGCGCGAGGTGCACCAGGACCTCGTCGACCAGGCCGTCGCGGAGGAAGGCCGCGGCCAGGGTCGGACCGCCCTCGAGCAGCACCCGGCGGACGTCGCGGTCGAACAGTTCGGCGAGCACAGCCGCGGGGGCGGGTGCCCGGCTGACCAGCGTGGGCGCCGCGTCGTCGAGCACGCGCGCGGTGGCCGGGAGCCGGCCGCCGCGGTCGACGACCACCCGCAGCGGCTGCCGGGCGGCGGTGCGCCCGTCGGCGTCTCGGACGGTGAGCTGCGGGTCGTCGGTCAGCGCGGTGCCCGAGCCGACGACGACGGCGTCGCACCCCGCGCGCAGCCGGTGCACGGCGGCGCGGGCGGCCGCACCGGTGATCCAGCGGCTGGTGCCGTCGGCAGCGGCGACGCGCCCGTCGAGGGTGGCGGCCACCTTCCAGATCACGTACGGCCGGTGCGCGCGCACGCCGGTCAGCCAGCCCGCCAGGGCGCCGTCCTCGGCCTGGGCCTGCTCCACGCCGAGCTCGACGTCGACACCCGCGGCCCGGAGCCGCCCGGCGCCGCCCCCGGCGAGGTCGGTGGGCTCGGGGACGGCGACCACGACGCGGGCGACCCCCGCCGCCAGCAGCGCGTCGGCACACGGCCCGGTGCGCCCGGTGTGCGCGCACGGCTCGAGCGTGACGACGACGGTGCCGCCGCGGGCCCGGTCGCCGGCCTGCGCCAGCGCGGCGATCTCGGCGTGCGGACCGCCGGGAGGCGCGGTCGCGCCCTCCCCCACCAGGGTGCCGTCGGCGGCCAGCACCACGGCGCCCACCGGCGGGTTGGGGCTGGTCGTACCGAGCACGGACTCACCGAGCTCGCGAGCGCGGGCCATGCCGGCCCGCTCGTGATCGCTGACGGTCACCCGTTCATCGCCGCGAGGGCGCGGGCACGCAGGGCGCCGATGGCCTTCTGCGGATCGTCGGCGCCGTAGACCGCGGAGCCGGCGACGAAGACGTCGGCGCCGGCCTCGGCCGCACGCTCGATCGTGTCGCCGTTCACGCCGCCGTCGACCTCGACCAGCAGCCTCAGGTGCCCGGTGGCGACCAGCTCGCGGGCCCGCCGCACCTTGGGCAGCACCTCGTCGATGAACGACTGCCCACCGAAGCCGGGCTCGACGGTCATGACGAGGAGGGTGTCGAAGTCGCGCAGGACGTCCAGGTAGTGCTCGAGGGACGTCTCCGGCTTGAGCGCCAGGCCGGCCAGCGCGCCCGCGGCACGGATGTCCCGGGCGACGGCGCGGGGGTCGGTGCAGGCCTCGGCGTGCACCGTGACGTTCCGCGCGCCGGCCTCGGCGTAACCGGGCGCCCAGCGCTGCGGGTTCTCGATCATGAGGTGGCAGTCCAGCGGGACCGGACTCACCGCGTGCACCGCCTTCATCACCGGCAGTCCGAAGGTCAGGTTCGGCACGAAGTGCGCGTCCATGACGTCGAAGTGCAGCCAGTCGGCGTCGGTCACCCGCTGCACCTCGTCGGCGAGGCGGGCGAAGTCCGCCGACAGCAGGCTCGGCGCGATCATCGGTTCCCGGGACACGTCTACCGAGTCTAGGCGGCCTGGGTTAGGTCGCCCTCACCCGCACGGGCGGGCGGGGCAGTTCCCGGTCGGCCCACCGGGGCCACGGTCGTGCCGCCCCGGTGCCCGCTGCTCGCACCAGGGCAGCCATGGCGACGTCCGGGCCGGGACGGCGGTCCGGGCTCGGCTCGGTGAACCAGTCGAGGAGGTCGGCGACCCGGTCGGCGTCCTGGCTTCCGGCGTCGAGGGCGTCCCGCAGCGTGGCTCCGACGCCGAAGACGTCCATCGCGGCAGTGACCGGGCCCGCACACCCCTCGGCGAGTTCGGGTGCGGCGAATCCGTCGGTGCCGATCCGCTCGCCGCGTCGCAGCCGGCGGCCCAGCGGCCGCGCCGCGCCCAGGTCGATCAGCCGGGCCTTGCGGTCGACGATCAGCACGTTGCCGGGGCTGATGTCCAGGTGCGCAGTGCCACTGGCGTGCAGGGACCGCACCGCACCGAACAGCAGGACCCCCAGCCGGGCGGCGTCGCCCGCCGGCAGCGGGCCGTCGGCCGTGATGCTCTCGTCCAGCGCAGGGCCGTCGAGGTACTCGACGGCGAGAAACGGGACCGCGTCGGCTCGACCGTCCTTGAGCAGTCGAGGAAAGGCCGGGTGCACGCGGCCGCGCAGTGCCTGCACCTCCCGGGTGAGCGCCTCGGTCCAGCGACGGGACCACCCGGGCCGGAGCATCTTCACCACGGCCGGCGTCCACAGCTCCACCGACCAGGTCAGCCAGGTCTCCCGGTGGTGGCCCACCGAGATCGGCGCCCAGGCCAGGTGGGCGGGCACCAGCGGCGTCCCGGGCCGGGGATCCCAGACGGGACGGCCGTCGTCGACGTCCGCAATGACCGGCAGGGGGCTGCCTTCCACGCGCCTGCTCCTTCCGTGCGTCGAGCTCTGCGCACAGGTGTCGCCCCGCCGGGTGGTTCGCCCGGCGGGGCGACCCGCTGCCTCAGTGACGGGAGTGCGACCTCCGACTCCGGCTCCGGCTGCGGTCGCGGTTGCGGTCGCGGCCATGGCCGTCGCCGCCCTTGTCGTGGCTCGGGGCTGTCACCTCACCGACGATGCGGTTACCAGCAGTCATGTTTTTTCACCTCCCCCCTGGTCTCGGGGCCCCCGTGCGGGCCGGATCGCGGTCCGCACCGGTACCGACGGACGAACTCAGGGATCCGGCGTGCCCCACAGGGGCGGCACCGGAACCGAGAGCGGGATCGGGGGCGGATCGCCACAACGGCGCGACGTGCACCGTCCGGTCGGCGATCGCGGCCAGGACCGGGTCGTGGGTCACCAGCAGGACGGTGCGGTCCCTCGTCGCGGACCGGATCGCCCCGATGACCTGCCGCGCGGCCTCGGCGTCCAGGGATGTGGTGGGTTCGTCCAGCAGGACGACGGGCGCCTCGGACACGACGGCCCGTGCCAGCGCGACGCGGCGACGCTGCCCACCGGACAGCTGGACCCCGCTCTCCCCGAGCGGGGTGTCGTAGCCCTGGGGCAGGGACAGTGCGAACTCGTCGACCCAGGCCGCCCGGCCGGCCGCCAGCACCTGGGCCCGTGTGGCGGTGGACGAGCCGAAGGCGATGTTCTCGGCGATCGTCGCATCGAGCAGCCAGGGGTCCTGGGGCACGAACGCCAGGGAGTGCCTGAGCTCCACCGGGGACAGTTCGCGGACGTCGACGCCGTCGACGAGCACGCGGCCGGCGTCGACGTCGTAGAGCCGCAGCAGCAGCTGGAGCACGGTGCTCTTGCCGGCCCCGCTCGGGCCGAACAGGCAGACCGTCTCACCCGCGGCGACGGTCAGGTCGAAGGTCGCCAGTACCGGACGGTCCTCGCTGTAGGAGAACCAGACCGACTCCAGCCGCAGGCCCTCCCGCACGGGCGGCACCGGCCGGGAAGCGGCGGGCGCCTGGACCGCCTCGGTGCAACCCAGGATCTGCTGCAGGCGGACCGCACTGACCGATGCCTTGGCCCGGGTGGTGGTCAGCCGCACGAGGCTGCGCACCGGCGACTCCAGGTACCCGAGATACATCAGCACCACGAGGAGCTCGCCGACGGTGAGGAGCCCGGAACCCACCTGGAGGCCGCCGACCACGAGCACGATGCCCGTCCCCACGGCGAGTACGACGTCGGGCACCGGCGCCCAACGGGCCGACGTCGCCACCGCGCCCATCTTCGTGTCGACGGTGCGCTGGTTGGGGACGCCGAACAGCGCCGCGGCGCGGTCCAGCCGGCCGAAGGCCTGCACGGCCCGGACGTTCCGGAGCAGATCGGTCGCCGTCGCCGTCAGGCGCCCCGACGCGTCGCGTGCCGCGAGCTCGGCCGAGCGGACACGGTGCCGCTGCTGGGCGGTCAGCCAGGCGAGCACCGGCATCACGAGCAGGCCGAGCAGCGCCAATGGCGGGTCGACGATCATGAGGACTCCGAGCGCGCCGACCAGCAGCAGCACGTTCGGCAGCAGATACGTGCAGATGGCCTCCAGCGCGTCGAGGACCCGCGCGACGTCCGACGTCAGCCGGGAGATGATCTCGCCGGTGCGCATTCGGTCGTGCCAGCGCAATGAGAGAGCCAGGACGTGCGCGAAGACTGCGGCCCGCATGGCGCCGCCGATCCGCTCCGCCGCACGCTCCGAGATCGCCCTGGATCCGGTGTCCACCACGCCGCCCACCACGCTGACCAGGACGGTGGCGAGACCGGCCGCGATCAGCAGGCCGGTGGTGCCCAGACCCGAGAACAGCCTCATGGCGCCCGTCAGCGGCCGCCCCTCCAACGCGTAGTCGATCGCCAGAGCGAGCGGCCACGGCTCCAGGAGGCGGCACCCGATCTCGAGCGTCGCCAGCGCGGCGCCGAGGGCGAGCCGGCGCCTCTCCGGCCGCAGGTAGGGGCCGGCGACCTGGAGTGCGCCCGGTCGGGGCGGAGCTGCGTGCGCCGGCATGGGGTCGAGGGTGCGGGCGGCTCCCGGCCTCCCTCCAGTGGACTTTGGGACCGCCGGCCCGGACTTTGGGAGTACTACCTCCGGCAGGGAAGGCGCGAAGAATTGACCGCCGCCCGGCGGTCCGCGACCTAACATCACGGATGTGATCCGCACCACTCGGTGCCGTATCTCCGGGTTCCCCGACCCGCTCGGCTCGGTCGCCGCGTCGCTCACCCGGTTCGTCGGTGCCGGTCTCGTCGTCGCCCTCGCGATCGCCGTTCCCGTGGGGGTGCTCACGGTACGGGTCAGCGACGACGAGGCCGCGAAGTCCTTCGACCAGGTCGCGGCTGTGGTGGCCGGCTCGGTCGTGGCGCCCGCGGTGACGCCCGGCCTCCTGCGCGGTGAACCGGTACCCGTGGACCTGATGCAGCAGCGCGTGTCCTCGCTGGTGGCAGCGGGACTGGTGGGCTCCGTGACGGTGGTGGGCGCCGACGGGCACAGCATCTGGCCGGTGGACCCCGGCCGCCCTCCGCGGTTCTCGGCACTCGGCCCGGATGATCTCCACGCCCTACGCACCGGGTCGGTCGTGCCGGGGAGCCGCGACGGCACGCGCACGGCGGTCGCCGGCATCCGGAGCTCCGACGGCACCCCCGCCCTGGTCGAGGTCACCGCCCGCACCGGGAACGGACCGCTCGCCGCCACGACCTGGCCGCGGGTCGTGCCCGTGACGCTGGTCGCCCTGCTGGCGCTCACGGTGGTCCAGATCCCGCTCGCCTACGGCTTCGGCCGCCGCGCCCGCAGGCACCGGGCGACCGCGGCCTCGCTCGCGCTCGCGGCTGCGGAGGCCGCAGGCACCGAGCGGCGCCGTGTCGCCGGCGCCGTGCACGACTACGTGATCCCCGAGATGACCGGCATGGCCCACGAACTGGACGCGGCCCGCTTGGGCACCCCCGGCCCCGAGGAGACGACCGCGCTGCTCGCACGGACAGCTCGGGGGCTGCGGCACACCATCGGCGAACTGCGCGCGACGACCTTCGGCCTGCTGCACAGGCAGGGACCGGACGTCGGCCTCGACGCCGCCCTGCGCGTGCTGGGTGAGCGACTGGGTGGTGCGCACACCGGCGTATCGGTCCAGGTCGACGCCACCGGACCCCTGCCACGGCCGGTCAGCGATCTGCTGTACCGCTGCGCCGAGGAGTCGCTGCGGAACGTGGCCACGCACAGCCGGGCCGACCAGGTCGAGATCGTCGTCGAGCAGGACACCGAGCACGTGACCATGACCATCGATGACGACGGATGCGGTTTCGAGGAGGCACGGATGGCCGAGCGAGCAGCATCCGGGCACGTCGGTCTGCGCGCCCTCGGCGATCTCGTCGCCCAGGGCGGCGGGTCGCTGACCACCCGCAGCGCTCCCGGGCAGGGGACGCGGATCGCGGTCATCCTGCCGCTCGACGCGGCGCCGCCCCGCCCGGAGCCGGTCCGGTGATCCGCGTCGTCGTCGTGGACGACCACGCCGTGGTCCGCACCGGGCTGGCCAGCCTGCTCGGGACCGCCGAGGACCTCGAATGCGTCGGTGCGGCCGCCGACGGTGCCGGCGCCCTCGAGCTGGTCGCACGGGTCGACCCCGACGTCGTCCTGCTCGACCTGTCCCTGCCCGACATGGACGGCGCGGCTGTGGCTCGCGCCCTGCGCAGCTCCGGCCGGAACGTGCGCATCCTCGTGCTGACGGCGTTCGGGAACGCGGAGCTCGTGCTCGAGGCGGTACGGGCCGGAGCGGACGGCTACCTGCTCAAGCAGTGCGAGGCGGAGGTGGTCCTCGACGGCGTGCGTGCGGTCGCCGAGGGGCGCTCCCCTCTCGACCCGACCGTGGCGCGGGAGCTCTTCAGTGACATCCGGGAGCACACTCCCGGCATCACGCTCACCGATCGGGAGCGCGAGGTCCTCGAGATGGTGCGTCTGGGTCACCCCAACAAGTCGATCGCCCGGCGCCTGCAGATCAGCGAGCGCACGGTCAAGGTGCACATCTCGCACATCTTCAAGCGCGTCGGCGTCTCCGACCGCACCCAGGCGGCGCTGTGGGCGGAGCGGCACATGGCCGGAGGCGCCACACCCCGGAACCTGGTGTGATGCACGACGACCACGGAACGGCCGACGACGGAACGGCCGACCACGACCTCCGCGGCGCCCTGCCGGGGGAGCCGGTCGATCCGCGCCGTCGTCCCGTGCTTCTCCACGTCCCTCCGCGGCGCGTCCGGCCGCGCCGCGGGGTGTCCCCGCCGGTGGGCGCGGGCCGGCGCATCGTCCCGGTGCTGCTCATCAGCCTGTCCAGCGGGTTGCTCACCGTGTCCGTCGCGGTGCCGACGACGCAGCACGAGCTCGCCGTCCCCGCACCGGTGTGGTGGCAGGACCGCGTGCCCCCGGCGGCCACGCCACCGGCACCACCCACCGGGCCGCCGGCCGGTGGCGTCGGCAAGGACCTGTCGGTCGGTGAGCCCGTGCCCATCGGTGGCGCCCCGCCGGCCGTGCCGGCGGGCGCGAACCGGACCACGGCGGCGGGGGTGAACCGGACCGCGGGGGCGGCGCGGACCCAGGCGGTGCTGGTGACCCCGGCCGCCGAGATGACCCCGGTCGCGTCCCGGGGCCCCGCCCGGGCCGATCCACCGGGACGGCGCCCCGGGCCCCCCGCGTCCGCGGCGTCCGCCGCGACATCCGCGCCGGCGACCACCCCCGCAGCCGCGCCCACGCCTGCCCCCGTCACGGGGGCGCCCACGAGCGGGAACGGCCAGATCGACGCCCCGTCGTCGCCACCGCCGCTGACGGACGAGGTCGCCGACGACGCGCACGAGGACACGGGTGCGGATACGGATACGGACCGCGACACGACGATCGACCGGGTCACGACCCCCGACAGCCAGCCGGCACAGCACGGGAACCAGGCCGACCCGAGGACCCGGAAAGCCCACCGGGACAGCGAGGAAGGCGCTGGGCCGGCCCGTCCGCAACCCGCCCCCACGCACGAGGAGCCGCGGTCTCGCCGTGCGGCGTCCGAGCATGGCCGCTACTAGGGTCCGATCATGAGCAGGTTCCGCAACGTCGCGCCCCTCCTGGCCGCCGGGGCCGCGGTCGTCGCGCTGACCGGCTGCGCGCCCGCTGCCAAGGACGCGGCCGCCTCGCCGGCCTCGTCGAGCACCCCGGCGCCGCCGACCGACGCCGCGGGGCTGTCGGCCCTGCTGAGGCAGAGCGCGAGCACGATCCATTCCGCGCACCTCGCCATGAACGTCACGGCCGGGACGGCGTCCCTCACCGGATCCGGCGACGAGACCCTGGCCGCCGGCAAGCTCCAGTCACTGGACCTCACCGAGCAGATCCCGCAGGCGGGGGCGCTGCGGATCGTCATCGTCGACGGCAGGACCTACCTGCAGCTGCCCCCTGCGATGAACAGGTCGGGCAAGCCGTGGGTCCTGGTCTCACCGACCAGCAGCAATCCCGCGGTGCGTCGGCTGGCGACGACGCTGGAGTCGGTCAGGCAGTCGGCGTCACTGGACCGGTTCACGACGCTCAGCAGCGTGGCCACCGTGACCGGGCACGAGCAGGAGATCCTCGACGGCGCCTCCACGACCCACTACACGCTCACCGTCGACGTGCAGAAACTGCCGGCCACGTTGCCCGGCCGGGAACAGCTCGTCGCCGCGGGGCTGACCACGCTGCCCATCGAGATGTGGGTCGACGACCAGGGCCGGCCGGTGAAGTTCAGCGAGGACCTCACCGTGAAGGCGCAGCACGTCTCCACGGTGGTCACCCTCGGGAAGTTCGACTCCCGGGTGACCATCACGGCACCCCCGGCCGACCAGGTCGCGACGAACTGACGCCGCCGCAGCGCCTCAGCGGGTGCGGCGGAGCAGCGCCATGAACATGGCGTCGGTGCCGTGCCGGTGCGGCCACAGCTGCCCGTAGTGCCCGCGCGCCATGTCGGGCACCTCGGGGAACAGCGGCGCCACCGGGATCACCTCGACGTCGTCGCGGCCCGCGACCGGATCGACGACGCCGACGGTCTCCGCGGTGTGCGGCGAGCAGGTCACGTAGGCGACCACCCCCCCGACCCGCACCGCCGCGAGCGCACTGTCCAGCAGCGCGGTCTGCAGCTCCACCAGCAGCGGGACGTCGTCCGGGGTCCGCCGCCAGCGCACCTCGGGCCGGCGGCGCAGCGCGCCCAGCCCGGTGCACGGCGCGTCCAGCAGCACCCGGTCGAACGAACCCGCGGTCCACGGGGGCGCCGTGCCGTCGGCGGCGAGCACCTCGACGTCGTCCTCACCGGCGAGGGCGGACCGCACCAGCTCGGCCCGGTGCGGGGCGCGGTCGGCGGCGGTGAGCCGCACGCCGTCGGGGCGGACGGCGGCCAGCAGGCCGGCCTTGCCGCCGGGCCCGGCGCACATGTCGAGCCAGGCCGCGTCCGGACCGTCGAGCGGGGCGCGGGCGAGCAGCAGCGCGGCGAGCTGGCTGCCCTCGTCCTGGACGGCGGCCCTCCCCGACCGCACCGACGCCAGCCGGCCCGGGTCGCCCCGGTGCAGCCGCACGGCGAACGGCGACCACGGCCCGGCGTCGCCGCCGGACTCCTCGACCAGTTCGTCGCGGGGAATCCGGCGGGCCACCAGGTGCACGTCCGGCGGCGCGTCGTCGGCCAGGAGCGCCGCCTCCAGCTCGTCCGGGTTCCTGAGGGCAGCACGCCAGGCGTCCACGATCCAGCGGGGGTGGTTGGTCGCCAGGGCCAGCCGGGTCCCGGCGTCGCCGTCCAGGGTCGCGAGCCACTGCGCCCGGTCACCTCCGGCGGCCACCTTGCGCAGCACCGCGTTGACCAGGCCGGACGCGCCCGTGCCCACGATCGCCCGGGTGAGGTCGACGGTCGTGTCCACCGCCGCGTGCGAGGGCACCCGCAGGTCGATCAGCTGGTAGGCGCCCAGCCGCAGCAGGTCGAGCACCCGGGGGTCGAGCTCGGCCAGCGGCCGCGACACCAGCGGGGCGAGCACCGCGTCGAGCGTGCCCTGGGCACGGAGGGCGCCGTAGGCGAGCTGGGTGGCGAAGGCGGCGTCGCGCTCCTCGAGCCTCCGCTCGCGCAGCAGCTGCGGCAGCAGCAGGTTCGCATACGCGGCCCGCGACGAGACGCCGTCGAGGACGTCGTAGGCGGTCAGCCGGGCGCCGTCGAGCACCGGACGACGGGTGGCCGGGTGCCGGCGCTGCCCCGGGCGGGGACCGCTGGACGTCCGGCGCGGGGGGCGGGTCATGCGCCCATCCGCTCGCCGGCCGCCGGGCGCGCACCGCGGGCCCAGTCGGAGGCGGGGAGCATCCGCTTGCCGGCGGGCTGCACGAGCCCCAGCCGGACGGCGCCGTTCCCGGTGCCGACGAGCACGCCCCCGCTGCCGGCGGAGACCTCACCCGCGGCGAGCTCCTGCGCGGCAGCCACCGGCTCGACCGGGCCCAGGCGCAGCCGGTCGCCGCGCCACGTCGTCCAGGCACCCGGCGCCGGCGTCACGCCCCGCACCCGCCGGTCGACCACGTAGCCGGGCAGGCTCCAGTCGACCTGCGCGTCCGCGGTCTCGATGCGAGGAGCCAGGCTGACGCCGTCCGAGGGCTGCGGCGCGGCGACCAGCGAGCCGTCGGCGATGCCGTCGAGGGTCGCGACCAGCAGGGCCGCCCCGCTGACCGCCAGGCGCCCCAGCAGGTCGCCGGCGGTGTCCCGCGGCCCGATCGGCTCGGTGACGGTGCCGAAGACCGGGCCGGTGTCGAGGCCGGCCTCGAGCAGGAACGTGGAGGCGCCGGTCAGCTCGTCGCCGGCCATGATCGCGTGCTGCACCGGGGCGGCACCGCGCCAGGCGGGCAGCAGCGAGAAGTGCAGGTTCACCCAGCCGTGCGCCGGCAGGTCCAGCGCGGCCTGCGGGACCAGCGCGCCGTAGGCGACGACCGGTGCGCAGTCGACGGCGAGGTCCGCGAGCTGCGCCAGGAACTCGGGCTCGCGCGGCGAGCGCGGCTGCAGGACCGGGATGCCCGCCGCGTCGGCGCGCTCGGCGACCGGCGAGCGGCTGACCGTCCGGCCCCGGCCGGCGCGGGCGTCGGGCCGGGTGAGCACGGCGACCACCTCGTGGCCAGAGGCGAGCACAGCCTCCAGCGACGGGACGGCGGGTGCCGGCGTGCCGGCGAACAGCAGCCTCAGTGGGGGCTCTCCTTCAGGGTGGGGACGTAGGCGCCCATGCCCGCCCACTCGGCCTCGGCGATCGCGGCCATCGCCGCGGCGCGGGCCTCCTCGTCGAGCCGGTCGACGAACAGGACGCCGTCGAGGTGGTCGGTCTCGTGCTGCACGGCCCGGGCGAGCATGTGCGAGCCCTCGACCCGGATCGGGTCACCGTGCATGTTCCAGCCGGTGGCCGCGACATGCAGGTGCCGCCGGCAGTCGAAGCGGAAGCCCGGGATCGACAGGCAGCCCTCCGGTCCCTCCTCGGTCTCCTCACCGACCGGCGTGACGTCGGGGTTGACCAGGTGGCCGACCTCGCCGTCGACGTGCCAGGTGAAGACACGCAGGCCGACGCCGATCTGCGGGGCGGCGAGCCCGGCGCCGGTCGCCTCGAACATCGTCTCGGTCAGATCGGCGACGAGCTGCCGGAGTTCCTTGTCGAAGTCGACGACGGGCTCGGCGGGCCGGTGCAGCACCGGGTCGCCGATCAGCCGGATCGGGGTCACGCTCACCCGACGATCCTAGGTGGCCCGATTCGGCGGTCAGACCAGGTCGAGCGGATCGAGCTGCACGCGCACGTGCTCGGGCACCTTCTTCGCGCTGCGCACGCCCTGCACCTCGGCCAGCGCGGAGGCCAGCGACGAGCCCTCGCCGCGCGGCACCCGCACGAGGTAGCGCTCGCGTTCCCCCTCCTGACCCGGCCGCGGCCGCTCGGGCACCGGGCCGAGCAGATCGGCGTCCGCGGGCAGCCGCAGTGCCTCGAGGAAGTCGGCCAGCGCCTGCGGCGACCCGGCCAGGGAGGCCATCCGCGTGGCCGGCGGGAAGCCGAGGGCGCGTCGGTCGGCCAGCTCCCGCTCGGCGAGCCCGGCCGGGTCCCAGCGCACGAGCGCCTGGACGACGGGGTGCGCGGCGTCCGCGGCGACGACGACCTGACCGCCGGCCGACGCGGGCCGCACCAGGGCCGCCGCATTCATCCAGCGCCGCAGCGTCTCCTCGGCCGCCCGGAGGTCCGCCCGGCCGAGCAGCGCCCACGAGTCCAGCAGCAGCGCGGCGCCGTATCCGCCGTCGGCGACCGGCTCGGCGCCCGGGGTGGCGACGACCAGGGAGGGCCCGCCCGGCACCGCGGCGAGCACCCCGGACGTGCTGCCCGAGGTGCGCACCGTCGCCCCCGCGAAGGCCCGCGCCAGCTCCTCGGCGGTCCGGGACTCCCCCACGACGGCGGCACGCAGCTTCGTGCCGTGGCAGTGCGGGCAGTCGAAGGTGGCCGCCGGCCGGGCGCACCAGCGGCAGGCGGGGATGCGGCCGCCCCCGGGCCCCGGGCGCGGCGAGATGCCCAGCGGACCCGCGCAGGCGGCGCAGCGCGCCGGTGCCCGGCACCGGGCGCAGGCCAGCGAGGGGACGTACCCCCGCCGCGGGACCTGCACCAGCACGGGCGCCCCGGCGGCCAGGGCCCGGCGGGCGGCCTCGTGGGCCACCGACGGCAGCCGGGCCGAGCGGGCCGCGGCGTCGCGGGCCAGCTCGAAGTCGTCACCGAGGGCCTGGATGCGCGGCGCCGCCGAGCGCACGACGGCCCGGTCGGCGACCAGGTCGTGGGCCCAGCCCGACTCGACCAGCAGGGCCGCCTCGGCGGTGCGCGCGAAGCCCGCCACGACGGCGGCGCAGTTGTCCAGCCACGCACGCTGGACGAGCACGTCGCGGGCGTGCGGGTAGGGCGCCAGCGGCTCGGCATGGACGTCGTCGCCGTCGTCCCAGACCACCACCAGGCCGAGGTCGCGGACCGGCGCGAACATCGCCGCCCGCGTGCCCAGCACGACCTGGGCGGCGCCGCGGGAGGCCGCGAGGAACTGCCGGTACCGCTTCTCCGGCGAGTCGTCGGCGCGGAGCACGGTGAACGCGTGGTCCGGCAGCAGCCGGCCGGCGGCGGCCGCGACGCGGTCGAGGTCCTTGCCGTCGGGGACGACGACCAGCGCCCCGCGGCCACCGCTGAGCGCGGCCCGGCACAGCTCCGCCAGCCGGGCGGGCCAGTCCTCCCCCGGGAGCGCGGACCAGACCGCCCGCGCCGGCTTTCCCTCGGCGAGCGCGGTCAGCAGCGCCGGCCCGGCCGCGTACCGCGCGAAACCCGCCGGGTCCGTCTCCGAGGGCAGCGCGTCGGGGGTCGGCGTCGGGCGCTTCTCGGCATTGGCCCGCCGGGGTGGCAGCGCCAGCCGCAGGACGTCGCTGAGCGTCCCGGCGTAGCGGTCGGCGACGACCCGGGCCAGCCGCGCCACCTGCGGGGTGAGCACCGGCTCGCCGGAGGGGACGTGCGAGAGCGGCTGAAGGGTGCCGGCGAAGTCCGTCGAGCTCCCGAGCTCCCACACGATCCCGTCGACCAGCCGCCCGTGGAAGCGCACCCGCACCCGGCAACCGGCCTGGACGGTGCCGGCGAACTTCTCCGGGACGGCGTAGTCGAACGGCCGGTCGAGGTGTGCGAGGGGGACGTCGACGACCACCCGGGCCACCAGCACGGAGCCGGCGCCCGGGTCGGCCGGTGCGGTCAGAGCCCGGTTGCCGAGCGGAGGGCCTCCACCCGGTCCAGCCGCTCCCACGGCAGGTCGACGTCGGTGCGCCCGAAGTGCCCGTACGCCGCGGTGGGGCCGTAGATCGGCCGCAGCAGGTCCAGGTCGCGGACGATCGCGCCGGGCCGTAGGTCGAAGACCGACCCGATCGCCTTCTCCAGCACGTCCTCCGGGACGGCGCCGGTGCCGAACGTCTCGACGAACAGGCCGACGGGGTGCGCGGCGCCGATCGCGTAGGCGACCTGCACCTCGCAGCGGCGGGCCAGGCCGGCGGCGACGACGTTCTTGGCGACCCAGCGCATGGCGTAGGCGCCGGAGCGGTCGACCTTCGACGGGTCCTTGCCCGAGAAGGCACCCCCGCCGTGCCGGGCCATGCCGCCGTAGGTGTCGACGATGATCTTCCGGCCGGTGAGCCCGGCGTCGCCCATCGGGCCGCCGATGACGAACTTGCCGGTCGGGTTCACCAGCAGGCGGTAGCCGTCGGTGGGCAGGCCGAGGGCGGCGAGCTCGGGCTCGACCACCAGCTCCTGGATGTCGGGGGTGAGCAGCTGCTCGATCGAGATGTCCTCGGCGTGCTGGGAGGAGACGACCACCGTGTCGACGGCGACGGGCTGGTCGTCCTCGTAGACGACGGTCACCTGGGTCTTGCCGTCGGGCCGCAGGTAGGGCACCGACCCGTCCTTGCGGACGGCGGACAGCCGGCGGGCGAGCCGGTGCGCCAGCGCGATCGGCAGCGGCATCAGCTCGGGGGTCTCGTCGGTGGCGTAGCCGAACATCAGGCCCTGGTCGCCGGCGCCCTGCCGCTCGATCTCGTCCTCGGTCGCGCCGGAGGTGCGGGACTCGTAGCCGGTGTCGACGCCCTGGGCGATGTCGGGCGACTGGGCACCGATGGACACGCTGACGCCGCAGGAGGCGCCGTCGAAGCCCTTGCGGGAGGAGTCGTAGCCGATCCGCAGGACCGTGTCGCGCACGATCGTGGCGATGTCGACGTAGCCGCCGGTGGTGACCTCACCGGCGATGTGGACCTGGCCGGTGGTGATGAGGGTCTCCACGGCGACCCGGCTGCGCGGGTCCTGCGCGAGCATCGCGTCGAGGATCGCGTCGCTGATCTGGTCGGCGATCTTGTCCGGGTGGCCCTCGGTCACCGACTCGGAGGTGAAGAGACGGCGTGGCACTCGGTACTCCCTAATACGGCGGTGGGGATGGTGCGTCGTGGAGCCACTGTGCAGGTTACCGGCGGACTCCGACGGTTCTACGTTCGTGCGCCCCGTATCGGTTCAGTGTGCGCGCCCGCCGGGCTCCAGCCGCGGGACGACGGTCGCCCAGATGCCGGCCGCGACGGCGTCCTTGCTGCCGTGGGGCACCTCGGTGGCCGCGCCGTCGGCGGCGAGGACCACGGCCGTGTTCTCCGCGCGCCCGAACACCTGGCCGGCGGAGACGTCGTTGACCACGAGCAGGTCGCAGCCCTTCCGCGCCAGCTTGGCCCGGGCGTGGGCGAGCACATCGCCCTCGTCGTCGCCGGTCTCGGCGGCGAAGCCGACGACCAGCTGGCCGGGGGCCCGCTTGGTCACCAGCTCGGCGAGGACGTCCGGGTTGCGCACCAGGGGCACCGAGGTCGGCTCGGCGGCCCCGCCCTTCTTCAGCTTCGTCGCCGCGGCGCTCTCCGGGCGGAAGTCGGCCACCGCGGCGGTCATGACGACGACGTCGGCGCCGGCGGCCTCGGCCAGCATCGCGGTGCGCAGTTCCTCCGCGGTGCCCACCGGCACGACCCGGACGCCGAAGGGCGCGGGCAGGTCGACGTTGGCGGCGACGAGGGTGACGTCGGCACCGCGGGCGGCGGCGACCCGGGCCATCGCCCAGCCCTGCTTGCCCGACGAGCGGTTGCCGAGGTAGCGCACCGGGTCCAGCGGTTCCCGGGTACCGCCGGCACTGATCACGACGCGGCGTCCGGACATGTCCGGCGCGAGCGCGGCCGGGCCGGCGGCCAGGACCACGAAGGCGAGCGCGGCGAGGTCCGCGGGCTCGGGCAGGCGGCCCGGGCCGGAGTCGGGGCCGGTGAGCCGGCCGACGGCGGGCGGCAGCACGATCGCGCCGCGGCGGCGGAGCGTCGCGACGTTGTCCTGCGTGGCCGGGTGCAGCCACATCTCGGTGTGCATCGCCGGGGCGAAGACGACCGGGCAGGACGCGGTCAGCAGGGTGGCCGTGAGCAGGTCGTCGGCCCGGCCGCCCGCCGCGCGGGCCAGCAGGTCGGCGGTCGCCGGGGCGATCACGACGAGGTCGGCCTCCTGGCCGATCCGGACGTGCGCCACCGACGGGACGTCGGACCACACGTCGGTGGTGACGGGGTTGCCCGACAGCGCCTCGAAGGTGGCCGCGCCGACGAAGTGCAGCGCGCCGGGCGTCGGGACGACGCGGACGTCGTGCCCGGCCTCGGTGAACGCCCGCAGGAGGAGGGCGGCCTTGTAGGCGGCCACTCCCCCGCTGACGCCGAGCACGATCCGACTCATGCCGTCCATCCTCCCCGAAGCAGAACGCACCCGGTGGGAACCACCGGGTGCGAACTCATCAGTTCTGGGTGCCCCGCTCCGGGCAGGAGCGGCGGGTGACCGGCTCAGTTCTCGCCGGCGGTATGGGTCAGCAGACCCTCGTTGATCTCGCGCAGGGCGATCGAGAGGGGCTTCTCCTGGGGAGCGGTGTCGACCAGGGGGCCGACGTACTCGAGCAGGCCCTCGGAGAGCTGGCTGTAGTAGGCGTTGATCTGGCGCGCGCGCTTGGCGGCGAAGATGACCAGGCCGTACTTGCTGCTGGTGCGCTCGAGCAGCTCGTCGATCGGCGGGTTGGTGATGCCCTCGGGGGCAGGTGCGACTCCGGACACGGGCGGGCGTGCTCCTTAATTCTTGGGGTGCGCGCCCTGGCCTATGCAGGGTCGGGCGGGGGCGCAGTCAGCAAGCCTACCAACTCGTCGGCGGCCC
>DASYGS010000048.1:0-21484 GCA_035999465.1 Blastococcus sp. | reverse complement strand
AGCCGCTCGACGTGCCCGAGTCCTCCCTCCAGATCACCGAGCGCCGGGGCATCCACGGCCTGGCGCCCGCGTTCGACCAGCTGGAGTCCAAGACCGAGGTCTTCGTCACCGGCATCAAGGTCATCGACCTGCTGACCCCGTACGTGGCCGGCGGGAAGATCGGCCTGTTCGGTGGGGCCGGCGTGGGCAAGACCGTGCTGATCCAGGAGATGATCCGCCGGGTCGCCCAGGAGTTCGGTGGCGTGTCGGTGTTCGCCGGCGTCGGCGAGCGCACCCGTGAGGGCAACGACCTGATCACGGAGATGACCGAGTCCGGCGTCATCGAGTCCACCGCGCTGGTCTTCGGGCAGATGGACGAGCCGCCGGGCACCCGCCTGCGGGTCGCCCTGTCGGCGCTGACGATGGCGGAGTACTTCCGGGACGAGAAGAACCAGGACGTGCTGCTCTTCATCGACAACATCTTCCGGTTCACCCAGGCCGGTTCCGAGGTGTCGACGCTGCTCGGCCGCATGCCCTCCGCCGTGGGTTACCAGCCGACGCTGGCCGACGAGATGGGCGAGTTGCAGGAGCGGATCACCTCGACGCGAGGGCACTCGATCACTTCGCTGCAGGCGATCTACGTGCCCGCCGACGACATCACCGACCCGGCACCGCACACCACGTTCGCCCACCTCGACGCGACGACGGTGCTCTCCCGGCCGATCTCGGAGAAGGGCATCTACCCGGCCGTCGACCCGCTGGACTCCACCAGCCGGATCCTCGACCCGCAGTACGTCGGGCAGGAGCACTACGACGTCGCCCGTGAGGTGCAGCGGATCCTGCAGCGCTACCAGGAGCTGCAGGACATCATCGCGATCCTCGGCATCGACGAGCTCGGCGAGGAGGACAAGGTCACCGTCCAGCGGGCGCGGCGCATCGAGCGCTTCCTCTCGCAGAACATGTTCGTGGCCGAGGCCTTCACCGGTCAGCCCGGCTCGTTCGTGCCGCTGTCGGAGACGCTCGAGTCGTTCAAGGCGCTCACCGAGGGCACCTACGACCACGTGCCGGAGCAGGCGTTCTTCATGTGCGGTGGGCTCGAGGACCTCGAGCGCAACGCGGAGAAGCTCAAGAAGAGCTGAACGCAGCTGCGCTGGGCAGCAGGACGGCCGGGTCCCCGCACGGGGGCCCGGCCGTCGCCGTTCGCAAGGGCCCTTCGTCCCGCCGTCCGGGGGCGGCCGGATCGCTGGGCCGGGGGCCGATCGGGCACGTTTTCGCGGGACGCGCGGGACCTCACCTCTTCGAGGGGTTCGTCGCTATCGTCCTGCGGGTCGGTGCCCCCCCGTGCCGACCATGCAGGAGATGCACCCGAACCACGGGTGCCGGGCCGAGGAACGACGTGGACGACGACACCGATCCGCTGAGCAGCGACGAGGCCGGGTGGAGCTGGCCGCCGTACGCGCCGCTGGAGCCGGCCGAGGTGGCCCGTTTCCGGCTGGACGAGTGGGCGTCCCCCGCGTGCGTGCGGCACCCCTGGGTCCGCGTCGGCCGGTGGACCGTGCTCTACCGCCGGGCCGCCTGAGCCGCGATCCCGGGCGCCCCGCACGATCGGCTGTCGACACGCCGGTAGAGTGAGGGCGATCCGTCGCCGCGCCCATCGGCCGGCGTCCGTGTACCGCACCGCCGCAGTCGGTGGAACCCGAGGAGTGTCGTGGCGACCCTGCAGGTCGAGTTGGTGGCCGTCGAGCGGAAGATCTGGTCCGGCGAGGCGAAGATGGTCATCGCCCGCACCACCGAGGGTGAGCTGGGCGTCCTGCCCGGCCACGCCCCGCTCCTCGGCGAGCTCGCCGCCGGCGGTGTGGTCACGATCCGCACCGAGTCCGGCGACGACCTCGTCGTCGCGGCGCACGGCGGCTTCCTGTCGGTGACCGAACGCGGCGTATCGATCCTGGCCGAGACGGCCGAGATCTCCCACGAGATCGACGTCCAGCGCGCCCGCGAGGCCCTGCGCCGCGCCGAGGAGGCCGGCGCCGAGGACCCCGAGGCGCTCGAGGCGGCCCGGCGCGCCCAGTCCCGCCTGCGGGCGGCCGGCGAGAGCGACTGAGCGCGCCGATCTGATTCCCGCCCGGCCTGACGAGGACGCACCGTGACCGTCGTCGTCCTGGTCCTGCTCGCCGTGGTGCTGGTGATCCTCGCGGTCGTCTTCCTGCTGCGGCGCCGCTTCCTGCTCTCCGGCCTGGGGGCGGTCACGATGTGGCGGCGCCCTCCCGGCACCTCCCGGTGGTCGGTCGGCGTCGCCTGGTACGGCAGCGACGCCCTGCTCTGGTACCGCGGGCTCTCGCTGTCGGTCCGCCCGCAGGAGCGGCTGCGCCGGGCCGATCTCCGCGTCCAGGCGCAGCGCGGCGCGGACCGCGACGACCTCGCCCTGCCCGTCGAGCTCGTCGTCCTGTCCTGCTCGACCTCGGAGGGGCCGCGGGAGCTGGCGATGGACCCCTCCACCGTGACCGGCTTCCTCTCCTGGGTGGAGTCCGCGCCGCCGGAGAGCTGATCAGTCCCCGGTGCCGCGCGCGGCCGCCTTCTGGGCGTGCGCGCCGCTGTGCGCGCCGGGCTCCCACAGCACGTCGCCGCCGGGGTTGGCGGCCCGCGCGAGGATGAAGAGCAGGTCCGAGAGCCGGTTGAGGTAGCGCGCCGTCTCGGGGTTGGTCCGCTCGCCGTCGGCGGTCAGGAGCGCCCAGACGCTGCGCTCGGCCCGGCGGACGACGACCCGGGCCTGGTGCAGGAACGCGGCCGCCGGCGTGCCACCGGGGAGGATGAAGCTCGCGAGCTTCGGCAGCGCCTCGTTGTGGAGGTCGCAGGCCGCCTCCAGCCGCTCGGTGTAGGCGGCGGTGATCCGCAGCGGCGGGAACTCCGGGTCCGGCGTGATCGGCGTGCACAGGTCGGCCCCGACGTCGAACAGGTCGTTCTGCACGCTGCGCAGCAGGTCGCCGATCTCCGGCGAGGGTGAGCCGAGCGCCAGCGCGACACCCAGCACGCTGTTGGCCTCGTCGACGTCGGCGTAGGCGACCAGGCGGGGGTCGGTCTTGTCGACCCGGCTCATGTCGCCCAGGTGCGTCTGGCCGGCGTCGCCGGTCTTCGTGTAGATGCGGGTCAGCCGGACGGTCATGTCGCGAGCGTAGGTCGTGCCCGGGACGGGCGGAGCCCGCGCCACCGTAGGGTGATCGGGTGGAGTGCTTCGAGGTGACCGGCGGCACCGCCCTGTCGGGCCGGGTACGGGTCACCGGTGCGAAGAACAGTGCCCTGAAGCTGATGGCGGCGGCGCTGCTCGCGGCCGGGCGGACCACGATCGACGAGGTCCCCGACATCCTCGACGTCTCGATCATGAGCGAGGTGCTGCGCCGGCTGGGCTGCGGTGTGACCTACGAGCGCACCGAGGGCGGGGGCGGCGGTGGCCGGGTGGCCATCGACGTGCCCGACTCGCCGTCGACCGAGACCGACTACGACCTGGTCCGCCGGATGCGGGCCTCGATCAACGTCCTCGGCCCGCTGGTCGCCCGCTGCGGCAGTGCCCGGGTCGCCCTGCCGGGCGGCGACGCCATCGGTTCCCGTGGCCTCGACATGCACATCTCCGGGCTCGAGCGGCTCGGCGCCACCATCGTGAGCGAGCACGGCTTTCTCGTGGCGACGGCGCCCCGCCTCACGGGGACGTCGATCTGGCTGGACTTCCCCTCCGTCGGTGCCACCGAGAACCTGATGATGGCCGCGGTGCTGGCCTCGGGGACGACGGTCATCGACAACGCCGCCCGCGAGCCCGAGATCGTCGACCTCTGCACGATGCTCACGACGATGGGCGCCCGGATCGAGGGGGCCGGCACGTCGACGATCACCGTCGACGGCGTCGACTCCCTGTCCCCGGTGAGCTACACGACCGTGCCCGACCGGATCGTCGCCGGCACGTGGGCGATCGGCGCGGTCATGACCCGGGGCGACGTCGTCATCGAGCGGGCGATCCCCGAGCACCTGACCGTGGCGCTGGACAAGCTCACGACCGCCGGGGCGACGGTCGAGGCGGTGCCGGGCGGCCTCCGGGTCGCGATGGCCGAGCGGCCGCGCTGCGTCGACGTCGTCACGCTGCCCTTCCCGGGATTCCCGACCGACCTCCAGCCGATGATGGTCGCGCTCGCCGCCGTGTCCAGCGGCACGGCGCTGATCACCGAGAACGTCTACGACGGCCGGTTCATGTTCGTCAACGAGCTGGTCCGGCTCGGGGCCGACATCCGCATCGACGGGCACCACGCCGTCGTCCGGGGCCGGGAGCGGCTCTCCAGCGCACCGGTTGCGGCCACCGACATCCGCGCCGGGGCCGGGCTGGTGCTGGCCGGGCTGGTGTCCGACGGGCTCACCGAGGTGCAGGACGCCTACCACGTCGACCGCGGCTACCCCGACTTCGTCCAGCAGCTGCGGGGGCTCGGGGCGAGGGTCGAGCGGACCGAGCGGACCGAGCGGCCGGACCGGGTCACTCCCGGCCTGTGAAGGTGACCGCCAGGGCGTGGGCCCGGGCGGCGTCCTCGCGGAACACCAGCACGTCGGCCCGGTCGGGCACCGGGCAGCGCACCGTCGAGCGGATGCCGGCGTCGGAGAGCACCGCGCGCAGCGCCAGCGCGGACTCCCGGCGGGACAGCGTCGCGATCGGGGTGAGCAGCCCGTCGTCGGGCCGCGCGGCGGGCGGGGTGCGTCCGTAACCGGTGCCGAACGCCCACCGGGCGAACAGCGCGAGCAGTCCGGCGACGACGGCGGCGATCAGCGGCCCTTCCACCCTTCGAGTGTGCCACCGCACACCGTCCGCGGCGGGGTTCGGAGGCCGGGCTGCTACCGGCCGGTAACCGCCCTAGACTCCGGCGTCATGCCGTTCCCTTCGCAGCCGTCGGACCGTGACCGCCCCTGGGTCATGCGCACCTACGCCGGTCACTCCTCGCCGGCCGAGTCGAACAAGCTCTACCGGAACAACCTCTCCAAGGGGCAGACCGGCCTGTCGGTCGCCTTCGACCTGCCCACCCAGACCGGTTACGACCCCGACGACGAGCTCGCCGTCGGTGAGGTCGGCAAGGTCGGCGTGCCGGTCACCCACATCGGCGACATGCGCGCGCTGTTCGACGGCATCCCGCTCGACGAGATGAACACGTCGATGACGATCAACGCGACCGCCATGTGGCTGCTGGCGCTCTACCAGGCGGTGGCGGAGGAGCACGGGCACGACGTCAGCAAGCTGGCGGGGACGACGCAGAACGACATCATCAAGGAGTACCTGTCGCGCGGGACGTACGTCTTCCCGCCCGGGCCCTCGCTGCGGCTGATCACCGACATGGTCGCGTACACGGTCACGGCCATGCCGAAGTGGAACCCGACCAACATCTGCAGCTACCACCTGCAGGAGGCCGGGGCGACGCCGGTGCAGGAGATCGCCTACGCGCTGTCGACCGCGATCGCCGTGCTCGACTCGGTGCGTGACTCGGGCCAGGTGCCGCAGGAGCGCTTCGGTGAGGTGGTCGCGCGCATCTCCTTCTTCGTCAACGCCGGCGTCCGCTTCGTCGAGGAGATGTGCAAGATGCGCGCCTTCGGCCAGCTCTGGGACGAGCTGACCAAGGAGCGCTACGGCGTCGAGGACCCCAAGCAGCGCCGCTTCCGCTACGGCGTGCAGGTCAACTCGCTCGGCCTCACCGAGGCGCAGCCGGAGAACAACGTCCAGCGGATCGTGCTGGAGATGCTCGCGGTCACGCTGTCCAAGGACGCCCGCGCCCGCGCCGTGCAGCTGCCGGCCTGGAACGAGGCCCTCGGCCTGCCGCGGCCGTGGGACCAGCAGTGGTCGCTTCGGCTCCAGCAGGTGCTCGCGTTCGAGACCGACCTGCTCGAGTACGACGACCTGTTCACCGGCTCGGTCGTGGTGGAGCAGAAGGTGGCCGAGCTCGTGGAGGGCGCCCGGGCCGAGATCGCCCGGGTGCAGGAGATGGGCGGCGCCGTGGCCGCCGTCGAGTCCGGCTACATGAAGGGCCAGCTCGTCGCCTCGCTGGCCGAGCGCCGCCGGAGGATGGAGAGCGGCGAGGACGTCGTCGTCGGGGTCAACAAGTTCGAGAGCACCGAGCCCAACCCGCTCACCGCCGACCTCGACACCGCGATCATGGTCGTCGACCCGGCGGTCGAGGCGGCGGCCTGCGAGTCGGTGCAGAAGTGGCGGGCCGAGCGCGACCAGGAGGCCGCCGACAAGGCCCTCGAGGCGCTGCGCGCGGCCGCCGGCACCGACACCAACCTGATGGCGGCCACCCTCGACTGCGCCCGCGCCGGCGTGACGACGGGGGAGTGGGCCGGCGTCCTGCGCGAGGTGTTCGGCGAGTACCGGGCACCCACCGGGGTCGCGGTCGCCAGCGGCGGCGGGGAGGCCGACGAGACGCTGACCGACGTCCGCGAGCGCGTGCGGGCCACCGGCGAGGAGCTGGGCGGGCGGCTGCGCTTCCTGGTCGGCAAGCCGGGCCTGGACGGGCACTCGAACGGCGCCGAGCAGATCGCCGTGCGCGCCCGGGACGCCGGCTTCGAGGTCATCTACCAGGGCATCCGGCTCACCCCGGCGCAGATCGTGTCGGCCGCCGTCGAGGAGGACGTGCACGTCGTCGGGCTCTCGGTCCTGTCCGGCTCGCACCTGCAGGTCGTGCCGGCGGTGCTCGAGGGCCTGAAGGAGGCCGGTCTGGACGACGTCCCGGTGGTCGTCGGCGGGATCATCCCGGACAGCGATGCCCGCAAGCTCCGGGAGCTCGGTGTCGCCCAGGTGTTCACGCCCAAGGACTTCGGGCTGACCCAGATCATGGGCTGCGTCGTCGATCGCATCCGCGAGGCGCATGACCTCCCCGCCCACCCCGACGAGAAGGTGCCCGAGCCGGCGTGAAGCCGCCGGTTGACCGGGCTGCCTCGGAGAACCCGGTCCGCCGGTGGCTGCGGCTGTGGCGCGTGGAGCGCGCGTCGAGGTCGTCTCTCCGCTGAGCACGGACGCCGTCGAGGCCCGGCTCGCCGCCGGGCTGACGTCCCGCCGTCAGCTGCTCATGGGCCCGCTGGGCAACGCCACCGGGAGGGTGGTGTCCGGTCGCGTGTCCCGGCAGCGGATCCGGCTGACCGCCCGCCGCTGGTCGATGCGCAACAGCTGGAGCCCGGTGTTCCGCGGGCAGCTGGTCCCCGCGGGCGCAGGATGCCGGCTCGTGGGCACCCTCGGCTGGCACCGGTTCACGCGGGTCTTCACCGCACTCTGGCTCGGTCTGGTCGGCCTGTTCCTCGTCGGTGGAGGACTGGGCTTCGTGGTGCTCGTGGCGGCGGGGCACTTCGTCGGCAGCGACGTCCTGCTGGTCCTCGTCCCTGCGGGCATGTTCTGCTTCGGGGCCGCACTGGTCGCCGCCGGGGGCTCGGCCGGGTGGCGGGACGGCGCTTTTCTGCGCGGTTGGCTCGCGGAGCAACTGCAGACGTGAAGGCCGGCCCGAGGTTGGCTACGGTCGGGTCCATGACTGACGGCGCACCGAGGGTCGAACGGGACGGGGACGTCGTCCGCATCACGATGGTGCGGGCGGCGAAGCGGAACGCGCTCTCGCGGGAGCACCTGACGCAACTGCTGGCCGCGGTCACCGAGGCCGGCGAGAGCGACGCGACCGGGATCGTGCTGGGCGGCGAGGGGCCGGTGTTCAGCGCCGGGCACGACTTCGCCGACGTCGCCGGCGCGTCGCTGCCCGAGGTGCGCAGCCTGCTCGCGCTGTGCACCGAGCTGATGCAGACGGTGCACGAGGTCCCGCAGGTGGTGGTCGCCCGCGTGCATGCGCTGGCCACCGCGGCCGGCTGCCAGCTGGTCGCCTCCTGCGACCTCGCCGTGGCGGCGGAGTCGGCCGGGTTCGCCGCTCCCGGCGGCAAGGGCGGCTGGTTCTGCCACACCCCGATGGTCGCGATCGCCCGCAACGTCGGCCGCAAGCGGGCGATGGAGCTCGCGCTGACCGGCGACGTCATCGACGCCCGGACGGCGCTGGACTGGGGGCTGGTCAACCGGGTCGTGCCCGACGAGGAGCTCGACGCGGCCGTCGACGACCTCATGCACCGGGCCACCCGAGGCTCGCGGGCCAGCAAGGGCTGGGGCAAGCAGACGATGTACGCCCAGCTGGACCGGCCCGAGCGCGACGCGTACGGGATCGCCGTCGAGGTCATGGCGGCGGCCAGCCAGCTGCCGGGGGCGCGCGAGGGCATGGCCGCGTTCCTGGAGAAGCGTCACCCCCAGTGGACCGACTAGCCCGGTGAGTCCCGGCCCGGCCGCCGACCGCCCGCACATGCCGGGCTACGGCGTCCTGGCCGCCGATGCCGGCAGCGGGCTGATCGAGTGGGCGGAGGCCGAGCGCCGACTGACGGTGTCCCACGACTACTGGTGCGCGACGGTCCGGCCCGACGGGCGACCGCACGTCATGCCGGTCTGGGGCGTCTGGCTCGACGGGCACGTGTGGTTCTCCAGCAGCCGGCTCTCGCGCAAGGCGCGCAATCTCGAGGCCGAACCGCGCTGCACGCTGACCACCGACGACGCCGGCAACCCGGTCGTCGTCGAGGGGATCGCCGAGCGCGTGACCGACCTGGGCCGGATCGCTGGGTTCCTCTCCGCGGTCAACGCCAAGTACGAGGCGGACCTGGCGATCGACTTCCTCGATCCGGAGGTCAACGCCAGCTTCGCCGTCCGGCCGGCCACGGTCATCGCCCTCACCCACGGCGACTTCACCGGCAGCCCGACCCGCTGGCGGCTGCCCCGGCCGTGACCCCGCGCACACCGGGATTACCGGACGCCGCCGTCCGATTGACCCTGCTGTGCAGAACCTGTGGGGCCTCACGCGACGGCGTGCCCTCGACTTCGGACGGGTGACGACCGCGGCCTGTTGACCGGCCGCCCGTTGTCGTCCTCCTTTTCTGCACCCCTCCCGAAAGGCACTCCCGTGCTCGCACGTCTCCGCCGCGTCCCGTTCGCGGCGCAGGTCCTCCTCGCCCTCGTCGTGGGCGTCCTCCTCGGGCTGGTCGCCCGGCACATGGGCCCCGTCGCCGACGGCACGCCCAACTGGCTGACCAGCACCCTCCAGACCGTCGGCCACGACTTCGTCACGCTGCTCAAGGTCGTCGTCGTCCCGCTGATCGTCACCGCGGTGATCGTCAGCATCGCCAACCTCAAGCAGGTCTCCAACGCCGCGCGCCTGGCCGGCCAGACGCTGCTCTGGTTCGCGATCACCGCGCTGATCGCCGTCTCGATCGGCATCGGCCTGGGCCTGCTCACCAACCCGGGCCGGCACAGCACCGTCGCCGCCGCTGCCCAGCAGGCGCCCTCGACCAGCGGATCCTGGTGGGACTTCCTCAACGGGCTGGTGCCGGGCAACTTCCTCGGGCTGCAGTCCTCGCCCGACAGCGGCCTCTCGTTCAACGTCCTGCAGCTCATCGTCATCTCGGCCGCCATCGGCATCGCGGCGCTCAAGGTCGGCGCGCCGGCCGAGCCGTTCCTCGCCGTGGTGCGCTCGGCGCTGGCCGTCGTCCAGAAGGTGCTGTGGTGGGTGATCCTCCTGGCGCCGCTGGGCACGATCGGCCTGATCGGCAACGCCGTGGCCAGCTACGGCTGGGAGTCCCTCGGCTCCCTGGGCGTGTTCACCGCCTCGGTCTACGCCGGGCTCGTGCTGGTGCTGTTCGGCGTCTACCCGGTCCTGCTGCGCCTGCACGGCCTCTCGCCGCTGCGGTTCTTCGCGGGCGCGTGGCCGGCGATCCAGTTGGCGTTCGTCTCGCGCTCGTCGGTGGGCACGCTGCCGGTGACCGAGCGGGTGGCCGAGCAGAACCTCGGGGTGCCCCGCTCCTACGCCTCGTTCGCGGTGCCGCTGGGCGCCACGACCAAGATGGACGGCTGCGCGGCGATCTACCCGGCGCTGGCCTCGATCTTCGTGGCGCAGTTCTTCCACGTGCACCTGACGCTGACCGACTACCTGCTCATCGTCGTCGTCTCCGTCATCGGCTCGGCGGCCACCGCCGGCGTCACCGGCGCGGTCGTGATGCTCACGCTGACGCTGTCGACCCTGGGCCTGCCGCTGGCCGGCGTGGGTCTGCTGCTGGCGATCGACCCGATCCTCGACATGGGCCGCACCGCGGTCAACGTCGCGGGTCAGGCGCTGATCCCGACCATCGTGGCCAAGCGCGAGGGCATCCTCGACGTCGAGCGGTACGCCTCGACCTCCACGGTCGACCCGCTGGCCCGGGTCGAGGAGACCGAGGGCGTCGACGCGGACCTGCGGCGTCCGGAGCCCGCGCTCGCCTGAGGATCGGGCCCGGCTCCCTCCGGGGAGCCGGGCCCGTCCGGCGCACCCGGTACCGTCGACGCCCGTGCGCCTGGTCATCGCTCGTTGCTCCGTCGATTACATCGGGCGGCTCACCGCCCACCTGCCGATGGCGAACCGCCTCCTGCTGGTGAAGAGCGACGGGTCGGTGTCGATCCACGCCGACGACCGCGCCTACAAGCCGCTGAACTGGATGAGCCCGCCCTGCAGCCTGAAGGACGAGCTGGCCGACGGCTCGGGCACGTGGACGGTCACCAACAAGGCCGGCGAGCAGCTGATCATCACGATCGAGTCGGTCGACCACGACACCTCCCACGAGCTCGGTGTCGACCCCGGCCTGCAGAAGGACGGCGTCGAGGCGGAGCTGCAGCGGCTGCTGGCGCTGCACGTGGAGACCTTCGGCGCCGGCTGGTCGCTCGTGCGCCGCGAGTACCCGACGGCGATCGGCCCGGTCGACCTGCTCTGCCGTGACGCCGACGGCCGCGTGGTCGCCGTCGAGATCAAGCGCCGCGGCGAGATCGACGGCGTCGAGCAGCTGACCCGCTACCTGGAACTGCTCAACCGCGATCCGCTGCTCGCGCCGGTCAAGGGCGTCTTCGCCGCGCAGGAGATCAAGCCGCAGGCCCGCGTGCTGGCGGCCGATCGAGGCATCGACTGCATGACCGTCGACTACGCCGTCCTCAAGGGCACCGACGACCCGACCCAGCGCCTCTTCTGACACCGATGTCCTGATCGGGCAAACCGGATGTCCGGCTGAGGGAAGACGGCGACCGGCCGCGTGCCCTTTCCTGTGTCCGGCGGCTCCTCGCCGCCGGACACAGCGAGAGGACGGTCCCCATGGCCAAGGCACCCGGCAACGAGTTCTGGCGCGATCTGAAGCCGATCGTGAACTCCATGAAGCCCGACGCGCAGCCGGAGGTCTTCCACCAGCAGTCGGTGATCGACGACGAGCGCTACTACGTGCCGCTGAGCCCGACGGTCGGCTCCCGGCCGCTGTGGATCTCCCCGCGCGACAACCGCTGGGCCGACATCCTGTGGGCGAAGTCGGCCGGGCTGGTCAACCGGCACTACCACCCGCACGAGGTGCTCGCGTACACGATCAGCGGCACGTGGGGCTACTTGGAGCAGCTCTGGACGGCGACGCAGGGCTCGTTCGTCTACGAGACCCCCGGTGAGGGGCACACGCTGGTCGCCTACGAGTCCGACGAGCCGACGCGCGCCTTCTTCGTCGTCAAGGGCCCGCTGGTCTGGCTGGACGAGGACGGCAACGCCGACGGCTACTTCGACGTGCACGACTACCTCGAGCTCTGCCGCAACCACTACGAGCAGGCCGGTCTCGGCGCCGACTACACCGAGTCGATCATCCGCTGATCCACCCGGGCCGGGCGCGGCCCTCCGGTAGCGTGACCGGGGTCTCGTCGAGACCCCGGAGGTGGCCGTGCCCGCCGGGCCCCTGGTGTCCTCGGTCTCGACCGAGGGCGTCGCCGCCGCCGACCGGCTGGCCTTCTGGGAGCACCACAACGCGCAGGCCCTGGTCGGGCTGACCTGCTCGACCTACGAGGACGAGGGGCTGCGCGCCCGGCAGGTCAACCTGGAGCTCGACGGGGTGCGCCCGGCCGACATCGCCGGCAACGCCCACGTGATCGAGCGCGCGCCGGCCCTGGTCCGCGCCCAGCCGAAGGACGCGACCTTCCTCACGATGCTCCTCGAGGGCGACGCGTTCTTCTACTCCGCCGGCGGCAGCGTGACCCTGCGTGCGGGTGACCTCCTCGTCTACGAGACCGACCGGCCGTACCTGTGTCGGGTTCGGCAGCGCGATGCGCCAGGTGCTGGTCGACGTGCCGGGGGAGCTGTTCGCCGAGTACTGCGGGCCCGTCGACCTCAGCCGGCCGGTGAAGGTGCCCGGCGACGACGCCGGCCCGGCCGGCCTCTCCGCCCGGGCACTGCGCCGCCGCCTGCTCGGCGTGGTCGGCGACCCGCTGACCGGCTGTTCCCGTGACGAGGTGCTGGAGCTGATGCGCTGCGCGCTGACCGGCACGGGGACCGCATCAGCGCGGCTGCTGGCCGCCAAGGAGTTCGTCGCCGCCCACCTGCAGGACCCGGGCCTCTGCGCCGACCGGGTGGCTCGCGTCGCCGGGGTGACCGCCCGGCACCTCAACCGGGCCTTCGCCACCGAGGGGACGACGGTCGCGCAGTACGTGCAGCACCGGCGGCTGGAGGCCGCCCGAGCCGAGCTGGCCGGTGCGCCGGCACCCGGCCCGCGCATCGCCGACGTCGCCGCACGCTGGGGTTTCGCGTCGCAGGCGCACTTCACCAGGCTGTTCCGCGGCCGCTTCGGCGTGACCCCCTCCGAGGCCCGCAGCACCCGGTCACCGGGGGTTACCGACCGGTAGCCCCCGAGCGCCGGGACCTCGTGGATGAGAGACTCCAGGACGATCATCGCGGTCGGAGGAGAGGGCAACGTGGCCAGGGAACTGAACGAGGTCGGCGTCGTCGGGCTGGGCACCATGGGTGCCGGCATCGTCGAGGTGCTCGCGCGAGCGGGCCTGTCGGTCACCGCCGTGGAGATCAATGACGAGGCGGTCGCCCGCGGCCGCGGGCACGTCGAGCAGTCCACCGACCGGGCCGTCAGCCGCGGGAAGCTCGACCCGGCCGACCGCGACGCGATCTTCGAGCGCATCCGCTTCAGCACGTCGCTGGAGGACCTCGCCTCCGCCGAGCTGGTCATCGAGGCCGTGCCCGAGCGCATGGAGCTCAAGGCCGAGGTCTTCTCCCAGCTGGACAAGATCTGCCCGCCCGACACGATCCTCGCGACCAACACCTCGAGTCTCTCGGTCACCGAGCTCTCGGTGGTCACCGGGCGCCCGAGCAAGGTCATCGGGATGCACTTCTTCAACCCGGCGCCGGTCATGAAGCTGGTCGAGGTCGTGCGCACCGTCGTGACCGAGCCGTCGGTCGTCGAGGACGTGGAGGCCCTGGCAGCCCGGCTCGGCAAGGTCGACGTCACGATCGGCGACAAGGCCGGCTTCATCGCCAACGCGCTGCTCTTCGGCTACCTCAACCACGCGGTCTCGATGTACGAGAACCGCTACGCCAGCCGTGAGGACATCGACGCCGCCATGCGGCTGGGCTGCGGCCTGCCGATGGGTCCCCTCGCGCTGATGGACCTCATCGGCATCGACACCGCCTACGAGATCCTCGACACGATGTACAAGCAGTCGCGCAACCGGCTGCACGCGCCCAGCCCGGTCATCAAGCAGATGGTCACCGCCGGGCTGCTGGGCCGGAAGAACGGCCGCGGCTTCTACACCTACGCCGAGGAGGGCTCGGCCGTGGTCGTCGCGGACGCGCACACCCCGGCCGACGGCGGGGCCGCCCAGGGCGCGCGCCCGGTGCGGACCGTCGGCGTCATCGGCTCGGGCACCATGGCCACCGGGATGATCGAGGTCTTCGCCAAGGGTGGCTACGACGTCCGCTTCGTGGCCCGCGCCCCGGAGAAGGTCGAGGCCGTGTCGAAGGCGCTGGCCAAGTCGCTGGAGAAGCAGGTGCAGCGCGGGCGCCTCGACGAGGCGACCCGCGACGAGGTCCTGGCCCGCGTCACCGGCACGACGTCCCTGGACGAGATGGCCGACCGCGACCTGATCATCGAGGCGGTCGTCGAGTCGCTGCCGGTGAAGGAGGCGCTCTTCGCCAACCTCGGAGAGATCGCCAAGCCCGGCGCGGTGCTCGCGACCACCACGTCCAGCCTGCCCGTGATCGAGTGCGCCAAGGCCAGCGGCCGCGCGGCCGACGTGATCGGCATGCACTTCTTCAACCCCGCGCCGGTGATGAAGCTGGTCGAGGTGGTCAGCACCATCTCCACCGCACCGGACGTCGCGGCGACGGCGCACGCGGTCTGCGCCCAGCTGGGCAAGCACGCGGTCTCCTGCACCGACCGCGCCGGCTTCATCGTCAACGCGCTGCTGTTCCCCTACCTGAACGACGCGGTCAAGATGCTCGAGGCGCACTACGCGACCGCCGACGACATCGACGCGGCCATGAAGGTCGGCTGTGGCTACCCGATGGGTCCGTTCGAGCTGCTGGACGTCGTCGGGCTCGACGTCTCCCTCGCCATCGAGCGGGAGCTCTACATCGAGTTCCGCGAGCCCGGCTTCGCCCCGGCGCCGCTGCTCGAGCACCTGGTCACCGCCGGGTACCTGGGCCGCAAGACCGGCCGCGGGTTCCGGGACTACGCGACCCGCTGACGGTTGCCTCGACGGAAGCCCCCGCGTCGGCCCGGCCGGGCCGAGCCTCCCCGGCGGGAGACCGTCGAGGAGGCCGCCGACGGCGACTGGGTGGTCCGGTCGCTCACCGGTTCCTCGGGCGGCAAGACCTACCGGTGCCCCGGGTGCGATCAGGAGATCCGCCCGGGGACGCCGCACGTCGTGACCTGGGCGGCCTACGCCCGGGACTCCGACCTCGACCCGTGGGACACCGAGTCGGCCGCCGACTGGCGGCGGCACTGGCACAGCGCCTGCTGGCGGGCGCGCGACCGGCGCCGCTAGTTGTACTGCCCAGACAGGTTGGTCAGGCGGGTGATCGGCGGGCGGCGTCCGATCGCGGTGTGGGGCCGGTGATGGTTGTACTCGTGTAGCCAGCCGGGCAGTGCGCGGCGGCGGGCGAGTTCGGTGAGGAACATGCGGCGGAAGGCCCAGCCGTCGGCCAGGGTGCGGTGGAAGCGCTCGATCTTGCCGTTGGTCTGCGGGCGGTAGGGCCGGGTCCGCTTGGGCGTGATGCCGAGTTCGAGGCAGGCGTCGCGCCAGGCGTGGGAGCGGTAGGCGGAGCCGTTGTCGGAGAGCACGCGTTCGACGGTGACGCCGCGGGCAGCGAACCAGGCCACCGCGCGGCGGAGCACGCCGATGGCGGTGGCGGCGGTCTCATCGTCGTGGATCTCGGCGTAGGCGACCCGACTGCGGTCGTCGAGCACGGTGTGCACGAACGCGGTGCCCAACGTGGCGTGGGAGTGCCGGTTGCGGGGCTTGCCTGGAGTGCGCTGCCGGTTGCGATCGCCTTGCTGGCGGCCGACGTAGCGCCAGCCGCCGCCGTCGGGGATGTTGCCCAGCTTCTTCACGTCGACGTGCAGCAGCGAGCCGGGGCGCTCGTGCTCGTAGCGGCGGGCGCGTTCGCCGGTGGCCCGGTCGACGTGGGCCAGCCGGTGAAGCCGGCAACGGCGCAGCACCGCGTACACCGTCGAGGCCGGCATGCCCAGGCGGTCGGCGATATCCACCGGCCCCAGCCGCTGTTTCCACCGCAGGTGCACGATCCGCCGGACCACCGGCCGCGGGGTGCGGCGCGGGCAGCGGTGCGGGCGGGAGCTGCGATCGACCATGCCGGCCGGCCCGGCCTCCGCGTAGCGGACCGCCCAGCGCTTGGCCGTGGGGTAGGCGACCTGAAACACCGCCGCGGCATAGGAGACGGTCCAGCCGTCCTCGACCACCGCGCGGGCCAGGCGCAGACGCATGCGAGGAGTCAGAGCGGCATTAGCGTGGGCCACGAGGACCTCCGGGTTCGTGGTGTGGGTGCCTTCAGCAGCTCCACTCCACGTCCGGAGGTCCTCCCTCCACAAGACCGGTCAGTCAGATCCCGTGGTCACACGCCCTCAACCAACGTTGCTGGTCAGTACAGCTAGTCGTCGAGACGCGCGAACACCACGACGTCGTCGACGTAGCTGCGGTGCGCGCGGTCGAACCGGCCGCCGCAGGTGATCAGCCGGAGTTCGGCGCCGGGAGTCGGCCCGTAGACCGTGGCCGTCGGAAAGGCGGTCTTGGGGTAGCGGGCCACTCGGGTGACCCGGAAACGCACCGTCGTCCCGTCGGCGCGGGTGACCAGGACGGCCTCGCCGGCCGCGAGCCGCCCGAGGCGGAAGAAGGCTCCGGGGCCGGAGACGCTGTCGACGTGGCCGGCGAGCACGGCCGGACCGGCGACGCCGGGCGCGGAACTCCCGCGGAACCAGCCCACGCGGGCCGTGTCGGGCGGCGGGAGCAGCGCCCCGGACCGGTCGACGCCGACCGGCGAGACGGCCGCGTCGACGCCGGCCGCGGGCACGCGAACCCGCAGGGGAGCGGCCCCGGGGGCCGCCTGCGGCACCACCGAGGCGACCAGGGCCGGTCGCGGGCCGGGACCGGCCGGATTCGAGGGCTCCGCCGCCGTGGCCGGCGCCACGGTGGCCAGGACGAGGGCCGCCGCGGCCCCCAGGACGACCCGTCGCCGCCCGCGGACGCCGGCGGCCGCTGCCATCAGGGAAACCGCGACGCCGGCGACGAGCGGCGCGACCGGCAGTCCCGCGGTACCACCGGCACCGGCGTCGACCGGCCCGCGCGGGATCACCGACGGGCCGGCCGCGTCGACGACGACCGAGAGGATCAGGCCCCCGCCGGGCCGGTCCAGGACGATGAGGCTGACCACCGACCCGCTCCTGAGCACGACCGGCAGGTCCGCGACGGCACCGGAACCGGCCCGGAGCCGGACCGTGGCGGCCCCGGCGGGGACGACGACGGACGCCGCGTCGCCCGTCGGCACGGCGACGGGCCGGTCGGCGGCACCGGAGAGCGCGACGGCCAGGGGAGGAGAGGCGCCGGAGAGCACGCCCACGCGGGCCGAGCCGGGCGACGGGGCAGAGAGGTCGTCGGGGAGGACCCGGAGCGCGAGAGCGGCGAACGGGCCGGTGACGGTGACCGTCCGGGCCCCCCCGGCGGGCACCGTGACGCGGGTGGAGAGCACCGGTGGCGTGGCCGGGCCGGCGCCGGCGGCCCGGACGCTGACGGCGTAGTTGCCCGGGGCCAGCGACCGGTAGGCGCCGACCGAGCCGTAGTGCAGCCCGGACCCGATGAGCGACCCCGGAGCGGTCAGGGGCACGCCGCTGACGACGGGGGCCACGGCGAGGTCGAGCGCCGGGGTGTCGGGGGAGAGGTCGGCGACCCGGAGGAGTCCCGGCGCCTGGGCGGCTGCCTCGGCGACTCCGACGCCACCGACCAGCCCGCAGACCGCCGTCGTGACCACGACGGCGAGCAGCCCGCGCGCCCACCCGGCCGGCCGGCCGAGGGACGAGCGGGCTGCGTGCTCGCCGGGGGAGGGGCTCAGTGACGCCCCTGGGCCACCGGCTGGTCGATCGCCTGGGTCTGCGGGCCCTGCGCGGCACCGCTCGTCGAGGCCGCCGTGGAGCCCGTACCGGGGCGGGGCGGCATCGGCAGCTGGCGGGTCGCCGGCTCCGCGGGGCGCACCGGCTGCCGGGCGGCCGCCGCCTCGCTCTCACCCGAGAGCGCCGGCGTCGCGGGAGTGGTGGGAGTCGCGGCGGGCGTGCTCGCCGGGGTGGCCGCGGCCGGGGCGGTCTGCGGAGCGCTCGCGGGGGCGGCCTGCGGCGCGGGCTGGGGCGACGGCTGCGGGCGGCGCTCCTCCTTCGGAGGCGCGGTGTCGCGGGGCGCCTCGGCGGCGGCCTGCTGCGGGCGGTCGCCCAGCTCGGGGAGGCTGGACAGCAGCTGGCGGGCCTGGAGGAGCCGGCCGGTCAGCTCGTCGCGCACCTCGCGGATCGCCTCGGCCTTGGCCTCGGCCTCGGCAACCAGCTGGGCGGCGTGCCCCTCGGCCAGGGAGATCCGCTGCCGGGCCGCCTCGGTCGAGACGCGCTCGCGGTCCTCCTCGGCCCGTGCCGCCTCGGCGCGGCGCGCCCGCTGGGCGATGTCGAAGTCCTCCTCGACCTTCGCGCGACGGGCCTGGGACTCGGCGTCGAGCCGGGCCACGCGCTCCTGCGCCTTGGCCACCAGCTCGTCGGCACGGATCTGGGCCTTCTGGGCGATCTGCTCGGCGCTCTGCCGGGCCTCGGCCAGCATGCGCTCGACCTCGGCCTGCCCGGCGGCGTGCCGCTCGAGCAGCGCGCGCTCCTCGGCGGCGGTCTGCTCGCGCACGGCCATGGCGTCGACCTCGGCGGCGCGGCGGATCTCCGCCGCCTCCTCCTCGGCGAGCTGCAGCATGTGCTGGATCCGCTCGCTGATGTTCTCGAAGGTGGGCGCCGTCGCCGTGGCGGCCTTGCGGCGCAGCGACTCGATCTCGCCGTGCATCGCCGACAGCTGGCCCGCGAGATCCGCCGTCCGGGCCGCCGCGGCGTCGCGGTCGGCGATCGCGATCCTGAAGTCGGCCTCGAGGCGCTCGATGGTGTCGGCTACCTGACTGCGGTCGTACCCCCGCAGCACCACGTCGAACGAGTGCTGGGCCTCGTGGTTCGGCAGCAGATCGCGGCGGGGATCGGTCATGCGGTCATCCTCGCAGAAGGGGGATCGGGCGTCGGCGTGTCGGGTGGAGACGGGGTATCACCCGTCCCGGCCGTCCCGCTTGCCACGGGGCGGCCGGGACGGATGTGTTCAGACTCCCCGGAACCGGTTGATCGCGTCAATGTGCCGGGCGCGCTTCTCAGGATCGCGCACGCCCAGCCCCTCCTCTGGCGCCAGCGTGAGCACCCCGACCTTGCCCTGGTGGGCGTTGTGGTGGACGTCGTAGGCGGCCTGGCCGACGTCGGCCATCGAGTAGACCTTCGACAGCGTGGGGTGGATCAGACCCCTGTCGATCAGCCGGTTGGCCTCCCAGGCCTCCCGGTAGTTGGCGAAGTGCGACCCGATGATCCGCTTGAGGTTCATCCAGAGGTACCGGTTGTCGTACTGGTGCATGTACCCGCTGGTCGAGGCGCAGGTGACGATCGTCCCGCCCTTCTTCGCCACGTAGACGCTGGCGCCGAAGGTCTCGCGGCCGGGGTGCTCGAAGACGATGTCGACGTCGTCGCCGCCGGTCAGCTCGCGGATCTTCTTCCCGAGGCGCTGCCACTCCTTGGGGTCCTGGGTGTTCTCGTCCTTCCAGAACCGGTAGCCCTCGGCGGAGCGGTCGATGACGAGCTCCGCGCCCAGCGAGCGCACGATCTCGGCCTTCTCGGGGCTGCTGACCACGCAGACCGGGATCGCGCCGCCGTTGAGCGCCATCTGGGTCGCGTACGAGCCCAGGCCACCGGAGGCACCCCAGATCAGGACGACGTCGCCCTGCTTCATGTTCGCGCCGTTGTGGCTCACCAGCTGCCGGTAGGCGGTGGAGTTGACCAGGCCGGGGGCGGCGGCCTCCTCCCACGTGAGGTGCCCTGGCTTGGGCATCAGCTGGTTGCTCTTGACCAGCGCGAGCTCGGCCAGGCCACCGAAGTTGGTCTCGAAGCCCCAGATCCGCTGCTGCGGATCCATCATCGTGTCGTCGTGGCCGGCCGGGTCCTCGAGCTCCACCGAGAGGCAGTGTGCGACGACCTCGTCGCCGGGCTTCCACTTGTTCACGCCCGCGCCGACCTTCAGGACGACGCCGGCGAGGTCGGAGCCGACCACGTGGTAGGGCAGGTCGTGCTTCTTGGTCAGCTCGGAGACACGGCCGTAGCGCTCCAGGAACCCGAAGGTCGAGACGGGCTCGAAGATCGACGTCCAGACGGTGTTGTAGTTCACCGAGGAGGCCATGACGGCGACGATCGCCTCACCCGGCCCGAGCTCGGGGGTGGGGACCTCGTCGACGTGCAGGGACTTGCGCGGGTCCTTCTCCTTGGTCTCCAGGCCCTCGAACATGTCCTGCTCGTCCTTGCGGACCAGCACCCCCCGGTAGGACTCGGGCACCGCCAACCCCCCGATGGCATCGAGTGAGTCGGCGAGGATGGCGTCCCTGATCTCGTTCACGCAGTACTCCCGGGTCGTCGGTGGCGCGGGTGGTGCCGTGGGTTCGGCGGTGCGGTCGGCGTGATGTTACCGGCGGGTAACCGCTCTGGCGAGTCCGGTCAGTGGGCGCCGTCGGCGGGCTGGACGAACTCGACCAGAACCCCGCCGGTGTCCTTCGGGTGCACGAAGTTGACCCGGCTGTCGGCGGTGCCGCGCTTGGGGGCGTCGTAGAGCAGCCGCAGGCCGCGCTCCCGCAGGGTCGCGCTGACCGCCTCGACGTCGGCGACCCGGAAGGCCAGCTGCTGCAGGCCCGGGCCGGAGCGGCCGATGAACTTCGCGATCGTGGACTCGGGCGTCAGCGGGGCCAGGAGCTGGATGCGCGTCTCGCCGTCGCCGACGGCGAGCATCGCCTCGCGGACGCCCTGCTCCTCGTTGGTCTCCTCGTGCACGGAGCGCACGCCGAAGGCCTGGGCGTAGAAGGCGATCGCCTCGTCGAGGTCGGGGACCGCGATGCCCACGTGGTCGATGGTGGTGAACAGCTCGCCGGGCAGGCCGGTCTGGTCGTTGGTCACGCGGGCATCCTGCCGCCAGACGTCTCAGACGTCACATCGATGTGGCCGGGTTCACCCCCGCCGGGCGACGATCCCGTCTCCGGTGGCCCACCGGGACCGCCGTCCTATCCTTACGGTCAGTCCGATCCGCGCGATCCGCGCGGTCTGCCCTGTTGACACGGTCGCCGACATCGGCGGCCCGGCACTGGAGGCCACCCATGAGCCAGAGCAACCGACCCCGCTCGGTGATCGTCAGCGGCGCCCGCACCCCGATGGGCCGGCTGCTCGGCTCGCTCAAGGACTTCTCCGCCGCCGACCTGGGCGGCGTCGCGATCAAGGCGGCGCTGGAGCGCGCCGGCATCTCCGGCGACCAGGTCGACTACGTGATCATGGGCCACGTCATCCAGGCCGGCGCCGGGCAGAACCCGGCCCGCCCGGCCGCGGTGGCCGGCGGGATCCCGATGTCGGTGCCCTCGTTCACCCTCAACAAGGTGTGCCTCTCCGGCATCGACGCGATCGCCCTGGCCGACCAGCTCATCCGCGCCGGCGAGTTCGAGATCGTGGTGGCCGGCGGCATGGAGTCGATGACCCAGGCGCCGCACCTGCTGAAGAACTCGCGGACCGGCACGAAGTACGGCGACACGACGTTGATCGACTCGATGGCCCACGACGGCCTCACCGACACCTTCGACCAGGTGGCCATGGGCGCCCTCACCGAACAGGCCAACGGGACGTACGGCCTGACGCGCGAGGAGCAGGACGAGTTCGCCGCCGCCAGCCACCAGAAGGCGGCCGCCGCGCAGAAGAACGGCCTGTTCGACGACGAGATCACCCCGGTGCACATCCCGCAGCGCAAGGGCGACCCGATCGAGTTCCGCGAGGACGAGGGCATCCG
>DASYGS010000122.1:0-52549 GCA_035999465.1 Blastococcus sp. | reverse complement strand
GCCCGAGCGCGGTTCCCGCGCTCGGGCGACTCCATCAGGGTTACTTCTTGGCGAGGGCGCCGTCGGAGCTGAACACCAGGCCGATCGAGACCTTGCCCTGGGTGATGCCGGCCTTGGTGAGGGGGCCACCGGCGTCGAGGGTGCTGAAGCTGGCGAACTTCAGGCCGTAGGTCTTCTCGAGACCCGGCTGGCAGAACGGCCGGGTCGGGCACTCGGCGGGGCCGCCGAGGATCAGCGACCCGTCCTTGCAGGCGGCGGCGAGCTCCGACAGCGTCGTCACCTTCAGCTTGTCCGCGAACGCCTGGGTGACGGCGAACGCGTTCTCGTCGGCGGCCGGCGACGGCTTGCCGAACGTGAGGCCCACCTTGGCGGCCAGCGGCTCGAGCGCGGTCTTCGTCGCCTGCGGGTCCCCGCTGGCCACGGGCGTGGCGTTCGCGCCGTTGAGCTGCTTGTTGATGAACTCCGTCGCCGTCGCCAGGTACTCGGGGAAGGCCTGGATCTCGGTGCCCTGGCTCAGCGCCTTCAGGTAGAGCTCGCGGCTGCCGACCTCCTTGACCGAGGCGTCGAAGCCCGCGCCCTTCAGCACGTCGGCGTAGATGGTGGCGAGGATCTTCGACTCGGTGAAGTTCGAGCCACCGACCGCCACCGTGCCGCTGCCCTTCGTCAGGCCGTCGGTGACCTTGTGGTCCTTCACCCAGGCCGCAGCGACGTCGCCGGCGCTCTTGCGCTGCACGTCGACCTGGTTGTTCATCGTGACCAGGTCGTCGGTGGTCAGCGCCGCCGACACCGCGTCGAGGGCCGGCATCAGGGCCGGGTCCGCCGCCGCCGTCTTCGCGTTGACCGCGGGGACGATGTTGTCCGCGTTCTGGAGCGCCTTGTCGTCCTTGAGCACCACGAGCTGCTGGCCGGCGACCGGGGCGCACGCCTTGCCCGCGGCGGCCGTCGAGCCGCTGGCGCTGCCGCCGGTGCCCGACGAGCCCGAGGTGCCGCATGCCGCGGTGGCGAGCAGAGCGAGCGCGAGTGGGGCAATGAATCTGATGCGTGCGTTCATGACGCCCCGCCTTCTGTGTCCCGTGCGGCCAGGGCCGCTACGCGTGTCTGGCGGGAGGACTCCCGCAGCAGCCATGCAACTCCCCTGCTCCCGCCACGGCAATCCACATCGGAACCCGTTGTAGTTCTGTTATGCACAACCGACCTCCCCGCGGCGCGGCCGGCGCCCTGCTACAGGGGCACCCCGGCCGCCGTCGGCTCCGGGGTCACGGCGACGCCGGACCGGCGGGTCGACGTCCACGGGAACCGCTTCTGGCCGGGCGTCACCGCCCAGGCGAGCGCCACCAGGCTCAACTCGGTGAGCAGCGCCAGGCCGGCCACCAGCACCGCCCCGGCGATCATCTCGCCGTAGTTCTGCTGCCCGAAGCCGAGGTTGATGATCTGACCGAGGCCTCCCCCGCCGACCAGCGCGGCGAGACCGGCGGTGGCGACGACCTGCACCGCCGCCGTCCGGACGCCGGTCATCACCAGCGGCATCGCGAGCGGCAGATCCACGCGGCGGATCACCTGGCCGCCGCTCATGCCCATCGCCCGGGCGGCCTCGCGGACGTCGGCGTCCACGCCCCGGAACCCGACGAACGTGTTGGTCAGGATCGGCGGGATCGCGAACACGGCCAGCGCGATCGTGGTCGCGGGGTCGCCGAATCCGATCGGACTGACCGCGAAGAGCGTGAGCAGGGCCAGGGTCGGCACGGCGCGGCTGACGTTGGACAGCCCGACGATCAGCCCGCCGCCGCGGCCCGACGCGCCCAGGGCGACACCGACCGGGAGGGCGACCGCCATCGCCGCGAGCACCGCGATCGCCGAGATCGCCAGGTGCTCGATCAGCAGGTCGATGATGCCGCCCGGCCGGGTCCAGTTGTACGGGTCGTTGAGGTAGACGATCGCGTCGCCGAACTGGTTCACGCCCGGACCGTCCGCGCCCAGGGCGTGAGCAGCCGCTCGGTGCCGGCCAGCAGCAGGTCGGCCAGCAGGGCCAGGAGCACGCAGCCGATCGTGCCGGTGACGATCTCGGCCCGGTAGAAGTTGGCGTTGAACCCGCCGACGATCAACTGCCCGAGACCGCCGTGCCCGACGAGCACGCCGACCGTCGTCAGCGCGACGGTGGAGACGGTGGCGATCCGCAGGCCGGCCATGAACGCGGGCAGCGCCAGGGGCAGGTCGACCTGCACGAACAGCCGCGCGGGCCCGTAACCCATGCCGCGGGCGGCCTCACGGACGTCGTCGGGAACCCCCTGCAGCCCGGCGAGGAAGTTCCGTACCAGGATGACCAGCGTGTAGGCCACCAGCCCGATCAGCACCGTGGTCGACGAGAGCCCCGTGAACGGGAAGATGAAGGCGAACATCGCCAGCGACGGGATCGTGTAGACGACCGTCGACAGCGCCAGCACCGGCCCGGCCAGGAACCGGCTGCGCCGGGCGAGCACCGCCAGCGGCAGCGCGATCACCGTGCCCAGCAGGACGGCGAGCACGGTGAGGCGCACGTGCTCGCCCAGGTACCGCAGAATGGTGCTCCAGTTGTCGATCACGTAGGAAGGGTCGAACCAGGGGTTCGGCGCCTGGTCTACTGCTTCCAGGAGGACCACCCCGTGGACGCTACTGCGCCGCCCACCGGCCCCGCGAGCTCGTCCGGCGACCCCGGCACCGCCGAGGAGATCCGGCTGGAGGGGGTCAGCAAGACCTACGCCGACGGCACGGTGGGCGTGGCCCAACTGGACCTGACCTTCACGGCGGGCGAGCTCAGCGTGCTGGTCGGCCCCTCGGGTTGCGGCAAGACGACGACGATGAAGATGATCAACCGCATCATCGAGCCCTCGACCGGCCGCATCCTGCTCGGCGGCGAGGACGTCACCCGCGTCGACCCCGACAAGCTGCGCCGCCGGATCGGCTACGTGATCCAGAACGTCGGGCTCTTCCCCCACCAGACGGTGCGGACGAACGTCGGCACCGTCCCCCGGCTGCTCGGCTGGGACAAGCACCGGGTCCGCGCCCGGGTCGACGACCTGCTCGCCACGGTCGGCCTGGACCCGCAGGCCTTCGGCGACCGCTACCCCGCGCAGCTCTCCGGCGGGCAGCGGCAGCGGGCCGGCGTCGCCCGGGCGCTGGCCGCCGACCCGCCCGTGCTGCTCATGGACGAGCCCTTCTCGGCCGTCGACCCGATCGTGCGCGAGCGCCTGCAGTCGGAGTTCCTGCGCCTGCAGGCCAGCGTGCGCAAGACGATCGTGTTCGTCACCCACGACATCGAGGAGGCCGTGCGGATCGGCGACCGGATCGCGGTGATGAGCGAGGGCGGGCACGTCGAGCAGTACGCCACGCCCGCCGAGCTGCTCGGCCGGCCGGCGAACGCCTTCGTGGCCGACTTCGTGGGCGCCGACCGCGGGCTCAAGCGCCTCGCGGTGACCGGCATCGACGCCGACGACCTCGAGCAGCCCCCGGTGGTGCACGTGGCCGACAGCCTGGCCGCCGCCCGGGAAGCGCTGGAACGCTCCGGTGCGCGGTGGGCCGTCGTCCTCGACGACGACGAGACCCTGCACGGCTGGCTGTCCGGCGAGCGGGCCGGTGGGTCGGGCACCGTCGGCGCGTCGGCGCGCCGCATGGAGGCCTGGGTCCCGGTCGACGCGTCGCTGAAGACGGCGATGGCCGTGATGCTGCAGCAGGAGGCCGGATGGGTGGCCGTACTCGACGGCAGCCGGTTCCTCGGCGTGCTCACCCCCGACTCGCTGCACGCGGCCCTGCGGCGCTCGGTGGAGGGCACCGTGCCGGAGACCGCGGGGGCAGCCCGGGTCTGACCGTTCCGAGGAGTGGGGGCCGGAGGCCTCCGCTACGAGGAACTGCGGGGCTCAACGCGTCAGGGGGACGGCTCCTGGGCGCGGTGTCGTCCGGAGGACGACAGTGTCATCGTCAGGCCCTGGTTCCTCCGGGCAGCCGGTCGTCGTCGCCCGATGCCGGGGGCACCTTGCAGACCGACTCGAGCCACAGCGCGGCGGCCACCAGCGCGGCTGCGGAGACGACGCCGACAGCGGCCGTGACCGCGTCGCCCCTGGCCGCCGCGAGCCGGCCGGTGGCCGGCCCGACGTAGGCGAGCACGCCCGCCCAGAGACCGCCGAAGACCGCCCCGACGTAGGCGCTGGCCTGCGCCAGCACCGCGAGCCGGGCGACCAGGAGCGGCTCCACCGCCCGCACCTCGACGGCGGGGCGGGCCGGCTGCTCGGGCGGCCCGATCTTCCCCCTCGCGGCCTTGGCCGCACGCTGGGCGGCCAGCCGCGCCCGCAGCGTGCGGGCGCCGAGCGCCTCGGCGAACGCGAGCACGGCCAGCGGGGTGGGCAGCCACCAGTGCAGCGGCGGCAGGGAGCCGTAGGCGGCCCGCACCAGCAGCCAGGCGGCCACGGCGATGCCGAGGGCGAGGACGGCGAGGTCGCGCCGCTTGACCGGGCTCAATGCAGGTGCTCCCAGCGCACGACGCCGTCGACGTCGCCGGCCGGGAGCGCGGCGAGGAGGTCGGCGATCCGGCCGTGACCCGGAAGTTCCGCGGTCGGGTCGAGGGACATCCAGGGCACCAGCACGAAGGCCCGCTCGTGGGCCCGCGGGTGCGGCAGCGTCAGCCGGGGGTCGTCGGAGAGGACCGGCGCCCCGTCGTCGGCGAGCACGGTGATGACGTCGACGTCGAGCGTCCGCGGGCCGAAGCGCACCTCGCGGGTGCGGCCGGCCGCCTGCTCGAGTTCGTGCGCCCGGGCCAGCCAGCCGGCGGCGTCGCGGTCGCCGCGGACGACGGCGATCGCGTTCAGGTAGGGCGGCTGCTCGACCGGGCCCCACGGCGGGGTCTCGTAGAGCGTCGAGCGGGCCACCAGGCCGTCGTCCTTCAGCGCGGTCAGGGCCGCGCGCAGCGTGCCGGCACGGTCGCCCAGGTTGGCGCCGAGCGAGAGCACCGCCCGGGTCATGCCCGGACCCGCCGGATCGTCACCGTCACGTCGTCGAAGGGCACGCCGAGGTCGGCGTCCGGCTTGTGCACGGTGATCTCGACGGCGTCGACGAGCGGATTCGCGAGGCAGACGTCGGCGAGGCGCTGGGCGAGGGTCTCGAGCAGGTCGACGGGTTCACCGGCGAGGACGGCGTGCAGCCCCTGGGCCAGCTCGGCGTAGTTCACGGTCCGGTCGAGGGCGTCGCCGGCCGCGGCGGGCCGGGTGTCCAGCTCGAGGACGGCGTCGACACGGAAGAGCTGCCCCCGCTCGCGCTCGAACCCGTAGACCCCGTGGAAGGCGTGCGCCGAGAGCCCCCGCAGGGCGATGCGGTCAGCCACGGACGGCTCCGGGCCGGGCCGCGCGCACGGCCTCGACGGTGCGGACGGCGTCGACCGACGCAGCGGCGTCGTGGACCCGCACCCCCCAGGCGCCGGCCTCCGCGGCCAGCACGGTGGTCGCCAGGGTCGCGGAATCGCGCAGCTCGGCGGACCGGGGCTCGCCCCGGCCGTCGGCCAGCAGGCGGCCGAGGAAGGTCTTGCGGGAGGCGCCGACGAGCACCGGCAACCCGATCGCGACGATCCGGTCGAGGCCGGCCAGCAGCGCCCAGTTGTGCTCGGCGCGCTTGGCGAAGCCCAGGCCGGGGTCGATCACCAGCTGCTCCGGGGACACCCCGGCGGCGACGACGTCCTCCACCCGGGCGGTGAGCTCGGCGCACACCTCGGTGACGACGTCGCCGTACCGGGCGGCGGCGTACATCTCGCGGCTGTGGCCGCGCCAGTGCATGAGCACCCACGGCACCCCGGCGTCGGCGACCAGCCGGGCCATGCCGGCGTCGGCGAGGCCGCCGCTGACGTCGTTGACCAGGCTCGCGCCGGCGCCGAGGGCGGCGGCGGCGACCTCGGCGCGGGTGGTGTCGACGCTGGTGCGCACGCCGGCGGCGGTGAGCTCGCGGATCACCGGCAGCACCCGGCGGCACTCCTCCTGGGCGTCGACCCGGTCGGCGCCGGGGCGGGTGGACTCGCCGCCGACGTCGACGAGGTCGGCGCCCGCGGCGGCCATCTCCAGGCCGTGGGCGACGGCGGATCCGGTGTCGGCGAAGCAGCCGCCGTCGGAGAACGAGTCCGGCGTGACGTTGAGGACGCCCATCACGACGCACCTGCCGGGGCGGGGCAGGGTGGCGTTCACGCGCCCGTCACGCCCGCAGCACGAGGCTCATGGCCTCGCTCCGGGTCGCCGCGTTCTCCCGGAAGATGCCCCGCACCGCCGAGGTGACCGTGGTCGACCCGGGCTTGCGGATGCCCCGCATCGCCATGCACAGGTGCTCGGCCTCGATGATCACCAGGACGCCGCGGGGCTTGAGGACGTCGGCCAGCGCGTCGGCGATCTGGCCGGTCATCCGCTCCTGTACCTGCGGGCGGCGGGCGTACACCTCGACGAGCCGGGCCAGCTTCGACAGCCCGGTCACCCGGCCGTCCTCGCCCGGGATGTAGCCGATGTGCGCGACCCCGTGGAAGGGCACCAGGTGGTGCTCGCAGGTCGAGTACATCGGGATGTCCTTGACCAGCACGAGCTCGTCGTGGTCCTCGTCGAACGTCGTGCTCAGGACGTCGCTCGGGTCCTGCCAGAGGCCGGCGAAGGTCTCCGCGTAGGCCCGGGCGACCCGGGCCGGGGTCTCCCGCAACCCCGGCCGGTCCGGGTCCTCCCCGACCGCGATCAGCAGCTCGCGCACGGCGGCGGCCGCTCGCGCCTGATCGACGTGCCCGGCGCCGTCGGTCATCGCTGCGCAGGCGCTCCGACGTCGCCGACGGGGGCGGTGTCGCCGCTGGCGTGCCCGTTGGACGAGCCCCCGTTCTGCGCGGCCAGCTCCGACGGCGTGAGCACCGGCGGCTGGTCGGACGGCGTCCGCTTGCCGAAGCCGTTGTACGGCGCGAGGGACGGCCGCTTGGCGACCGGTGCGCAGATGCGCGTCATGTCGTCCTTGGAGAGCGTCTCCTTCTCCATCAGCTCGAGCACGAGCTGGTCGAGGACGGGCCGGTACTCGACCAGGATCTCCCAGGCCTCGTCGTGCGCGGCCTCGATCAGCGCCCGGATCTCGGCGTCGATGTCGGCGGCGACGGCCTCGGAGTAGTCCGGCCGCGAGCCCATGTCGCGACCGAGGAAAGGCTCGGCGTCGGTGCTGCCGTACTTGACCGCCCCCAGCTTGGCGCTCATGCCGTACTGGGTGACCATGGCCCGCGCCATCGAGGTGGCCTTCTCGATGTCGTTGCCCGCGCCGGTGGTCGGCTCGTGGAAGACCAGTTCCTCCGCCGCCCGTCCACCGAGGGCGTAGGCGAGGGTGTCGATCATCTCGGAGCGGGTCTGGGTGTACTTGTCCTCGGTCGGCAGCACGAGCGTGTGCCCGAGCGAGCGGCCGCGCGGCAGGATCGTCACCTTGTGCACCGGGTCCAGGTTGGGCAGTGCGTGCGCCACCAGGGCGTGCCCGCCCTCGTGGTAGGCGGTGACCTTCTTCTCCTTCTCGCTCATCGCCCGCGTCTTGCGCTCCGGGCCGGAGAGCACGCGGTCGATCGCCTCCTCGAGGGTGGCGTCGGTGATCAGCGAGCCGCTGTGGCGGGCGGTCAGCAGCGCGGCCTCGTTGAGCACGTTGGCGAGGTCGGCGCCGGTGAAGCCCGGGGTGCGGCGGGCCACGGTCTCGAGGTCGACGTCCGGCGCGAGCGGCTTGCCCTTGGCGTGCACGGCCAGGATGGCCTTGCGGCCGAGCAGGTCGGGCCGGTCGACGGCGATCTGCCGGTCGAAGCGGCCCGGGCGCAGCAGCGCGGGGTCGAGGATGTCGGGCCGGTTCGTGGCGGCGATCATGATGACGCCGCCCTTGACGTCGAAGCCGTCCATCTCGACGAGCATCTGGTTGAGCGTCTGCTCGCGCTCGTCGTGACCGCCACCCATGCCGGCGCCACGGTGCCGGCCGACGGCGTCGATCTCGTCGACGAAGATGATCGCCGGCGCGTTCTGCTTGGCCTGCTCGAACAGGTCGCGGACGCGGCTGGCGCCGACGCCCACGAACATCTCGACGAAGTCCGACCCGGAGATCGAGAAGAACGGCACGCCGGCCTCGCCGGCGACGGCCCGCGCGAGCAGGGTCTTGCCGGTTCCGGGCGGCCCGAACAGCAGCACGCCCTTCGGGATCTTCGCGCCGACCGCCTGGAACTTCAGCGGGTTCTGCAGGAAGTCCTTGATCTCGTAGAGCTCTTCCACGGCCTCGTCGGCCCCGGCGACGTCGGAGAACGTCGTCTTCGGGGTGTCCTTGGTGACCTGCTTGGCCTTGGACTTGCCGAACTGCATGACGCCGCGGCCGCCACCCTGCATGGAGTTGAACAGCCAGAACAGCAGCAACAGCAGGACGAGGAAGGGCAGGAAGCTGAACAGAAGGCTGACCAGGAAGTTGTCCTGGGTCACGTGGGTGTCGAAGCTGACGCCCTTGCCGGCGTTGCCCGGGCCGGTGCCCGAGACGAGCGCGAAGACGTCGTTGGCCGCGCCGATCGGGTACGACGCGGTGATCTTGTCGCTGCCCTGGACCGCGGACTTCAGGACGACGTCGAGCGTCTGTTCCTTGTCGTTGATCGTGGCCGACTTGACGTTCGAGTCGGCGAACTGGGCGAGCGCCGTGGAGGTCGAGACCTGCTGGTACCCGCCGTTGCCGCGGAAGAAGGAGGAGGACACGACCGCCAGGACGATGACGAGGCCGATCCAGAACCAGACGGAGCGGAAGATCTTCTTACGTTCCATACACCGATGCCGGGAGCCGGGATACCCGGCCGACCCGTCGACCCTCCTGAGCGTCCCGGGACGCCGCCTGCGATCCGGGCAGGGACCCCGGCGCTCGGTGCAGCGTCGTCGAACTCGACGGTACACCGGGCGAGCTGTGCAATCGCCGGACGGCAGCTGTGCATGACCCCCGCGGGTGGCACGGCCGCCCTGCCCATCGTCGGCCCACCGGCCGACACCGCGGCCAGGTGCCGTCCCCGCCCGCCGATGAGCCGCTGCGTCGCGGCTGCGCAGAACCCTCCGGGCCCCACTCGCCACGACAGAGCGACTACAAGCTATAGACCTCCGGCTTGAGGGTGGCGATGTAGGGCAGGTCGCGGTAGCGCTCCGCGTAGTCGAGGCCGTAGCCGATGACGAACTCGTTGGGGATGTCGAAACCGATGTACTTGACCGGGACCTCGACCTTCACCGCGTCGGGCTTGCGCAGCAGCGCGCACACCTCGAGCGAGGCCGGCGCCCGGCCGCCGAGGTTCTTCAGCAGCCAGGAGAGCGTCAGCCCCGAGTCGATGATGTCCTCGAGCACCAGCACGTGCTTGCCGGTGATGTCGCGGTCGAGGTCCTTGAGGATGCGCACGACCCCCGAGGAGCTGGTGGCCGAGCCGTAGGAGGAGACGGCCATGAACTCCATCTGCGTGGGCAGCTGGAGGGCCCGCGCGAAGTCGCTCATGAAGAGGACGGCGCCCTTGAGGACGCCGACCAGCAGGACCTCGGTGCCGTGGTAGTCGGCGGCGACCTGCTCGGCCAGCTCGCCGATCTTCTCGTGGATCTGCTCCTCGCTCAGGAGCACATGGTCGATGTCGGGGCCGTAGCCGTGGTCGCGACCGAGCCCCCCGAAGGTCCGCATCGGCTCGCTCACGCGCTCACTCACTGGTCGTGCTCCTCGAAGGTCGGAGATCGCTTCCCGGAACGGGTGTCCCGCTTGCCGGGGGCAGCAGCAGCAGCCTGCCAGACGCCCGGAGCACCCCTGCGCCGCCGGGTAGGTCCACCCGCCCCTGCCCGCGCCAGCGGGAGAGGAGGGCGTCGACGGCGGCCAGGTGGACCGCCTGGAGGTCGGGTACCCCGCCCGCGCGCAGCCACTCGCGGACCACGCGGCGCCGGATCGCCGCGGGCAGGGCCGCCGCGTCGGCCGCCGGCAACCCGTCGTCCAGCGGGCCGAGGCCGGCGAGCTCGGCCCGGGCCAGGGCGTCGAGGACGTCGAGGTCCTCCCGCACCTGCGCCGCGGTCCGGGCCAGCGCGCGAGCCACCCCGCCGCCCAGGACCTCCTCGAGCAGCGGCAGCACCTCGGCGCGCAACCGGGCGCGGGTGTAGGCGGGGTCGGTGTTCCACGGGTCGTCCCAGACGGGCAGCTCCTGGGCGGCGCAGGCAGCGCGGGTGGTCTCCCGGCGGATGCCCAGCAGCGGCCGCCACCAGGTGCCACCCCCGGCGTCCCGCTGCTCGACCATGCCGGCCACCGAGCGCGGCCCCGACCCGCGGGCCAGGCCCAGCAGCACGGTCTCGGCCTGGTCGTCGAGGGTGTGGCCGAGCGCGATGCGGGCGCCGCGGGCCGTGGCCGCCAGGGCGTCGTAGCGGGCGGTGCGGGCCGCGGCCTCGGGACCGCCGTCGAGACCCACGTCCACCCGGACGACGTGCACCGGCGCGAGGCCCAGGCTCGCCAGCAGCGCGCCGGTCTGCTCGGCACGCTCGGCGGACCCGGGCTGCAGGCCGTGGTCGACGGTCACCGCACCGGCCGGGACGCCGGCCCGCGGCGCCTCGAAGGCCACCGCCGCCGCCAGCGCGAGGGAGTCCGCTCCCCCGCTGCAGGCGACGAGCACCGGCCGCTCGGAGGCGGTCAGCGCGGGACGGACCGCGCTGCGCACCTGCGCGACCGCCGGGTCGGGGCCGGGCACGAGCGGCTCAGGCGGGGATCGCGGGGCGGCCGAGCACCCGCTCGACCCACCGGTCGGGGTCGGTGAGCTCCTCGATCCGCGGCAGGGTCTCCGGGCTGGTCCAGACCCGGTTGAAGCCCTCCATGCCGGCCCGCTCGATCACCCCGCCGACGAAGTGCCGGCCGTCGGCGTACTGCTTCATCTTCTGCTCGAGGCCGAGCAGCCGGCGCATGACACGGTCGAGCGGGCCGCGGCCCTTGCGCCGCTGGGCGAACCGCTTGCGCAGGGTGCGCACGGTGGGCACGACATCCGGGCCGACGCCGTCCATCACGTACTCGGCGTGCCCCTCGACGAGGCTCATCACCGCGGTCACCCGGTCGAGGACCGCCCGCTGCCGGGGGTCGCGCACGAGGGCCAGCAGGCCACCGGAGTCGCCGTCCTCACCCCCGCGGACGGCGTCGGCGAGGCTGCGGACGACGTCCTGCAGGCCCTGCCGGAGCACGTCCGGGCTGAGGTCGGTGGCCTCCACGAACGTGCCGATCTCCGCCTCGAGGTGCCCGCGCAGCCACGGCACGGCGGTGAACTGGAGCTGGTGGGTGGCCTCGTGCAGGCAGACCCAGAGCCGGAAGTCGGCCGGGTCGACGCCCAGCTTGCGCTCGGTGGCCACGATGTTGGGCGCCACGAGCAGCAGCCGACCGCCGGTGCCGAAGACCTCGTACTGGCCGAGCACGCGGGAGGACAGGAAGGCGAGCAGACCGCCGGCCTGGACGCCGGTGGCGCGCGAGCCGATCGCCGTGGCCAGCGGGCCCGGGCGGGCGTCCTGCTTCTCGGCCAGGGCGTCGACCAGCGGGTTGAGCAGGGCCGCCATGCCGCTGGTGTTGGCGTCGACCCAGCCGGGCCGGTCGACGACGGCGATCTCGGGAACCGGGCCGCCGGGGGCCGGGCGCATGCCGGTCAGGCCCTCGACGTGCGCGACCGCCGTGGCGGCGGCCTCGTGCAGATCGCGGACGACGCCGGCGGCCTCCTCCCGGGTCGTCGCGGGTCCGGGGCTCAGCAGCCGGCGGGCGGTGCGGCCGGCGAGATCCCAGTCGACCATCGAGGAGACGCTGCTCATCGCCTCACGGTACGCGGGCGAGGGGGCGCAGCCGTCGGTCAGCGGCACCCGCAGCGGGCCAACTGGCTGGCGACGTGGTCCAGGGCGCCCTCGGCCGCGGCGTCGCTGCCGCTCGAGCCGTCGGCGAGGAGGGCGAAGGCGAGCAGCCGGCCATCCACGGTGACCACCGTGCCGGCCAGCGCGTGCACGCCGAGCAGGGTGCCGGTCTTGGCCCGGACCGTGCCGGGGGCCGTCTTCGGGTCGGAGTCGGCGCGGTCGACCAGCGTGCCGTCGAAGCCGGCCACCGGCAGCCCGGACAGCAGCCCGGCGGCGTCCTTGAGGGTGCCGTCGGCGGCGCCGCGGATCAGCGCCGACAGGACGCCGGCCGGCACGCGGTCCTGGCGGGAGAGGCCGCTGCCGTCGACCAGCGAGACGCCCTTGACGTCGACGCCGGCGGCGGTCAGCGTCGCGAGAACGGCCCGGGCCGAGCCCTCGAAGCTGGCCGGCAGCCCGCGGGCGATGGCGACCTGGCGGGCGAGGGCCTCGGCGAGCATGTTGTCCGACGTCGACAGGGCCTGCTCCACCAGCCGCTCGACGGGGGCGGAGTGCACGGTGCCGAGCGTCCTGGCGCCGGCCGGCGCCTTGCCGAGGGTCACCGCGGCGCCGGGCACGCCGAGCGCGTCGGCGAGCGCCCGCCCGGCGTCGGTGCCGGGGGCGCCGCTGCGCCCGACCGAGCCGGGGCTGACGCGGGCGCCGTCGACCGAGGTGGCGGTGACCGGCGCGGCGTAGCTGGAGGGGGCGTCGCCGGGCTGCCAGCCGGGAGCGGTGAGGGGGCCGCTGAACAGCGAGCCGTCGACGACGACGCGGGTGATCGGCGTGCCGGCGGGCACGGCGGCACGGACCTGGCCGGCGAGCGCGGCCATCGTCGGCGCGCCCGGGTAGGTCTGCGACGGCGACGTGCGCGACAGGGTCGGGTCGCCGCCGCCGACGAGGACGACCTCGCCCGGGGTGGCACCCGCGACGACCGTCGTCGTCAGGGTCGCCGACGGGCCGAGGGCGGTCAGCACGGCGACCGAGGTGAGCAGCTTCGCCGTCGACGCCGGGGTGCCGGGATCGGCGGCGTCCTTGTCGAGGAGGACGTGCCCGGTCGCGACGTCGAGGACCGAGGCCGAGAGGCCGGTGCCCAGGGCCGGGGCGTCGAGCAGCGGGGTGAGCTGCGACTTCAGGACGGCGGGGTCGGGCGTCGGTGCGCCGGTGGCGAGGGCGGCGAGGAGCGGCTTCGCCGGGCCGAGATCGGGCAGCTGGGCCGAGGGGGCGGCGGCCGCCTGCGGGCCGGCCTTGCCCGCACCGGTGACGAGCATGCCGACGCCGACACCGCCGGCGACGAGGAGCAGCAGGACCCCGACGACGGCGAGTGCGATGCGTCGGCGGAAGCGCCCGGTCTTCGCCCTGACGATCGTCGAGCCGGTCGACTCGATGGTGCCCACCCCCCAAAGAGCGACCTCCGCCGGTGGGCGGGGCCGCCGTACGCCACACTAAGCGCGTGCAGTTCGACGTGACGGTAGAAATCCCGAAGGGCCAGCGAAACAAGTACGAGCTGGACCATGCCACCGGACGCATCCGCTTGGACCGGATGCTGTTCACCTCCACCCGCTATCCGGCGGACTACGGCTACATCGAGAACACCCTGGGCCAGGACGGCGACCCGCTCGACGCCCTGGTGCTGCTCGAGGAGCCGACGTTCCCCGGGTGCCTCATCACCTGCCGGGCCATCGGCATGTTCCGGATGACCGACGAGAAGGGCGGGGACGACAAGGTCCTCACCGTTCCGGCGACGGACCCGCGGATGGCCCACCTGGTCGACATCGGCGACGTGTCGGAGTTCGACCGGCTGGAGATCCAGCACTTCTTCGAGACCTACAAGGACCTCGAGCCCGGCAAGTCCGTCGAGGGCGCCGAGTGGGTCGGTCGCGAGGAGGCCGAGGCGGAGATCCGCGCCTCGGTCGAGCGCGCGAAGAACGAGTCCGCGCACCACTGACGGGGCATTTCCCGCCCGGTCCGAGCGCACCGACGGCGGCACACCTCACCGAGGTGTGCCGCCGTCTGCGCATGCCGCGCGCTGCCACTGCTGCCGGTGGATGCGCGCCGATCAGGTCAGGCGCAGGTGCAGGGGACGACGGCGGCGGCGGGCCGGTGATGGTGCAGCAGGCCGCCCAGGCGGGTGGCCGTCGCGCCGACGAGGTGGGTGACGCGGGCCCAGCTGCCCGCCCGCTCGGCCCGGAACAGACGGGACAGGCGGGCATTCTCGGCGGCTCGGCTGCCCGCGGCGATGCGCTCCTCGGCGATCAACTGGGCGACCAGCGGTGAGATCACGATCGGACTCCTGTGTCTGAACGGTGGATGGTCAGCAGGTCGGGCGCGGCGTCGTCGTCCTGGGACGTCGGCTCCGTGCCGCAGCAGCGGCAGCCCGACTCCGCGGCCGGCTCTGCCGGCTGTGCCGGCTCGAAGAACGACTCGCTGTCGGCGAGCACGGTGTAGATCTCCCAGCGCTCGCCGCCGGGGGTGCCCTCGACCCAGAACTTGTCCTGCTTCGCGTAGCAACAGGTGGTGCCGCGCTCGTCGACCGACGCGAGGCCGTGCTCGGCGAGCCGGGTCTGCTCGGCGTCCACCTCGTCGACGGAGGCGACCTCGATGCCGAGGTGGTTCAGCGTTCCGCCCTGCCCGGGGTTCTCCAGCAGCACGAGCTTCAGCGGCGGATCGGCGACCGCGAAGTTCGCGTAACCGGGCCGGGTCTTGGCCGGCTCGACGCCGAGCAGCTTGGTGTAGAAGGCGGTCGCGACCTCGACGTCGTCGACGTTGAGGGCCAGCTGGATGCGGGACATGCGGTCACTCCTGGGCGTCGGGCAGATATCGATGACTGTCGATACATGGACTCTGGTCAAGGCATCGATACTTGTCAATGTCCTGGCAGGAACGTTCGGATGGAAGGCCGGAAACCGGCGACGACGGACGGCGGCACCCGGTGGGCATCCGCTGGGCGACGCCGTGACGGCCGAGCGCGAGGACCCGCCACCGTCCACCGCGATGAGTCGCTCCGACCCTGGCGGACGGGCTCGGGTCACCCCAGACTGACCGCCGACCCCGAGGAGGACCGCCATGGCCGCCGAGACCGCTGTCGCCGCTCGGCCGGAGCGCACGTCCCGCGGGCCCGACCACCACGCCGGCTGCTACTGGGACGTCGAGCTGTGCGGGTGGCGGCGCCATCCCTCCCCCACCGCGGCCCCGCCCGTGCCCGCCCCCCGCGAGGCCAGTTCATAGCAGTCGGACCGGGTCGGCGCGCGGAAGCGGGTTCTAGGCGCCGGCGCCGGGATTGATGCGGTCGCCGTGGACGGTCAGGTCGTCCGTCGCCTGGACGGGCCACGCCTCGAGCGAGGGTTCCCGCGTGAGCGCGTCGACGAGTTCGCGCGGTCCACCGACGAGCGTCGAGTCGAAGTCGATCTCGGTGGCGAGGCACCACGATCGGTCGGCGGGCCAGAGCAGGCTAGGGGGCTGCGGCACGAACCAGTCGCTCGTGACCTGGTGGCCCATCCGCAGGGCTGCGTGCAGCGGGCCCCGGAAGAGCAGGTAGGAGCGCGCGGGCAGGTCGAGCCGCGGCCCGGCGAGCACGTCGGCGGACAGTGCGTTGGGTTGCAACTCCTCGTGCGGTGGGGCGGATCGGCTCGGGTCATCGGTGGCGACCAGGAGCGCCCAACCGCCGGGATGGAGCCAGCCCCAGCCCTCCCACATGGCGTGGAAGCAGTCGGGCTCGCCGTCGCTGAACCCGCCGAGCACGTCGAGGATCGCGCCCAGCACGGCCGGTGGCGCCTCGCCCACCCGGGGCGGCCCGGCAGCGGTCTCCGGTGTCCACCGGCCGCCTGCCGCGACGCTGCTCCACTGCATCAGTGGATGCGCCGTCCGACCCGTTCGACGGCAGACCTCCGACCATGTCGTCGGCTCGCCGAACTCGTCGTCGGCGGGATGCAGGATCCGTGCGTAGGCGGCGAAGCCGTCCGGGACCACCTGAGTCACCCGGCCGCCGAAGCCTCGCAGGCGGGGCGCGATCCAGTCCGCGACCGACATGTCGGTCACGGACTCCAGGCCCTCGAACGCCATCCGCGGATGATGCCGGACGCATCGGAAGGGCACAGAGCCGGCCATCCCTGCCGATACACCTGTCATGACCGGCCCGTCGGCGCGCAGACCTGCGAGTGTGGCCGTTGCGGCGGCGCTGTCCGCCGTGTACTCCCTGGGCCTGCTCTGGTTCGGATTCGCGGCGTTGACCGTGCTGTTCCGGACCGATGGGTGGGGTGACCGGAACGCCGCGAAGGGAATGGTCTTCGTCGGGGTGCTGGGAATGACCGGCACCGCTCTCCTGATCGTCGGCGCCGTGCAGACCTGGCGAGGCTCGTTCGCCTGGACTCTGGTGCCGTTGGTGGCAGTACTCGTATTCGGTTCCATCGGCGAGGTGGTCGACCTCGTGGGAACTGCGACAGCACAGAGCAACCTGATCGGGGCGGCGATCCTCGTGGCCGCGGCGGTTCCGATCGGGTTGCTGAGCTCGGCTCCGGCGCGGAGGTTCGCGGCGTCCCGTCGCCGGCCGACGTGAGGCGCGACTGCCCTTCCAGGGCCGCGTGAGCGCGACCGACCAGCCGGACCTCGGCGCCCTGATCGGGGCAGCGCGGGCGGTGCGCCTCCGCTCCCGGAGGAGGGAGTGTGACGGCATCGCTGCCGGGAGCGGGACGCAGGAACCGGCGATCCGGCCTCGATACGGACGGCTCTGTGAGCCACTGACCCCCGCCGGGGACGACCTCGGCGCGTCGTCCGGACCGCGAGGACGGGAGCTGCGGTACCGGAGCCCGGAAACGACTCAGCGGACCCTCCCTGGAAGGGAGGGCCCGCTGGTGGGAGGAGAGCCGCCTGTCGGAATCGAACCGACGACCTTCTCATTACGAGTGAGATGCTCTACCGACTGAGCTAAGGCGGCGGACGTGCCCGGACAGCCTACGACACCGTCGTCCCCGTTCTGCGCAGGCTCACGGGCCGGAGCGGACGACCGCGCTCAGGCCGCCGGGAGCCGCAGCGCCACGGTGAGCGCCTCGAGCGCGATCAGCGGCTTCACGTTCTGCTCGATCGCCAGGCGGCAGGCGAGGATCGCGTCGATCCGCCGCAGCGCGCCCTCGGCTCCGATCCGCCGGGCCAGCTCCTCGGCGTCGGCCCGGCGATCGGGGTGCATCAGCATCGGCGGATCGCCGCCGGCCGAGTCGAGCACGAGCGCGTCGCGGTAGAGGCCGGCGAGGTCGACCAGCGCGCGGTCGAACGAGTCGCGGCCGAGCCGGGTGGCCCGCGACTTCTGCCGCTGCTCCAGGTCCTTCAACTGGCCGGCACTCCCCCGGCTGGCGGCGACGACACCCGGACCACGCGCGCCCACGCCCAGGCTGGCCTTCAGGGCCTCCGTCTCGGGAGCGTCCAGGCCCGCGGTCGCCTCGTCGGTCTCCTCCTTGGCGGCCGCGACCAGGTCGCCGGCCGCGTCCAGGCAGGCCGACAGCGACACCAGGGACAGCGGTACGTCCAGGACGGCCTTGCGGGCCAGCCGGGCGTCCTCGTCCCGGGCGAGCCGCCGCGCGCGGCCGACGTGCCCGCCCGAGGCGGCCGCCGACCAGGCAGCCAGCGCCGGGTCGACGCCGTCGCGGTCGATCAGCACGGCGGCGACCGAGTCGACCGGGGGCGTGCGCAGCGCCACCACGCGGCAGCGCGACCGGATCGTCACCGGGACGTCGTCGGGGTGCAGGCTCGGGGCGCAGAGCATCACCACGGTGCGCGGCGGCGGCTCCTCGATCATCTTCAGCACCGCGTTCGAGGCGTGCTCGGTCATCCGGTCCGCGTCCTCGACCACGATCACCTGCCACCGCCCGCCGGAGGGGGCACGCCCGGCGACCCGCACCAGCTCGCGGGCCTCCTTGGCGCCGATCGACAGCCCGTCGGGGACGATCACCTGGACGTCGGCATGCGTGCCGGCCAGCACGGTCCGGCACTCGTGGCAGGTGCCGTCGCCGCCCGCGGGGCACTGCAGCGCGGCCGCGAAGGCACGGGCGGCGACCGAGCGGCCCGAGCCGGGCGGCCCGGTGAAGAGCCACGCGTGGGTCATCGACGCCGGGTTGGACACGGCGCCGCGCAGCTCCGCGACGACCGCGGGCTGACCGATCACCTGCGCCCAGACGCCCTCGGGGGCGGCAGCCGGCGCGCTCACGGGTGCAACTGCGGGGTCGGGCCGGTCTGGGCGTGCGGATGGTGCGGCGCCTCGGCGTGCTGACCGTCGGGCGACACCGGAGCCGCGGCAGCCGGCTTCGGGCGCGCCGCGGCCTGCGCGATCGTCTGCAGCGGCAGGCCCGACAGCAGCTCGGCCACCCGCACCCGGATCGCCGCGGCGATCTCGTCGGGGGTCCGGCGCGCGTCGAGCACCAGGTACCGGTCGGCCTCGGCCTCGGCGAGCGCGCGGAAGGTCTGCCGCACGCGCTGGTGGAACTCCAACGACTCCGACTCCATCCGGTCGGCCACCGCGCGTCCGCGGGCGCGGGCCAGGCCCACCTCCGGTGGCAGGTCGAGCAGCACCGTGAGATCGGGCTGCAGCCCCTCGGTCGCCCAGCGCGAGAGCATGCGGACGTCGTCGAGCGGGATCGTACGGCCGGCCCCCTGGTAGGCCAGCGAGCTGTCGATGAACCGGTCGGTGAGCACCACCTCCCCCGCGTCGAGGGCGGGCCGGAGGACGTCGTGCACGTGCTGGGCCCGGTCGGCGGCGTAGAGCAGCGCCTCGGAGCGCGCGGAGATCGCCGTGTGCGCCCGGTCGAGCACGATCGCCCGGATCGCGCCGCCCGACGGGGTCGCGCCGGGCTCGAACGTGGTCCGCGAGACCAGGCCCTCGCTGACCAGCCACTCCTGCAACCGGCGGACCTGGGTGGACTTGCCCGCCCCCTCGCCGCCCTCGAACGCGATGAGCACTCCGCCCCCGGCCAGCCGCCGCCGGGCGGTGGTGTCGCGGCGCAGCGCGGTGACGACGTCGGCCAGCAGCGGCACCGGGCGGCCGTCGTCCATCTGCCGGTAGGCCAGCACGCCGACCCCCACGGCCAGCAACCCCGCCACGAGCAGCATGATCCGCTCGCCCGTGACCGGCACCGTGAAGAAGCCCACGTCGATCTGGTGCCGCCCGATCAGGCCCACCCCGAACGGGACGACCGCCAGCGACAGGATCAGCGCGGCGCGCACCAGCGACTGGACGATCGCGAACGTGCGCCCGCGGATCTCGTCCTCCACCTCGGTGCCCAGCAGCGTGAAGCCGGCCAGGTAGGCGATGCCGGCGAAGAACCCCATGAGGACGACGAGCAGCAGCGCGATCCACAGCGTGAACGTGAGCGCCATGAGCAGCACCACGACGCCGGCGCCGACGATCGCGACGCCGAAGATGCGCTCGCGGGCAAGGTCGCGGGCCACGCTCGGGCCGACGGCGATGCCGAGCCCCAAGCCGATGAACACCGCCCCGAACAGCATCCCGTAGGCCGCGTCGCCGCCGCCCAGGGCGTGGGAGAACGCCTGACCGGTCGCGATGATCACGCCGGCGGCGGCGAAGGCGCCGGTGATGCCGACGACCAGGCCGCGGACCAGCGGCGTGTGCCCGGCGAAGGAGAAGCCCTCCTTGAGCGACCGGAGGAAGCTCTCCTTCACCACCACCGCGCCCGCCGCGCGACGGCCGCTGATCGCGGGCAGGTTCCAGATCACGACGGCCGCGACCAGGAAGGTCAGCGCGTTGAGGTAGAGCGCGAGATCGACCTCGTCGACCGCCGGCATCAGGTTCGAGATCCGGCCGCCGATCGTGGTCAGGGCCGCGAACACGATCGCGGCGAAGACCGGCGTCAGGCCGTAGGTGGTGACCAGCGACAACTGGTTGGCCGGCTCCAGCTGGTCCTTGCGCAGCATGTTCGGGACGGCGGCCTCCTTGGCCGGGATCCAGAACAGGCTGATCGCCTCGATCAGGAACTGCGCCACGAACAGCCAGATCAGGTTGCCGACCAGCGGGATCGACGCGAACAGCGCGAACCGCATGATGTCGGCGATCACCATCGTCTTGCGGCGGTCGAACCGGTCCGCGAATGCGCCCGCGAGCGGCCCGAGCACGATCGCCGGGAGCAGGCGGAACAGCAGCACCCCGCCGAGGGCGAAGTTGGCCGCGGCGAACCCGGAGACCAGCGACGTGGCGGTGGCCGTGATCGCCAGCAGGCCGAGCCAGTCACCGAAGCTGGACAGCGCCATCGACAGCCACAGCCGCCGGAAGTCGCGGACCCTCAGCACCGCCCGGAGCTTGCCCACCAGCCCGACCGCGTCCGGACCGTCGACATCACCGTCGGGCGGCAGGCCGTCGGCGGGAGGCACGATGCGCTCGGCAGGCGCGGCACCCGACTCGTCGTCGGGGGGCGACGCCGGCGGCATCGGGTCGGACGGAATGAAGGGCTCCCGGGGTCGAGGGATCGGGCAGCACAGGCCCTCGGAGAAGCTCACGGTACCGGGCTGGTCCGACGATTCCGCCCACAAATCGGTGAACGACCGGTTGGCTAGGGTCCGGTCCGTGACGCATTCCGAGAGTCCGGCGCGGGGCCGGCGCACGGGCGCCGCCGCCTGGGATCCGGCGACCTACCTCCGCTACGCCGGGGAGCGCGCCCGCCCCTTCGTCGAGCTGCTGGCCAGGGTCGATGCGGACGCGCCCCGCGAGGTGGTCGACCTGGGGTGCGGTCAGGGCACCGGTACCGCGTCACTGGCCGACCGCTGGCCGGACGCGCGGATCACCGGGGTGGACTCCTCCCCCGAGATGCTCGCCGTCGCCGCCGCGTCGGCCGTCCCGGGCCGGGTCGGGTTCACCGCCGGAGACCTGCGCGACTGGCAGCCCGACGGCGTGGTCGACGTGGTCGTGAGCAACGCCGCGCTCCACTGGGTGCACGACCACGCCGCTCTGCTCGCTCGCTGGGCGGGGTGGCTCGCGCCGGGCGGCCGGTTGGCCGTGCAGGTGCCGGGCAACTTCCGCGCGCCGACTCACGTGCTGCTGGCCGATCTCTGCCGCTCGCCCCGGTGGGCCGATCGCCTCGCCGACGCGGGGCCGCGCCCGGACGCCGTCCTCGAGCCGGCCGGCTACCTCGACGTGCTGACCGCGGCCGGGCTGGCCGCGGACGTCTGGGAGACGACGTACCTGCATGTGCTGACCGGGGCCGACCCGGTGCTCGGCTGGGTGCGCAGCACCCAGTTGCGGCCGGTGCTGGCCCGCCTCGGGCACGACGACGCCGCCGCGTTCACCGCCGAGTACGCGGCCGCGCTGCGGGAGGCCTATCCCGCCCGCCCCGACGGCACCACGGTGCTGCCGTTCCGGCGGATCTTCGCGGTGGGGGCCCGGCCGGTCTGATCGCCGGCCGGTACCTCAGCCGCTGACGACCGGCGTCTTGGGGGCCGCCTTCTTCTTGGCGGGGGCCTTCTTCGCGGTCGTCTTCTTCGCGGCGGTCTTCTTGGCCGACTTCTTCTTGGTCACCGGGCCGCGGGCGCGGCGGTCGGCCAGCAGCTCGGCCGCCCGCTCGAGGGTGATCGTCTCCACGTCGTCCCCCTTGCGCAGGCTGGCGTTGGTCTCGCCATCGGTGACGTACGGGCCGAAACGGCCTTCGCGGACGGTCACCTGGCCCTCGGAGACCGGATCGGCGCCCAGCTCCTTCAGCGGCGCGGCCGCGGCGGCCCGTCCCCGCTGCTTGGGCTGGGCGAAGATCGCCAGCGCCTCGTCGAGGGTCGTCGTGAACAGCGCCTCCTCGTTGGGCAGCGACCGCGAGTCGCTGCCCTTCTTGAGGTAGGGGCCGTACCGCCCGTTGAGCGCCTGGATCTCCTCGCCGTCGGGTGCCGTGCCGACCGAGCGGGGCAGCGTCAGCAACTTCAGCGCGTCCTCGAAGGTCAGCGTCTCGGGCGACATCGACGAGAACAGGCTCGCCGTGCGCGGGGAGTCCTTGCTGCCCTCGGGGATCACGGTGGTGACGTAGGGGCCGTACCGGCCGGCCTTGACCACGATCGGGTGGCCCGATTCGGGGTCGGTGCCGAGCTCGCGGTCGCCGGAGGGCGCCGACAGCAGCTCCTCGACCTTCTCGGCGGTCAGCTCGTCGGGGGCGAGGTCCTCGGGGATGCTCACCCGGGCACCGTCGTCGCCGCCCGCCTGCAGGTACGGGCCGTAGCGGCCGACCCGGGCGACGACCGGCGCCCCGTCGGGACCCGTGGCGCGCAGCGGGATGGAGTTGACGCCGCGGGCGTCGATCTCCTCGAGCCGCTGACCGACGATCTGTTTGAGGCCGCCGGACTCGGCGATGCCCCCGGTGTGCCGGCCCTCGCCGCCGAAGTAGAACTCGGTCAGCCAGTCGACCCGCTGCAGGGTGCCGCCGGCGATCTCGTCGAGCTCCTCCTCGAGGGAGGCGGTGAAGTCGTAGTCGACCAGCTGGGCGAAGTGCTGCTCGAGCAGGTTCACCACGGCGAACGCGATGAACGAGGGCACGAGCGAGTTGCCCTTCTTCCACACGTACCCGCGGTCCTGGATCGTCTGCATGATCGAGGCGTAGGTGGACGGGCGGCCGATGCCGAGCTCCTCGAGCCGGGCCACGAGGCTCGGCTCGGTGTAGCGCGCCGGCGGCGTCGTCGTGTGGCCCTTGGCGTCCAGCTCACGCGTGTCCAGCTGCTGACCGCGCTCCAGCCGGGGCAGCCGGCGCTCGGCGTCGTCGCTGCCCGGCTCGTCGTCGCCGGCCGCCGGGCCGCTCTCCTCCTGCGACTCCACGTAGGCCTTCAGGAAGCCGGGGAACGTGATGGTGCGGCCACTGGCGGTGAACTCGACGGACTCGTCGGTGGTGCTGCGCCCGGCCAGCCGGATGCTCACCGTCTGACCGACCGCGTCGGCCATCTGCGAGGCCACCGTGCGCTTCCAGACCAGCTCGTAGAGGCGGAACTCGTCGCGGCCCAGCTGCGCGGCCAGCTGCCCGGGCGTGCGGAAGCTGTCACCCGCGGGGCGGATCGCCTCGTGCGCCTCCTGCGCGCCCTTGGCCTTGCTCTTGTACCGGCGGGCCTCGGCAGGCACGTACGCGTCGCCGTACAGCTCGCGGGCCTGCTGCCGCGCGGCGTTGATCGCCTCGTCGGAGAGGTTCGTGGAGTCGGTACGCATGTAGGTGATGTGGCCGTTCTCGTACAGCCGCTGCGCCACCCGCATGGTCTGCGCCGACGACCAGCCGAGCTTGCGGCCGGCGTCCATCTGCAGCGTGGAGGTGGTGAACGGCGCGTACGGACGACGCCGGTAGGGCTTCTCGTCGACCCGGCTGACCGTCACCTGGCGGCCCTCGAGCCGGGCGGCGAGCCCGCGGGCGCCGGCCTCGTCGAGGTGGACGACGTCGCCGGTCACCCGCCCGGTCGCCGCATCGAAGTCGCGACCGGTGGCGACCCGGCTGTCGTCGACGCTGACCAGGCGGGCCCGCACGGTGGTGGGCTCGCCCTCGTCGGTGGCGGCCGCGGGCTTCGGGACGGCGAAGGTGCCCTCGAGGGACCAGTAGTCGGCGGCGTGGAACGCCATGCGCTCCCGCTCGCGCTCCACGACGATCCGGGTGGCCACCGACTGCACGCGGCCGGCCGACAGCTTCGGCAGGACCTTCTTCCAGAGGACCGGCGACACCTCGTAGCCGTAGAGCCGGTCGAGGATGCGCCGGGTCTCCTGCGCGTCGACCAGCGCGGTGTCGAGCTCGCGCGGGTTGGCGACGGCGCGGGCGATCGCCTCGGGGGTGATCTCGTGGAAGACCATCCGGCGCACCGGCACGCGCGGCTTGAGGGTGTCGACCAGGTGCCAGGCGATGGCCTCGCCCTCGCGGTCCTCGTCTGTCGCGAGGTAGACCTCGCTGGCGTCCTTGACCAGCTGCTTGAGCCGGCTGACCTGCTGCTTGCGGTCGGGGCTCACCACGTAGAGCGGCTCGAAGGAGTTGTCGACGTCGACCCCGAGCCGCGCCCACGACGCGCCCTTGTGTTCGGCGGGGACGTCGGCGGCGTTGCGCGGCAGGTCGCGGATGTGCCCGACGCTGGCCTCGACGACGTAGCCGCTGCCGAGGTAGCCGGCGATCTTGCTGGCCTTCGTCGGCGACTCCACGATGACCAGCGGACGCCCCCCGGACGCGGCCGATCGCCGCCGCGCGGGCACCTTGGTGCCGCCCGCGGTCTCCTCGGGGGTCTCGCTTCCGGTCTGCGTGGTCTTCGTCGGCACGGTGCTCCTGTCGGTGGTGCGGTCTTGCCGGGTGCGGCGCGTGCGGCGCGTGCGGCCTGCGCCGTACACGACCCGGGGAGGCCCCGGCGGCGGCGGGCGCCGCCGCGGAACGCCCCCTAGGCGCGCCACGGTAAGCCACCGCCGCAAGAAGCAGCCGAGGGCGACCTGCCGTGGGCGTGCCGTCTCCGGCACCAACGCTGATCGTGCGGTGCTGTTCCCGACATGGGGAAGTAGACCTCCCGCGAAGGGGTCAGCCGGGTGTCCGCCGGCCGGCGACCACCTCTCCGATGGCCGCCAGCGTCGGCCGGCCCGGGTCGAAGTAGTCGGAATGGTGCATGGACGGCTCCGTCGGCAACTCCGTCGCGCCGTAGCCCGGCGCCCAGGTGTCCCCGCCGAACCAGCCCAGCCAGGAGACCGGATCGGCGGGCGTGGCCGCGTCGTACACCGCGGGCGCCTCCAGGTCCGCCGCCCGGCCCCGCATGCCCGGGCTGCCCAGCAGGACGACGGCGTCGGCGGCCAGCCGGCCGGGCCGGCGGGCCGCCTCGTCGACCACCACCGTGCCGTAGCTGTGCGCGACGACGGTCGTCCGCTGCGGGAGGGCCCCGCGCGCCGCGCGGGCGGCGGCCAGTCCGTCGAGTGCGGTGTCCAGCGCGGCTCCCCCGCGGCGCGCGGCCGCCCGGGAGGCGATGCCCGCCGGGCCCGTCGGCGTCCGGTAGCCCAGCCACACCACCGGGGTGACGGCCAGGCCGGGCGAGGCGGCCCGCGCCGCCGCACCGACCGCGGTCGCGGTGCCGACGAGGGAGCCGACGTCGTCGCCGATCGTGGTGCCGATGCCCGGCACGACGACGGCGACCGCGTCCGCGGTGTCCAGGTCCCCGAGCGCGAGGACCACCCGGTCGCCGGCCAGGTCGAGGGCCTGCACCTGGACCTGCCGCCCGGCCGCCTCCTCCGCCGCGAGCCGGGCGGCGAGGACCCGGGCGGCGACGGCGGCGGAGGGGGGCGTGCCCGGGTCGACGAGCGCGCGCTCGAGCACCAGCCGGTTGGCCCGGTCCCGTGCCCAGGCCGGAACGCCGTCCAGCGCCCCGACCGCGGCCGGGGCGGACAGGATCACCGCCCGCTGGTCACGCTGGGAGAGACCGGCCCACCACGCGGCTCCCCTGGCGGGGTCCGGCAGCAGCGGCACGGTGGGCGCCTGCACGGGCCCGACGAGGGCGATCCGCCCCGCGAGATCGTCGAAGGTGGCCGGCGCGACCAGGCGGCCGACGGTGACCCGCCCCAGCGCGTCCCCCGCGGCCCGGGCCGCACGCGCGGCCGCATCCGCGTGCTCCAGCGCGCTGACCGACACCCCCACCGCCGGCCCCGGATCCGGTGCGGCGGCGCCCGGGGCGAGCGCCTGCAGGACGCCGCTCAGCCGTTCGAACGCCGCGACCGAGCCCCCGGTCGGCGTCGCGGCGCGCAGTGCCAGCGCCTCGGCCGCGAGCTGCTGGGCCGCGACCGCCGCCACGGCCATGCGCTCGAGGTCCTCCTGCGACCCGGCGAGGGCCGAGTGCACGACCGCGGCCACGGTGGAGACGTCCGCGACCGCGGCGGCCGATTCCCGTGCGGCGGGCCCGGACCAGCAGTCGGCGTCCTCCAGCGCCCGGCCGACGGCGTCCAGCCGCATGCGCCAGACCGCGAGCCGCGTCGCCACCTCGGCCAGGGAGGCGACGCCGTACCGCAGCGGGGCACCCTCCCAGGCCGCGACCGCCACCAGTCGCGCGCCCACCGCCGCGTCGTCCCGATGGCGCACCGGGGCGGTCACTCGGTCACCGCCAGGAGGCGGCCGGCGCCGATCCGATGGGCCATCGCCTCGTCCGCTGCCCGATAGGCGTCCACGGCCGCGGCGAGAGTGCCGGCAATGGCTCGCGTGCGGGCGGCGACCAGACCGGTGAGGGCGGCCCACAGGCCACCGGCGGAGCCGGCCGTCCATCCCTCATCGCCGCCGAGCGCGGTGGCGAGCGTCGCCGCGCTCGAGTGACACAGCCGGCTGTCCTCGTCGAGGTCGCTGGCCAGCGCCGCGAGCTCCGCGGCCAGTGCCGCCACCACGTCCAGCTGCACGCTGATCGAGGACATCGGGTCTCCCAGAGGCGTCGTCCCCCGGTCCCGAGCGGACCGGAGGAACGCACGCTAGGAGGCAGGGACCCCGATCGGTGCCCCGTCGTCCACAACGGGCACCGTCGTCCACAACCTGCGCCGGAACCCTCCGACCGGCGGGTTGCCCGCCGGAGGATCCCGACGTGCGGATCTCAGCTGACGGTGGTGGTGAGCGGCTCGGCGGTGTCGTTCGCGGCGCCACCCACGACGATGGAACGGCGCTTGGAGACGACCACGGCGGCGACGATGATCACCACGGCGCCCAGCGCAATGATCACGCGCAGGGTGGTGTTCGCGCCGCTGCCGACCGAGAGGCTCACGACGCCCGGGGCGATGATCAGCGCGACGAGGTTCATCACCTTGATCAGCGGGTTGATGGCCGGCCCGGCGGTGTCCTTGAACGGGTCGCCGACCGTGTCGCCGATGACCGTCGCCGCGTGGGCCTCGCTGCCCTTGCCGCCGTACGCACCGTCCTCGACCATCTTCTTCGCGTTGTCCCAGGCGCCGCCCGAGTTCGCGAGGAAGACCGCCATGAGCGTGCCGGCCGCGATCGCACCGACCAGGTACGCCGCCAGCGGCCCGATGCCGAGACCGAAGCCGACCGCGACCGGGGCGAGCACGGCCAGCAGACCGGGCGTCGCGAGCTCACGGAGCGAGTCCTTGGTGCAGATGTCGACGACGGCGCTGTAGTCGGGGCGCTCGGAGAAGTCCATGATCCCGGGCCGCGTGCGGAACTGCTCCCGTACCTCGAACACCACGCGGCCGGCCGCCCGCGACACGGCGCTGATGGCCAGGCCGGAGAAGAAGAAGACCACCGCGGCGCCGAGCACCGCGCCGACGACGTTGTTGGGGTTCACCAGGCTGAACGCGTCGCCGAGGGTGTCCCCCGCCGTCTTCAGTGCGACCTTGATCTGGGCGTCGTAGGAGCCGAACAGTGCGGTCGCGGCCAGCACGGCGGTGGCGATCGCGATGCCCTTGGTGATCGCCTTCGTGGTGTTGCCGACCGCGTCGAGGTCGGTGAGCACCCGCGCGCCCTCGTCGTCGATGTCGCCCGACATCTCGGCGATGCCCTGGGCGTTGTCGCTCACCGGGCCGAAGGTGTCCATCGACACGATGACCCCGGCGGTGGTCAGCAGGCCACAGCCGGCCAGGGCGACGGCGTAGAGCGCCGTGCCGCCGCCGATGAGGAATGCCGCGTAGACCGCTGCGCCGATCAGCAGCGCCGCGTAGACCGCCGACTCCAGGCCCAGCGAGATGCCGGAGAGGATCACGGTGGCCGGGCCGGTGAGGGAGCTGCGGCCGATGTCCTTGACCGGCTTGCGGCTGGTCTCGGTGAAGTAGCCGGTCAGCTGCTGGATGGTGGCCGCCAGGACGACGCCCACGAGCACCGACACGAAGCCGAGCACCTGCGGGCTCACCGACAGGTTCGGGAGGTCGGCGATGCTCGGCAGGTAGGTGAACGACGCGGCCGCGACCAGCACCAGGGAGACGGCGGCGGAGGCGAAGAAGCCCCGGTTGATCGGCGCGAGCCCGCTGGAGTCGTTCTTGCCGGGGTTGCTGGCCAGGATGCCGACGACCGAGGAGACGATGCCGATGCCGGCAATCAGCAGCGGGAACACCATGCCGACGGCGCCGAAGTAGACCTGGCCCAGGATGAGCGCGGCGACCAGCGTGACCGCGTAGGACTCGAAGAGGTCCGCGGCCATGCCGGCGCAGTCACCCACGTTGTCGCCCACGTTGTCGGCGATGGTCGCGGCGTTGCGCGGGTCGTCCTCGGGGATGCCCGCCTCGACCTTGCCGACCAGGTCGGCGCCGACGTCGGCGGCCTTGGTGAAGATGCCGCCGCCGACGCGCATGAACATGGCCAGCAGCGCGCCGCCGAACCCGAAGCCCTCGAGCACGACCGGTGCGGTGTGGCCGAAGAACAGCAGGGCCGCGGAGGCGCCCAGCAGGCCGAGGCCGACGGTGATCATGCCGACGACGCCACCAGTGCGGTACGCGATGCGGAACGCCGGCCGGTAGCCGCCGCCCCGCGCTGCCGCGGCGACCCGGACGTTGCCGCGGGTGGCCAGCGTCATCCCGATGAACCCGACCGACGCGGAGAACGTCGCGCCCAGGAGGAAGAACACCGCACGCCACAGCCGGGTCGACCAGCCGCCGTCGGCGACCGGGAGGACGAGGAGGAGCAGGAACACGATCACGGCGAACACGGCGAGCGTGCGGAACTGCCTCTTCAGATAGGCCGCCGCTCCCTCCTGGACCGCCCGCGCGATGTCGCGCATCTTCACCGTGCCCTGATCGGCGGCCAGCACGGCCTTGACCAGGAAGGCGGCGAAGCCGAGGGCGGCCAGGGAGATGACGAGGACGACGGCGACCAGGGCCATGTCCCCGCCGGACAGCGAACTGTCGGGCATGTGTTCCTCCAAGCGTCGGCTGCCTCCGGATGCGTCGATGCTCCGGGTCGGCGGAGGTGCCGTCACGGCTCGCAGGGGGCACGGGGCACCTACGGACCGGGACGCGCGCGAGTGTAAGGGAGATCACAGGCCGTGCAGACGTCCACGACGTTCTGTTGCCTGTGTCACATTAGAGGCCCGCTCCCCGCCCCCGTGTCACATGCGGGTGTGACAGTGGGGGCGTGCCCACGCTCCACCCGGTCCGGCCGGTTGCACCTCCGGGCGCGGACCGCCCCGCCGACGACGGCGTTCCGGCGGAATCGCCGGCGTCCTCGGCCGCGGTCCCGCCGGGCGCCGAACTGCTGGCCTCGCTGCTGACCGGCACCGACGAGGACGAGCAGCCGGTCACGCACATCCACCACGTGCCGGTGCGGGCGAGCAGCACGCTCCCCTGGCCGGAGTGGGTGAACGCGCCGCTGCGCGACCGGCTGGAGGAGCGCGGCGTGCTCGCGCCCTGGCGGCACCAGGTCGACGCCGCGCAGCTGGCCCACGAGGGCAGGCACGTCGTCGTGGCCACCGGCACGGCCTCGGGGAAGTCGCTGGCCTACCAGCTCCCGGCCCTCACCCGCCTGGCCGACGACCCCCGCGCCTGCGTGCTGTACCTGGCTCCGACCAAGGCGCTCGCCCGGGATCAGCTGGCGTCGGTCGCGGCCCTGGCCGACCCCTCGGTACGTCCCGCCGCCTACGACGGCGACACCCCCGGCGAGGAGCGCGACTGGGTACGACGGCACTCGCGCTGGATCGTCACCAACCCCGACATGCTGCACCGCGGGATCCTGCCGGCCCACCAGCGCTGGTCGAGCACGCTGCGCCGGGTCGCCTACGTGGTCATCGACGAGTGCCACGCCTACCGCGGGGTGTTCGGGTCCCACGTCGGCCACGTGCTCCGGCGGCTGCGCCGGGTGTGCCGCCGGTACGGGGCGGAGCCGGTCTTCGTGCTGGCCTCCGCGACCGTCGCGGACCCGGCCGCGGCCGCCACCCGGCTCGTCGGGGCACCCGTGGTCGCGGTCACCGACGACGGCTCACCGCGGCCCGGGGCGACGTTCGCGCTCTGGGAGCCGCCGCTGACCGAGCGCACCGGCGAGCACGGCGCTCCCCTGCGCCGGTCGGCCGCCGCCGACGCCGCGGGGCTGCTCGCCGACCTCGTGGAGCGGGGCGCCCGGACGCTGGCGTTCGTGCGGTCCCGCCGCAGCGCCGAGTCGGTGGCCGACCAGACGCGCCGCATGCTGCAGTCCCGCGGGCGCGGCGACCTCGCCCGCCGGGTCGACTCCTACCGCGGCGGTTACCTGCCCGAGGAGCGGCGGGAGCTGGAGCGGGCGCTGTCCTCCGGCGACCTGCTGGGGGTCGCCACCACCAACGCCCTCGAGCTGGGCATCGACATCGCGGGGCTGGACGCCGTCGTCCTGGCCGGCTACCCGGGCACCCTCGCCTCGCTGTGGCAGCAGGCCGGGCGCGCCGGGCGGGCCCAGCGGGAGTCGCTGGTGGTCTTCGTGGCCCGCGACGACCCGCTCGACCACTACCTGGCCCACCATCCCCGCGCGGTCTTCGGCCGGCCGATCGAGGCGACGGTCACCGACCCGGCCAACCCCTACGTGCTCGGTCCGCAGCTGTGCTGCGCGGCAGCGGAACTGCCCCTCCGACCGGAGGACCTCGCCGACTTCGGCGGCCCGGCGGCGGAGGCCCAGCTCGACGAGCTCGTGGCCGCCGGACAGCTCCGGCGCCGCCCCACCGGCTGGTACTGGGCCGGCCGGGGGCGCCCCGACGTGGACATCCGCGGCAGCGGTGACGAACCGGTGGCGATCATCGAGACCGGCACCGGTCGGCTGCTGGGCACCGTCGACGGCGGGGCCGCCCACTCGACCGTGCACGCCGGAGCCCTGTATGTGCACCGCGGGGACACGTTCGTCGTCGACGAGTTCGATGTGGCCGACGCGTGCGCCGCCGTCCACGCCGACAGCCCCGAGTGGACGACGGTCGCCCGCGACATCACCGACCTCGGCATCGTCTCGACCGACCGGAGCCGCCGGCTCGGCACCGTGACGGCGCGGACCGGCGTGGTCGACGTGACCAACCAGGTCGTGGCCTACCAGCGCCGGCGCCTGGGCACCGGGGAGGTCCTCGCGGAGTTCCCGCTGGACCTGCCCGCCCGGCAGCTGCGCACGCGGGCCGTGTGGCTCACCTTCGACGAGGGGGCCGTGCAGCGGGCCGAGGTCGACGACGCGGCGCTGCCCGGATCGCTGCACGCCGCCGAGCACGCCTCGATCGGCATCCTGCCGCTGCTGGCCACGTGCGACCGCTGGGACCTCGGAGGACTCTCGACCGCCCTGCACCCCGACACCGGCGAGGCGACGATCTTCGTCTACGACGGCCACCCCGGCGGGGCGGGTTTCGCCGAGCGCGGCTTCGCGGTGCTGCGCCAGTGGCTGACCGCCACGCGGGCGACCGTGGCCAGCTGCGAGTGCGAGAGCGGATGCCCCTCGTGCGTGCAGTCCCCCAAGTGCGGGAACGGCAACGACCCGCTCGACAAGGCCGGTGCGGTGCGGATCCTGGACGTCGTCCTCGACGAGCTGGCCGCCGCGGAGGGCGCGGGGTCGGCGGGCGAGGAGGGCGAGGAGGGCGAAGCCCCGGCCGCTGAGCCGTCGACCGCCCCTCCGGCGCCCGAGACCGCTGCTGCCGACACCGGGGACGACCTGGTCTTCTGACCATCCGCGCCGGCCGGCGCCGTCACGGCGGGGCCGGCCCGGCACGCGCCCGCCCCGCCGCCTGCAGCACCCCCAGCGGCCCGAGCCGCACCGGCACCGTCACCGACACGTCCACGACCGCCCCGGGCAGGAGGCGGCAACTTCGGAGGCTCGCGCCGTTGGCCGAGGCCACGTCGGCGGCCGTCGCGCAGGCTGACCGGTCGCCCACCACGGCGCGACCCGCACCTGCCAGGGCCGCGAAGTCGGCCGCGGCAGCGGCCCGGTGCCGCCCCACGAACGCCCCTCCCACCAGCACGCCGGCGGCACCGAGCACCGCAATCAGGCCGGCGAGCAGGAGCACCCAGACGGTCGCCGACCCACGTTCGTCCACCGGCCTCCGGCCGCTCACCCGGGAGCCCCCTCCGGTGCGGTCGCGGCCCCGGGTTCTCGCGCCGCCGCGGCGCCGGCCGACACCCGCACGTGCAGCGGCACCGCCCCCAGCGGCGCGACATCGGCCGAGACGGTGACCCGCACGTCGGTCGCGCCGGTCGCGATCCGGGCCACCGCACCCGCCGGCCCGGCCCGGGCGACCAGGGCGGTCACCCGGGCGGGATCGTCGCCGCGGGCGGCGGCCCGGGCCCCCTCGCGGGCCGCGTCCACGCAGCGCAGCTGCGCCCCGACGACGACCAGCGCCGCCACCGCACCGGCGAGCACGAGCAGCAGCACCGGCAGGACGATCGCGGTCTCCGCGGTGACCATGCCGGCCTCGTCGCCCTCGGCCGCCCGGCGACGCGGCCCCGCACCCATGGTCAGGACAGCGTCTCGAGGGCCCGCTGCACCAGGTGGCCGAGCGCGGTCACCACCGAGCCGCCCGTGACCACCCGGTAGAGGACGGCCGCGAAGGCGCACGCGGCGACGGTTCCCACCGCGTACTCCGCCGTGCTCATCCCTGCCTCGGCGGACGCCCGGAGGAGCGCCCACCGGCGGCGGAGGCTGCGCGGCCACCGGCCGGGCAGCGCGGCCGGGAATCGACCGGGCGGTTCGGGGGACGCAGGCTGCGGATCGGGCCGATCGGACGGGCTGACGCTCACGGTTCCTCCTCGTGGGCCCGGGGGTCGGGCCCGGAACCGACCCTTCCGACCGCGGCCCCGGCGGCCCAGCCGTCGGCGGGATCTGTGGAGAACGCCGGGGGCTGTGGACAGGGCTCACCGGAAGACGTCCCCGGCGATGCCCAGCACCAGCGGGACGACGCCCAGGCAGACGAAGGCGGGCAGGAAGCACAGACCCAGTGGCGCCAGCACCCAGACGCCCGCCCGGCGGACCGCCTCCTCCGTCCGGGCCCGCGTGCCGGCGCGCGAGTCGGCGGCGAGCGCGTGCAGCGCCGCCGTCACGGTGGACCCCGACTCACCCGCCCGGATCAGCACTCGCCCGAGCGGAGCGAGCTCCGGTGGTACGGGCGTCCACGCCTGCCGGGGCTCGGCGCCCAGACGTAAGAGATCGGCCACCGTGCGCAGCTGGTCCCCGACGGGACCGCCGACCGCCACCCCCACGCCGGCGAGCGCCGTGCCTACCGGAAGGCCGGCCGCGAGGCAGACGGCCAGTAGATCGCAGGCACCGGGCAGGTCCCGGACGAGCGCCCGGGCGGTCACGAGTGCGAGCCGCCGCTCGGCGGTCTCCCGCCGGAGCGTCCGCTCGAGCGCCACCGTCCCGCCGATCGCCACCGCCAGACCGAGCGGGCCGGGGCCGAGGACCGTGACCACCGCCAGGCCACCCGCGGCGGAGAGCAGCCACCGCCGGGCCGGGCCGTCCGGCGGCCACCACAGCCGCCGCGGCGCGTCCCGGGCATCGCGCACCGCCGCGACCGCGTGCAACCGGTACGCCGCCAGCGCTCCGCCACGCGGCCAGACCGCCATGGCGACGGCGAGGAGGAGCACCGCCATCGGCAGGGCGGCGCTCACGGCGCGCGACCGCGCGGGGTGGTCATCGGAGCGCTCGCTGCACCAGCCGGCCCGTCCAGGCGATGCCGGCGATCTCCAGTCCCACACCCACGACGAGGAGCGCCTGTCCCGGCCCGGTCGCGGTGAGCACGTGCCACGGATCGGCACCGACCCCGCCGCCCATCGCCAGGCCGAGCACCGGCAACCCGGCCAGCAGCGCCGCACTGGCCCGCGGACCGGCGGTCGCCGAGCGGAGCTCCAGCACCTGCCGGCCGCGGGCACGCAGGTCGTCCTCCACGGCGGCGAGCACCGCGGCCAGCGAGCACCCGGTCCGCCCGCTGAGCACGACGGCCGCAGAGATGCGGGCGAGGCCCTCCTCGAAGGCCCCGGACGACGGCGACGAGGAGTCGGGCGCGCGGACGGCGAGGGCCAGCGCCCCGCCGCACTGCTCGTCGGGGCAGGCGGCGACGGCGGTCCTGGTCGCCTCCTGCAGGGTCCGGCCGCTGCGCAGTTCGGCGCCGAGCACGCCGAGTGCTTCGGTCAGCCCGGCAACGGCGGCGGCGTCACCGGCGGCCCGCGTGCGGAGGCGCCAGGCGCGCATCGCCAGCCAGGCGCAGACCCCCGCCAGCAGCGCGACGAGAGCGGTGCTGAGGCCAGCCGCCGTCAGCGCGGCGAGGCTGCCCACCACCAGCGGGACCGGCAACCGCCGCGGCGCCCCCGCCACCGCGGTGCGGCCGCCGTCAGCGTGTCCCGTCCCGAGCCGAGCCCGCTCGAGGCGACGCGGCCCCGGCCAGAGCAGCACCGCAGCCGCCAGCAACGCGAAGGCGCCGCTCATCGCCGCTCTCCCGGGTCGAGTTCGAGCAGTTCGGCGAGCCGCCCGCCGGCACGGCACGGGCCCCCGTCGGCCCGCCACCCCGCCTCGACCACGACCAGGTCACCGGACCGGCGCAGCACGCCGATCTCCTCGAGCCGCCGGCCCGACGGGGTTCGCCGGAGGTGCAGCACCACGGCGACGGCCGCCGCCGCCTGGCTGTGGACGGCGTGCCGGTCCAGGCCCGCAGCGACCCCGAGCGCCTCCAGCCGCGCGGGCACCTCGGCCGGCCGGTTGGCGTGCAGGGTGCCGCAGCCGCCGTCGTGACCGGTGTTCAGCGCGGCCAGCAGGTCGGCCACCTCCGGGCCGCGCACCTCTCCGACCACCAGCCGGTCCGGCCGCATCCGGAGCGCCTGCCGGACGAGGTCGCGCAGGCTCACCAGGCCGCCGCCCTCGACGTTGGGCGGCCGGGTGAGCAGCCGGACGACGTGCGGGTGCTGCGGCGTGAGCTCCGCCGCGTCCTCGCAGATCACAAGCCGTTCGGCGGGATCGACCACACCCAGCAGCGCGGACAGCAGCGTGGTCTTGCCCGAGCCGGTGCCGCCGGTGACCAGGAACGCCAGCCGCCGCGACAGCACCGACCGGACCAGTCGCTCGCTCTCCCCGGGCAGCGCCCCCGCGGCGGAGAGCGCCCCCAGGTCCAGCGCACGGCGGCGCAGCACCCGGAGCGAGAGACATGTTCCGCTGCCGGACACCGGCGGCAGCACCGCGTGCAGGCGGGTGCCGTCGGGGAGGCCGACGTCGACCCACGGCGCGGCGTCGTCGAGCCGGCGTCCCGCCGCCGCGGCCAGCCGGACGGCGAGCCTGCGCACCGCGTCGTCATCGGGGAAGCGCACCGCACATCGCTCCAGGCCGGCACCCCGGTCCAGCCACACCTGCCCGGGCCCGTTGACCAGGACGTCGGTGACGCCCGGCGACCGGAGCAGCGGTTCCAGCGGGCCCGCCCCGGCGAGCTCGTCGACGGCCTCGCGGACGGCGAGCAGCACGTCGTCGTCACCGAGGAGGCCGCCCGCCTCTTCGCGCACGAGGGCCGCCACCCCAGCCTGCGTCGGCACCCCCGGCTGCAGGGCGAGGCGGGCCCGCACGCGGTCGAGCAGGGCGGGGGCGCTCATAGCCTGCTCCTCACCGGCAGCTCGGCCAGCAGGCGGCGCGCGACGACGCCGAGGGGCGAGCGGGCCGCCACCGCCGGCGGGTCGCCCCGCTCCCCACGGGCCGCGGCGCTGCGGTCGTTCGGGAGCTCGGCGACCACCGGCCGACCCACGACCTCGGCCACCTCGGCGGCCGAGAGCCCGCCCGGCACCGGGCGCACGACGAGCCGGGCCGCCGCCCACGGCGAACCGCCCTCGTCCGCCCCGGTGAGGGCACGGGCGGCGGAGACCGCGCGCAGGCGGCCCGGCACCACGAGTGCCGCGAGGTCGGCCTCGCCGAGCACGGCCTCGGCCACCGGACCGGGACCGGCCGGGCCCGGTCGCGGCAGGTCGACCACGACCGGCCACCCAGCCGCCCGCGCGGCCGTGACCACCGCGGTCAGCGCCTCCCCGGGGATCGGCGACGGCGATCCCCGCGACGCCGCGAGCACGCATACCCCGCCGACGTCGGGCAGCGCCGCCATCAGGGCGTCACCGGCCACCCGCCCCCGCAGCTCGGCCAGCTGCGGCCAACGCAGCCCGTCGTCGCGCTCCGCCCCGAGCACCAGGTCGAGGCCGCCGCCCCACGGATCGGCGTCGATCAGCAGCACGCCGGGCCCGCCGCCACCGGCGGTGAGGGCCAGCGCGGCGGCCAGCGTGCTGGCACCGGCCCCTCCGCAGCTGCCACCCACCGCCGCCAGCCAGCCGCGCTCGACCGGGGTGCGCACCGCCGCGGCGGCCCGGGCGAGCAGCCAGCCCTCGTCAGCCGGCAACACCGCGACCCGCTCGGCGCCCAGTTCGACCGCGGTGGCCCACTCCGCCGCGGAGAGCTCCCCGGCGGCCACGACCACGACGCCCGGCCGCCGCGGCAAAGCACGCACGACCCCCGCCCCGAGCACGTCGGCGCCCACGAGCACCAGCGCCGCGTCCCGGTGTGCCCGCCGGAGCGCCGCTCCCCCGGTGGCGAGCTCCGGCTCGGTGCCCGCAGCGGCGAGCAGGCGGAGCACATCGTCGAGCAGGCGATCGTCGGCGCTGACGACCAGTGGCCGCGCCGGAGGCCCCGCGGACGGGGTGGACAGGGACGTCGAGAGGTAGGCGGACACGAGGACGAGCCCATCCGAAAAGCGCCTGGAGTGGCAGAGTTCGACGAAATCTGTGGATGACCCGTTGGGGTGTGGACGGCGCGCACACCCGCCGACGCCGATCCGATCCACTTACAGTCGTGAACCGTGACCCGCGCAGCGGCGTTCTTCGACCTGGACAAGACGGTCATCGCCAAGTCCAGCGCACTGGCCTTCGGCCGGCCGTTCTTCCACGGTGGGCTGATCAATCGGCGCGCCGTCCTGAAGTCGGCCTACGCGCAGTTCGTCTTCTCCCTCGCCGGCGCCGACGCCCAGCAGATGGAGCGCCTGCGGGCGCAGCTCACCTCGATGGTCACGGGGTGGGACGCCGGGACAGTGCACGAGATCGTCCGCGAGACCCTGCACGAGGTCGTCGAGCCCCTCGTCTACGCCGAGGCCGCCGACCTGATCGAGGCGCACCGCGCGGCGGGCCGGGAGATCGTGATCGTCTCCAGCAGCGGCGCGGAGATGGTCGAGCCGATCGGCGAACTGCTGGGCGCCGACCGCGTGGTGGCCACGCGCATGGTCACGCTGGACGGCCGGTACACCGGCGAGATCGAGTTCTACGCCTACGCCGAGCACAAGGCCGTTGCGATGCGGGCCGTCGCGGACGAGGGCGGGTACGACCTCGCCGACTGCTACGCCTACAGCGACTCGATCACCGACCTCCCCATGCTGTCGGCCGTCGGCCACCCGACCGTGGTCAATCCCGACCGCGGCCTGCGCAAGGCCGCCCTCGAACGCGGCTGGCCCGTGCTCCAGTTCAGCCGGCCGGTCACCATCAGGTCCCGGTTCTCCGCACCGTCGGCGCCGGTGGTCACGGGCGCTGCCATGGGCGTGGGTGCCGCCGTCGTCGGGCTGGCCTGGTACGCCCGGCACCGGGCGGCGCGGGCCGGTCTGCCGGCCGACCTCGGCCCGCTTCCCGGCCGCCGCAGGCGCCGCGGCGCCTGACCTCGGCGGCGAGGCAGCGCGCCGTTCCGCGGCCGGGTGGTTCATCCTGCGGTCGTGTTCACCCCGGTGGTCGCGTGGTTGGCCCTCGTGGCGGTCACGGTCGCCGCGGTCCTCTTCGGGCAGACCGCGCGCACCGGTCGCCGGCGCCGCCGCTCCCGTCGCCGCCGCCTGGGCCTGTTCCTGTCGCTCTCTGGCCCGTGGCTGGCGCTGCTGGCCGCCGTGGGCGCGGGCGCGCTCACCGGCCGCTGGCTGGCCGCCGCGGCCGGCGGCGTGGCGGCGGTGATCGTGGTGGCGCTGCTCGGCCTGGTCCTGGCGCCGCACTGACGTGCCCGGTCGTCGCGCCGAGGTCAGACGCCGAGCCGCTCCCGCACGCCGTCGACGAGGGTCTGGATCCCCGAGACCGGGGTGAACGCCCGCGCCGCCGCGGTCAGCTCGTCGTTCTCCGCCGCCGTCAGCGAGATCTCCGAGGCGGCCGCGTTGAACTCGAGCTGCTCGACGCTGGAGGCGCCGGGGATCACCACCACCCGCGGCAGGGCGACCAGCCAGGCGAGCGCGACCTGGGCCGGCTTGGCCTGGTGCGTGGCCGCGACGTCGCGCAGGAGGTCCAGCAGGGGCGTGACCCGGCGCAGGTTCTCCGTGCCGAACAGCGGGTTGACCGCCCGCACGCCACCCGGCCGGTGCCCGGCGTCGTACCGCCCGCCGAGCAGACCCTGGGCCAGCGGGCTGTAGGCGATGACCAGCCGGTTCTCGCGCTCGGCGAAGGGCACGAGGTCCTCCAGCGGCGCGGCGTGGGCCACGGAGAACTGCACCTGGTTGCTGACGACGGGCCGGCCGAGCGCGGTGTCGGCCTGCCGCCAGCGCGCGAGGGAGTAGTTGGAGACGCCCACGGCACCGATCCGGCCCTCGTCGAGCAACTGCCGCAGACCGGGCATGATCACCGAATCCGGTACGACCGGATTCGGCTGATGCACCTGGTACAGCGGGATGCGGTCGAGCCCGAGCCGGGCGGCGCTGCGCGCGCACCGCTGCCGCACGATCGGCGGGAACGGCGCCAGGGGGAAGACCTTGCTGGCCACCACGACCTCGCCGCGCTCGTGCCCGAGCGCCTCGCCGAGGATCCGCTCGCTCCGCCCGAAGCCGTAGATCTCGGCGGTGTCGAACAGCGTGATGCCCAGCTCGCGGGCCCGCCGAACGATGTCGCGCGCGGCCCGGTCGGCGTACGCGCTGCCGTAGCCCCACTCCCGCGAGCCGAACTGCCAGGTACCCAGCCCGATCCGGCTGACCGGACCGAGACCGTCGACGTCGAGATACTTCACGGCGTCCAGTGTTCGCCGTCCGGCCCGGACGTGCAGATCAGCCGCGCAGCAGGCTCTCGCAGATCGCCAGACCCTCCAGCGCGCCGTGCTCGGTGGCCCGGCAGCAGTGCACCAGCCAGGCCGCGACGCCGGCGGGGTCGCCCGAGCGGTAGCCGGCCAGTGCCGCGTCGTAGGCCTCGCGGCCCAGCTCCACGAAGCCGACCTCGGGCACCGACACGGCCTTCGGGTCCAGCCCGCGGGTGATGCCGGTGAGCCGGCCGGCGGCGCGGGCCACCACGCCGTCGGCACTCCCGAACGGGGCCAGTGCGGCGATCTCGCCGTGCACCAGCGCGGCCACGAGCACGGCCGGCACCGACGTCGTCCCCGTGACCAGCGAGAACAGGCCGGACAGCCGGGGGCCGGCGTGCGGGGCGGGGCGGCCGAGCTCGGCCGGACCGGTGAGGTCCGCGGCGGCCAGGACGTGCAGCCGGGCGAGCACCTGGCCGGGCGCGCGCGGCCAGGTCTCGACCATCGAGCCGAGCCCGGCGGAGGCGCGGAGGGCACCCTGCACCAGCGGGTCCTCGACGCCGCCGGCCCGCAGGTCGGCCAGGGGGACGTCGGCACCCTCGAGTGCCGCCGATGCCCGGGCTCCTCGCAACGCCGATTCGGTGCTCACCCCGGCCGACTCCCGGCGCAGCACCTTGTGCCGCAGCAGCCGGTCGATGCCGGCGCGGGCGCCGTCGGCCGCTTCCCGGACCCCGGGCAGGTCGAGCAGCGGGGCCAGCGGGTCGGGCGTGGCAGCGGGCCGGGTGGCGCCGGGGCGGACGGGGATGGTCACGGGGACGACGGTACGAGGCGCGTACGCGCCGGCATCACGCGGCGCCGAGCGCGTCCGCCATGCGGTGGTGGGCGACGGCCTCGACGCCCCGGCTCTGCCGCTCCAGGGTGCGGGCCAGCGCCCGGCGGGCCCAGCCGTTGGCCGGCGCCAGCTCGACCAGCCGGGTCAGCGCCTCCTCGGCGCGGGCGAGCTGGGCGGAGCCGAAGTAGGCCCGGGCCAGTAGTTCCAGCGCAGCCTCGTTCGCCGGCTCCCCCTCGACCACCGGCGCGAGGATGCGGGCCGCCTCGGTGGGCTGCCCCATCGCGAGGAAGAGATCGGCCCGCAGGTACTCCGAGTGCAGATCGATGTTCAGCGGCTGGCTCATGCCCCCACCAACCGCTGCGACGGGCCGCGGCTTCCCGCACGCGCCGTGACACTGAGTGCCACATGCCGCATCATGGCCGGATGGCGAGCACCAGGGACTGGTTCGAGACCGTCGCGGAAGCCCAGCAGCGGGCCAGGAAGCGGCTGCCGCGCTCGGTGTACATGGCGCTGGTGGCCGGCACCGAGAAGGGGCTGACCAGCAGCGACAACGAGGCGGCCTTCGACGAGCTCGGCTTCCGGCCGCACGTCGCCGACCTGCCGGCGAAGCGCGAACTGGCGACGACGGTCATGGGCCAGGACGTCTCCTTCCCGGTGCTCATCTCCCCCACCGGCGTGCAGGCGGTGCATCCCGACGGTGAGGTCGCCGTGGCCCGCGCCTCGGCCGCCGAGGACACCGCCATGGGCCTGAGCTCGTTCGCGAGCAAGCCCGTCGAGGAGGTCGCCGCCGCGAACCCCAAGCTGTTCTTCCAGATGTACTGGGTGGGCGACCGCGAGCGGATCCTCGCCCGGGCCGAGCGCGCCCGCGCCGCCGGGGCCAAGGGCCTGATCGTCACGCTGGACTGGTCCTTCGCCTCCCGCCGCGACTGGGGCAGCCCGCCGATCCCCGAGAAGATCGACGTCAAGAACGCCCTGAAGTTCGCCCCCGAGGTGCTGCGCCGCCCCCGCTGGCTGTCGGAGTACCTGCGCCGCGGCGAGATCCCCGACCTCTCCGTGCCGAACCTGGCCCTCGCCGGCGAGCAGCCGCCGACCTTCTTCGGCGCCTACGGCGAGTGGATGGGCACGGCGCTGCCCCGCTGGGAGGACGTCGCCTGGCTGCGCGAGCAGTGGGGCGGCCCGTTCATGGTCAAGGGCATCACCCGGCCCGACGACGCCCGGCGCGCGGTCGACGCCGGCGCCTCGGCGATCTCGGTGTCCACCCACGGCGGCAACAACCTCGACAGCACGCCGGGCTCGATCCGCTCCCTGCCGGCGGTCGCCGAGGCGGTGGGCGACCAGATCGAGGTGCTGCTCGACGGGGGCATCCGCCGCGGCAGCGACGTCGTCAAGGCGATGGCGCTGGGCGCCAAGGCCGTGATGATCGGCCGGGCCTACCTGTGGGGCATGGGTGCCGGTGGCGAGCGCGGCGTCCAGAACGTCCTGTCGATCCTCCGGTCGGGCATGAACGAGGCGCTCCTGGGGCTGGGCAGGTCGTCGGTGCACGACCTGACCCGCGACGACGTCCTCGTGCCGCCGGGGTTCACCCGCGACTGGAGCTGACCGCGACCCGCCGACCAGGGGAATCAACCCGCCGCCCCGGCGCTTGACCCCTGTCGTGCCCGCCTCCGGACCGTCCCGGTCGACCGCCTTCTGGTCCGTCGCCGTCCTCCTGGTCCTCGTGCTCGCCGCGTCGGGGGTCCCGTCGCCGCTGTACCGCGTGTACCAGGAGCGGTTCGGCTTCAGCTCCGGCGTGCTGACCCTGGTGTTCGCCGTCTACGCCTTCGCGCTGCTGACGGCGCTGCTGGTGGTCGGCGCGCTGTCCGACCACGTCGGACGGCGCCCGGTGCTGGCCGGCGGCCTCGTGCTGGAGGCCGGCGCCATGGTGCTGTTCCTGCTGGCCGGCGACGTGGGCTGGCTGATGGCGGCGCGCGTCGTGCAGGGCCTGGCGACCGGCGCGATGACCGGCGCGCTCGGTGCCGCCCTCCTGGACTTCCAGCACAGCGACCGCCCGCTCGGGCCGCTGGTCAACAGCGCCTCCCCCGGGCTCGGGCTGTCCCTCGGCGCGGTCGGGGCCGGCGTGCTGGTCGATTTCGTCCCGGCACCGACCGACTGGGTGTTCGGCATCCTGACCGCGGTCTTCCTGCTCGCCGCGGTGGCCGTGCTGCGGCTGCCGGAGTCCTCCCCCCGGCTGCCGGGCGCGCTCGCCTCGCTGCGCCCGAACGTGCACGTGCCCCCGGCCCAGCGCGGCGCCTTCCTCGCTGTCCTGCCGTGCCTGGCGGCCACCTGGGCGCTCGGCGGCCTCTACGCCTCGCTCGGCCCCTCGCTGGTGGCCGGCGTCTTCGGCGTGAACGACCACCTGGTCGGCAGCCTCCTCATCCTCGCCCTCAACGGCACCGGCCTGGCCGGCTCGCTGCTGCTGCGCGGCCTGCGGCCCGAGCGCGGGATGATCGTGGGCGCCCTGATCTTCTCGGCCGGCGTCGCCGGCACCGTGGGCGCGCTGCTCACCGGGTCGCTGCCGCTGTTCTTCGTCGCCGCCGTCGTCTCCGGGTTCGGGTTCGGCGCCGCGTTCCTCGGCGCCATGGCGACCGTGACCCGCGGCGTCGCACCCGGCGAGCGGGCCGGGCTGCTCTCCAGCGTCTTCGTGGTCAGCTACCTGATGTTCAGCGTTCCGGCGATCGCGGCCGGGATCGCGGTCGGCTCGGTGGGCCTGGCGAGGACGGCGGAGATCTACGGCGCCGCCGTCATCGTGCTCGCACTGTCCGCTGCCGCCGCCCTGCTGCTGCGCCGGAGCGCGCCGGCGCAGGCCTGCCCCGAGAGCAGCAACGCGGGCGCCCTCGCCACCTGACGGTCAGGGCCGGCGCACCGAGTCGAGGAACGCGGCGGCCCGTTCCCGCAGCCCGGCCGCGAGCTCGACCACCACCTCGGCCGGGTTCCGCTCCAGCAGCCACGGCGGGATCTCCCGGCGCACCCGGTGTGCGCAGTCGAGGTCGGCGCAGATGTACGTGCCCACCGTGTTGCCGTTGCGCCCGGACTCCCCCGCCCGCGGTGCGGCGAACAGCGAGACGGCGTCGCCGGACTGCGCGGTCTGACAGAGCAGGCACATGGCCGGCGTCCGGCTCGACATGCGGGTCTCGGCCGCCCGCAGCGCGATGCCGACCGGTGCGCCGTCGACGGGCACGACCAGGTAGCCGCGCAGCGGTGCCCTCGGGTCACGCCAGCCCAGCAGCTCCAGCTCCGCCCAGTCGAGGGCGTCGAACCCCCGCGGCAGGGTGAGGCCCATCGCCTCCCCGCGCGAGCAGTTGACGAACGAGCGGCGCACCTGCCGCTCCGTCAGCGCTTCCATCGTCGCCCCCCATGTCGTCGACCCGGCCCATCATCGATGAGCGCGGCCCGATCGTCAGCCGAGTTTCCGGCCGAGCGCGCCGACGACCTCGCCCGGCGTCGCCACGACCACCGCGGCCCCGGCCTCCTCCAGCTCGCCGTCCTCGGCCGGCCCCCAGCCGGCGCCGATGCACGGCAGCCCGTGCACGGCGGCGCCCAGCACGTCGTGCGACCGGTCGCCCACCAGCACCGGGTCCAGGCCGCCGGGGTGCGCGGCGAGCGCCGCGGCGACCACCTGCTCCTTGCGCCGGACGGCGCCGTCGAGGCTGGCGCCGTGCACCCCGGCGAAGGCACCGAGCAGGCCGGTGTGCTCGAGCACCCGCACGGCGAAGGGCTCCGGCTTGCTGGTGGCGACCGCCAGCCTCGCGCCGGCGTCGGTCAGCGTGGCCAGCAGCGCCCGGATGCCGTCGTACACGGTCACGTCGAGCATCGCCCCGGCCGCGTAGGTCGCCCGGTAGGCCGCGACGGCACGGGGCACGTCGGCGGCCGGCACCCCGAGGACGAGCGCGAAACCGTCGTCCAGGGGCGGACCGACCATGGCGCGCAGCTGCGCGGGGGTGGGCTCCGGGAGGCCCAGCTCGGCGGCGGCGACCCGCACCGAGGCCCAGATGCCGGCGGTGGAGTCGACCAGCGTGCCGTCGAGGTCGAAGAGGACGAGCCGGCCCCTCACGCGGGCAGCTCACCGCCGGGCCCCGCGGCCTCGGCCAGCAGCCTGTCCCGCTCGTCGGCGGGCAGCCGGTCGACGTACACGATGCCCTCGAGGTGGTCGACCTCGTGCTGCAGGCAGCGGGCGGCCATCCCGGTCGCCTCGATGGTCACCGGATCCCCCGACAGGTCGATGCCGTCGACGCGGGCCCGGAAGGCGCGCGGCAGGTCGGCGTAGGGGCCGGGCACCGAGAGGCAGCCCTCCTCGGTGACCTCCTCGGCCGGTTCGTCGTCCACCGGGTCGGGCACGGTCAGCACCGGGTTGATGACGTAGCCGACGACGTCCTCCCCGTCGGCGTCCGGGCAGTCGATGACGAAGATGCGGGCGTCGACCCCGACCTGGTTCGCCGCGAGCCCGACCCCGTCGGCCTCGGTCATGCTCGCGAACATGTCGAGCACCAGGCGGCGAAGGTCCTCGTCGAAGACGGTCACCGGCGCGCACGCGCGGTGCAGCACGGGGTCGCTGCCATAGGTCACGATCGGCCGGGCGACGCCGTCGTAACGGCCGAACAGGCGCATGTCCACCGATCCTAGGGACGACGCCGCGGCGCCGTCCCCATGTGGTGCGCTCGGTCGTGCTCCCGGCACGCTTCGTCACGGCACGTCGGGGGCGGGGCACTCCTGCCCTGACGGCCCCCCGGGGGACGGCGGGTCACGCCGTGCGGGTCACCGGAGGCCGACGTACCGTCCCTGCATCGGAGCAGCCGGTCCGCACAGCGTCGGCCCGGTGGAGATGCGGGCTCGAAACAACGGATCCGCGGTCCTGCCGGCCCCGGCCGGCACGCCTCTGGCGAGGAGAACGGCATGTCCTCACCGGCAGTGTCCCGTCATCGCGCACCTGCCCGTGCCGCACATCCGGCCACGGGCCTGCGCCCGTCGGCGCCGGCACCCCGGAACGGTGCGACCGCGCCGCCACCGGCCGCCCGGCTGATCGGGAGATACCGGTACGACCGCGGCAGCAGCGCGTGGTGGTGGTCCGCCGAGATGTTCACGCTGCACGGCCTCGCCCCGGGGAGCGCCGCACCCACGACCGACGCCCTGCTCCGGCTCCAGCACCCCGACGACCGGGAGCGCGTCCTCGCGGCCCTGACCGGGGCGTGCACGGGCGGGCAGCCCTTCGCCCTCCGCACCCGGCTCACCCTCCCCGACGGCGCCCCGCGGGAGTTCCTCCTCGTGGGCGAGCCGTGCCTCGACGCCGGCGGCGCGGTCAGCGGGGTCGAAGGGATGTGCCTCGACCTCACCGACTGCCCACCGCCGGGCACCCACCTGGACGAGGTGGTGGCGCTCCGGAACGAGGTGGAGCAACTGCGGGCCGCGATGGCCAGCCGGGCCGCCATCGAGCAGGCCAAGGGGATCCTGATGCTGCTGACCAGCTGCAGGGACAAGGTGGCCTTCGACCTGCTGACGCACATCTCCAGCCACACCCACCGGAAGGTGCGCGACGTCGCCCAGGCGATCACCGAGTCCGCCTCGGGGCACACCCGCCTGCCCGACGACGTCCGGGCGATCCTGCGCGACGCCTGCCCGCCGGAGCAGTCCCTGCGCTGACCGGAGCCCCGGGGTCGGTGCGCGGAGGGCCCGTTCGGGAGAATGCGCGCACGGCACGAGCCGGTGGGCGCTGCCACCGTCCGGTAGCCGGACGGAGGAGGAGCCCGGGTGTTCTACGTCATCGCCCACTTCGTGATCCGGCCGATCTTCTGGGTGCTGTTCCGCCCCCGGGTGGCCGGCCGCGAGCACGTGCCCTCGACGGGGCCGGTGATCCTGGCCAGCAACCACCTGTCGTTCATCGACAGCATCGCGATCCCGATCGTGGCCCCCCGCCGCGTCACCTACCTGGCCAAGGCCGAGTACTTCACCGCCCCCGGGATCGGTGGCTGGCTGTCGAAGGCCCTGTTCTCCGCCCTGGGCGCACTGCCCGTCGAGCGGGGCACGCAGCGGGCGGCGCAGGCGGCCCTCGACCCGGCCCTCGGGGTGCTGACGGAGGGTGGGGCGTTCGGGATCTATCCCGAGGGCACCCGCTCGCGCGACGGGCGGCTCGCCCGCGGCAAGACCGGCGTCGCCTGGCTCGCGCTGACCGCCGACTGCCCGGTCGTGCCGGTCGCGGTGGCCGGCACCGACAAGGTGCAGCCGATCGGCGCGCGGTGGCCGCGGCTGCGGCGCATCTCGGTCACCTTCGGCGAGCCACTGGCCTTCCCCGAGCACCGCGGCGAGGCCGGCAAGGGCCGGGCCCGGCGGGAGGTCACCGACCGCATCATGACGGCGATCGCCGAGCTGTCCGGCCAGGAGAAGGCCGGCTGGGGTCCGACGCCCGCGACCTGACGCGTCAGGTCGCGGTGAGCAGGGCCCGCACCTCGTCGGGCCAGGGCGTCGAGCGGCCCTCCCGCGTGCAGACGTAGGTGGTGCGGACCTCGCAGCACTGCCGCTCCCCCACTCGGACGACGAAGCGCACGGTGACGCTGGTGCGGCCGATCTCCACCAGCTCGGCGTCCACGTCGACGACGTCCCCATAGCGCGCCGAGGTCTGCCACTGCTGGGTGCTGGCCACCACGAAGTAGTCGACGCCCTCCGCGATCAGCGCGGGCCAGTCCACACCGAGGCGGGTCCACCAGGAGTTCACCGCCTCGTCGGCCCACACGAGGTAGTGCGCGTTGAAGACGACGCCCTGCTGGTCGCACTCGACGAAACGGACGGGGGAACTCCAGACCGGCGGCACGGGAGCGCAGGGTAGTCGCGGCGCCGTCTACGGTCCGTGCGTGGACACCGATGCCCTGGCCGGCTACCGGAACGCGTCGCAGCGGGTGCTCGACAAGGTCATCCACCGCCTCGACGGGCACTGCACGGCGTTCATCGGTCTGTCGCCGTTCGCCACCCTGGCCACCGCCACCGTCGACGGGTGGCCGGACGTCTCGCCGCGGGGCGGCGACCCCGGGTTCGTGCGCGTGCTCGACGAGCACCGGCTCGCGCTGCCCGACCGCCAGGGCAACAACCGGGTCGACAGCCTGCGCAACATCGCGGCCAACCCCCGCGCGGCGCTGATGTTCGTCGTGCCGGGCATCGACGAGACGCTGCGCGTGTACGGCACCGCCACGCTGGTCGGCCCCGACGAACTGGGCATCGACCTCACCGACTTCGGCAAGCCCCCGCTGTCGGTGCTCGTGCTGCGGGTCGAGCGGGCCTACTTCCAGTGCTCGAAGGCGGTCATGCGCTCGGGCCTGTGGGATCCCGAGCGGCGGGTCGACCGGTCGGTCTTCCCGCCGTTCTCGCAGGTGCTGCGCGACCACTGCCGCGACCGGACGGTGCCCGACGAGGCCGAGCTCAGGGCCTCGCTCGCCCTGGAGCTCTGAGGCGCCCCGTCCCGTCGGTGGCGTCCCCTACGGTCTGCGCCATGGCGTTCGAGGTCCAGGTCGCGGTCGACTGCTCCGACCCGCACGTGCTGGCCGACTGGTGGGCGGAGGTGCTCGGCTGGCAGGTGGAGGCGCAGGACGAGGCCTTCATCCGCCGGATGGTCGAGATCGGCGCCGCGACGGAGGAGGAGACGACGCGGCACCGCGGCGCCCTGGTCTGGCGCGCGGGAGCGGCGCTCAACTCCCCCGATCCGGGGCGCCCCCGGCTGCTGTTCCAGCAGGTGCCGGAGGCGAAGACGGTCAAGAACCGGATGCACCTCGACGTGCGCGTCGGGCCGGAGCGGCGCGAGGCCGAGGTCGGTCGGCTGACCGGGCTGGGCGCCACGGAGCTCTGGCGCGCGAGCCAGGGGCCGCACGAGTGGGTGACGATGGCCGACCCGGAGGGCAACGAGTTCTGCGTCGCCTGAGGGCCGGTCCGCCACCGCCGGTCAGCTGGCGCGCAGGTCCCGCTGCAGCCGGCGGTCGGCGACCGCACGTTCGGCCATCTGCCGGACGCGGTCCCGCCGGGGTCTGCGGTCGGAGCCCAGGTACCGGGCGTCCTCCACGAGCTGGAAAGCCGCGAGCACACTTGCTTGCACCTCGCGCGCCCGCGGGATCGCGGGCCGCGCCGGTTCGGCCGATGTCATGGAGCCCCCCGTCCCGGGGACGCGCGCCACGACGGCCCCGTGAGCACATGGTGCCCCCTTATCGGCAGTCCCAACCCCCTCTGTGACCAATTGGTGTCGAAGTGTCACCTGTGACACACGGGACGGGGCGGGCGCAAGCCCGGTCTAGGCGGGGGCGTCGTCCTCCCGGCTCGTCCGCGGCTCCCGCGGGCGCACGTGGTAGACGCCGGCCTGCTCGGTGAGCGGCTGCAGGTCGTAGCGGTGGACGACCTTCGGGCCGTCGTGCAGGTGCACGTGCGTCACCGTCGGCAGGGGCTCCCCATGCCGCGCCGCGCGGATCTCCACCCGCCCGTCGAGCGGGCCGCCCACGTACAGCAGCACGGCGTCCTCCGCCGCCGCGCCGTCGTCGTCGCTCCCGGCTCCCACAGCTGCACCCCCGGTCAGTTCCGTCCCCCTCGTCCGACTGCACGACCTCGACCAGGGTAGGCGCGGACACCGACGGTTCAGCGCCCGTTCACTCCCGGGACGCCGGGCGTCCGGCTCCGGCCCGCCGCAGCCGGCGGGCCACGAGCGGGGCGCTGAGCAGCATCACGAACAACCGCAGCACCTGCACCGAGAGGACGAACGTGGTGTCCGCGCCGCTGTCGCTCGCGGTGGCGAGCACGGCGTACAGGCCGCCCGGCGTCGTGGCCAGGTAGCCGTCGAGCGCGCTCGTGCCGGTGGCCGCCGCCAGCAGCGCGCCGAGCCCGGCGCACGCACCGATCAGCCCGACGATCACGGCGAGCGCGGCCGGCAGCGCGCGGCCGATGGTCCGCAGGCTGGCCCGGGTGAAGCTGAGCCCGACCTGCAGTCCGATCACCAGGAAGGCCGCGGCCTGCACCACCGCCGGGACGCCGCCGTGCGCCAGCCCGGTCAGCGCCGCCGCCGCGGCGGCGAGCATCGGCCCCAGCAACGGGGCCACCGGGAGCCGCAGCAGCCGACCGGCGGTCACGCCGACCAGCCCGCAGACGGCGGTGAACAGCAGCGCCGCCGGCCAGGCCTGCGCGCCCCCGCTGCCGGCCCCGCCGGCGCCGGCCGCGCCGCCGTAGAGCGTGGTCGCGACCACGGGCATGAGGACGACGATCAGCAGCACCCGCAGGTACTGCAGCACCGCGACCATCCGCTCGTCGGCGCCCAGCTCGCGGGCCATCACGATGATCCCGGACGCGCCGCCGGCGATCATCGAGAACGCCCCGGTCACCGGGGTGATGCCGCGCTGGAGCCGCAGCAGCAGCCCGGCGACCAGGCTGAGCGCGAGCGTGCCCACGGTCACCAGCAGAACGGCGAGCCAGTTCTCGGCGACCGCGCGCAGCGTGCCCACGTCGACCAGCGCACCCATCGTGACGCCGATGACGGCCTGCGCGGCCACGGTCGCCGACACCGGGACGGCGGCCCGCCCGCGGCCGCCGAGGGCCCGGACCAGCCCGGCGATCAGCCCACCGAACAGCGCCGGCGAGGGCAGGTGCACGGCGGCCAGGAGCAGCGCCAGGACGACGGCACCGGCGACGACCGCCGCGCCGTCGAGCATCCGGCGCATCCGCACGTCGCCCACCTGGAACCTGCCTCCTGCCGCCGGACCGTCGCCGCCCACTCTGCCCGTAGGACCCGCGCGCGACCCCCGTGGTCTCATGAGGCGGACATGAACGCGACCCCCGTCGACCCCGGCTCCGGGGTGGTCTACCCCGTCGGCCTGCGCCTGCTCGGGCGGCGGGTGGTCGTCGTGGGCGGCGGCCAGGTCGCCCACCGCCGGGTGGCCGGGCTGCTCGACGCCCGCGCGCGGGTCACGGTCGTCAGCCCGCACGTCACGCCCGCGCTCGAGGCGCTCGTCGACCCCGGGTCGGTGAGCTGGCTCCCCCGCGGCTACATGCCGGGCGACCTCGACGGGGCCTGGTACGCGGTGGCCGCGACCGACGATCCGCAGGTCAACGCCGCGGTCGCCGAGGAGGCCGAGCAGGCCCGCATCTTCTGCGCCCGCGCCGACGACCGGTCGGCGTCCAGCGCCTGGACCCCTGCCGTCGGCCGCCAGGGCGATCTCGTCGTCGGCGTGCACGGTGGCGGCGACCCGCAGCGGGCGGTCGGCGTGCGCGACTCCGTCGTCAGCGGCCTCACCGACGGCAGCATCTCCGATCGGGCCGGCCGGGCACCGGCGGGCGGGCGGCGCGGCGGCGTCGTCCTGGTCGGGGGCGGCCCCGGCGACCCCGACCTGATCACCGTGCGCGGGCTGCGCGCGCTGTCGCAGGCCGACGTCGTGATCGCCGACCACCTCGCCCCGCTGTCGCTGCTGGCGTCGCTGCCGACCGACGTGGAGGTCATCGACGCCTCGAAGCTGCCCCGCGGCCGGTCGATGGCGCAGGAGCAGATCAACGCACTGCTGATCGAGCACGCGCTCGGCGGCAAGCGGGTGGCGCGGCTCAAAGGGGGCGACCCCTTCGTCTTCGGCCGCGGCATGGAGGAGCTCGAGGCGTGCGCCGCTGCGGGCATCCCGGTCGAGGTCGTACCGGGCGTGACCAGCGCGATCGGCGTGCCCGGGCTGGTCGGCATCCCGGTGACCCACCGCGGGCTGACCCACGAGTTCGTCGTCGTCTCGGGACACCTGCCGCCCGGCCATCCGCAGTCGCTGGTCGACTGGGCGGCGCTCGGCCGGCTGCGTGGCACCGTCGTCGTCCTGATGGGCGTGGACACCGCGGCCGCGATCGCGGCCGCGCTCGTCGAGCACGGCCGCGCGCCGGAGACCCCGGTGGCGATTGTGTCCGACGGCTCGATGCCCACGCAGCGCGTCGTCCGGACGACGCTGTCGGCGCTGCCGCAGACGCTCGCCGACGAGGCCGTCCGGCCGCCGTCGGTGTGGGTCGTGGGCGACGTCGTCGGCCTCACCGCCTGAGGCCGCCGGCGTCAGATGTTGGCGCCGTCGGTGGGCGGGCCGTCGGGCAGCGCGGCGGCGATGCCACCGCCCGACGACGGCGGGCAGGTCATGCCGATCGTGTACGAGGTCATCGACAGTGAGCCGTAGGCGTAACCGTCGACCAGCACGTCGGCGGCCGTGCTGGTGACTCCGGCCATGCCGGCCAGGTACAGCAGCGGCAGGAAGTGGTCGGGCGTCGGGACGGCGCGGTCGAAGTCGCGGTGCCCGTCGAGCCGGCCCACGTCGGTGGGGTCGCTGAGCATGCGCTCCTTCGCGTCCTCGTCGAAGCGCTGCGCCCAGTCGAAGCCGGCGTCGGGCAGGGCGCGGCTGACCCCGCCGAGGTTGTGCACCACGTTGCCGCTGCCGACGACCAGCACGCCGTCCTCGCGCAGCGGGGCGAGGGCCGCGCCGAGCTGCAGGTGGTAGTCGAAGCTCTTGAGCGCGTTGATCGACAGCTGCACGACCGGGATGTCGGCCTCCGGGAAGGCGTGCATCAGCACCGACCAGGCGCCGTGGTCGATGCCCCAGCTGTCGACGTCGGCGCCCACCCAGGCCGGGTGCACGATGTCGGCGACCTCCGCGTAGAGATCGGGCAGGCCGGGGGCGTCGTAGCGGACGTCGAACAGCTCGCGCGGGAAGCCGAAGAAGTCGTGGATCGTGCGGGGCCGCGGCATCGCCGTGACCGCCGTGGCCTGGATGTACCAGTGCGCGGAGACGACCAGGATCGCCCGTGGGCGCGGCACCGACCGCCCGAACGTGCGCCAGGCCTCGGTGTAGCGGTTGCTCTCCAGCGCGTTCATCGGGTTGCCGTGGCCGATGAACGCGGCGGGCATGACGGTCATGCGGACCTCCCCCTGCCGACCCTCCGGATCATCCCCTCCGACGCAGCGCGGGCGCGAGCCACCGGGCGCCCGATCCGTCGCGGGCGGCCAGGTCGCCGGGGTTGGACAGCGCGCACCGCTCCAGCGACAGGCACCCGCAGCCGATGCAGGAGGTCAGGCCGTCGCGCAGCTGGGTGAGCGCCGCGATCTGCTCGTCCAGCCGGTCACGCCACCCCTCCGACAGCCGCGCCCAGTCGGTGACCGTCGGCGGCCGCCCGTCGGGCAGCGTGCCGAGCGCCGACCGGACCTCCTCGAGCGACAGCCCCACGTTGCGTGCCGCCCGGATGACGGCGAGGCGGCGCAACACGGTGCGCGGATAGCGCCGGGCCCCGCCGGGGGTGCGGGTGGCGCCGATCAGGCCCAGCTGCTCGTAGTAGCGCAGGGCCGACGGCGCCATGCCCGAGCGCGCCGCCACCTCACCGATCGCGAGAAGGTCCACGCCCACCCCTTGACCTCAAGTCCACTTGACATTCGACGGTAGACCCATGAACCCGCACACCGCACTCGTCACCGGCGCCTCGAAGGGGTTGGGCCGCGCGCTCGCCACCGCCCTGAACGGCCGCGGCTGGCGGCTCGTCGTCGACGGCCGCGACGCCGCCCGGCTGGCCGCCGCCGCCGCCGGTCTCCCCTCCCCCGACCTGGTCACCGCCGTGCCCGGCGACGTCGCCGACCCCGCCCACCGCACCGCGCTCGCCGCGGCCGTCGGGCCCCGCCTCGACCTGCTGGTGAACAACGCCAGCGATCTCGGCCCGATCCCGATGCCCCCGCTGGCCGAGCTGCCCGCCGCGGAGCTCGAGCGGATCCTGCGGATCAACGCGGTCGCGCCGCTGGCCCTGGCCCAGCAGGTGCTGCCGGCGCTCCGGGCCGCGGGCGGCCGGGTGCTGGACATCAGCTCCGACGCCGCGGTCGAGGCCTACGCCGGCTGGGGCGGGTACGGCGCCGGCAAGGCCGCGCTCGACCAGCTCACCGCCGTCCTCGCCGTCGAGGAGCCGGGGTTGCGGATCTACGCCGTCGACCCCGGTGACATGGCCACCGATCTGCACCG
>DASYGS010000099.1:0-2337 GCA_035999465.1 Blastococcus sp. | reverse complement strand
GGCGCCCAGCGCGGCCAGCGCGTCGTCGACCGGTGCGTCGCCGACGACCACCGGGTCGACGATCAGCGCGTGGTCGGCCTCGACCTCGGTGACCAGCCCCGCGACCAGGCCCGCCCACGTGCCGCCCTCGCGCACGACGGCAGGCTCGTAGAGCCAGGCCCGCAGCTCCCGCTCCTGACCGCGGGCCAGCCGGCTGACCGTCTGCGGGTCCTCGGCGTGCCGCTGGATCAGGGCGAGGGTCTGCAGCACGGAGTCGTGCAGGTGCGCGGCCACGGTCGCGCGCTCCTCCGAGCGGATCCGGGCGGTGCGCTCCAGCGACCGCGAGTCGAGCAGCCGCCGCCACACCGGCGCGGTCGCGAGCACGACGCCGGTGAGGATCACCAGCGTGGCCGCGAAGCCGTTCCGCGCGGCGGTCAGCTGCCCCGTGGTCGCCAGCAGCAGGACGACGCCGCCCGCGGCCAGCGCGGCGCCGCCGGCCAGCGCCCAGCGGCCACCGGGGACGTCGAGCTCCCGGTCGCTGTCGAGCTGCCGCCAGATGACGGCGAGACCGATGGCGACCAGCGTCAGCGGGAGGACGAGGGCGCTCGTGCCCCACTGGACGAGCCGGCTGAGCAGTCCGACGGCCACGACGGCGAGCACGATCAGGCCGAGCAGCTCCCGGCGTCCCGACGGCCGCCAGCCGACCCCGGCCGCCGGCGGCGAGGCCTCCTGCGTGCCCGGCTGCGCGACGGGCATGGTCAGCCAGAGCAGCCCGTACAGGACGACCCCGATGCCGGTGGCGGCCAGGACGGCGAACGCCACCCGCACGACCAGCGGATCCTGGCGCAGGTGCGCCGCCGTGCCGGCCGCCACCCCGGCGAGCACGCGGCCCGACCGCACCCGCACGAGCGGGGGCCGCGGCTGCGGTGGGCTCGGCGGCGCCGGGACGGCGGGGGTGGTCACGCCCTGATCGTCGCACCGGGGCGAGCCGGTCCGACACCGGTGATCACCCCGGAAGAGGAACCAGGGTCGGATGGGGGCCTTCCCTGATGGTGGGCGCTCCCCGCGATCGGCAGGGTGCTTCCCATGACCTCGGCACCGCCCCCCGCCCCGCCCTCCGCCGATCCGCCGTCCTGGCCGCCGCCCTCGGCCCCGCCGCCGGAGCCGCCGGTCCGCCCGCAGCTGCACCGCAGCCGGAGCAACAAGATGATCGGCGGCGTCTGCGGTGGCCTGGCCGAGTACAGCGGCGTCGACGCGCTGCTCTGGCGGGTCGGCTTCGTGGCCCTGACCTTCGCCGGCGGCAGCGGCGTTCTGGTCTACCTGCTGCTCTGGCTGCTGATGCCCTCCGGGGCACCGGGAGACGGGGGGACGGGCACGCCGTTCGACCGGATCCCCCGGCGCCGGCAGCCCCGCGAGCCCCGCTCCCCCGTCCCGGGCGTCACCATCGCCGGCCTGCTCATCGTGGTCGGCGCCCTGGTCCTCGTCACTCGCCTCACCGGGTGGGACATCGCCCCGCGGGCCTTCCTCGGCTCCGCTCTCCTCGTCGTCGGTCTGGGCCTGGTGGCCGCGGCCTTCACCGGTGGGCGCCGGGCCCGCGGCGGCCTGATCGCGCTCGGTGTCGTGCTCGCCCTGGCCGCGACGGCGTCGACCGCCTCCTGGAACTGGCACTGGCACGGCGGCACGGGTGTCGGTGACCGGGTCTTCCGGCCACTGACCGCTGCCGAGGTGCAGCCCGACTACAACGGCGGGGTCGGGGACATGACCGTCGACCTGACCGGCGTGGACCTCTCGACCGTGCACCAGCCGATCCCCACCCGGATCGACCACGCCCTCGGGGACGTGTTCGTGCACGTTCCCGCGTCGGCCGACGTCAGCGTCAATGTCGACAACGGGGTCGGCAACGTCGACCTGTTCAAGGGATCGGGCGCCGTGAACGGGATCTATCCCGGCACCGGTACGGCCAGGTGGACGAACGACGGCACGCCCGAGTTCGTGATCACGATCAGTTCCGGCGTCGGCGACGTGGAGGTCTCCCGTGGATGACTACAGCGAGTTCGAGACCACGCCGACCGCGTGGCAGGAGATCGACGAGTTCCCGATCGAGGCCCCGCCGGCGCCGGTGCGCCGGGGCGTGGACCTGGTGGCCCTGATCCCCGGCGTGTTCTTCAGCATCCTGGCGATCGCCGTCCTGGCCGGCGCGGGCCTGCCGCTGCGGCTGCTCGGGAACGGCGGGTTCCTGTGGATCGTGCTGATCGGCCTCGGCGGCCTGCTGCTGGTGAAGGAGCTGCGCCGCACCCGCCGAACGCGCTGAGCCCCGATGGAGTCGCCCGGGAACGGAACCCGTTCCCGGGCGACACC
>DASYGS010000035.1:0-18276 GCA_035999465.1 Blastococcus sp. | reverse complement strand
GCGTGAGGTCGTCCCGGCACTCGAAGCGCGCTCCCTGTACCGCTTCTTCCGCGCCGGGGACGAGGAGACGCTCGCCCTGCGGGGGGTGTCGATCTCGGTGGCCCCAGGCGAATTCGTCGCGGTCGCGGGCCCGTCGGGCTCGGGCAAGTCGACGCTGCTGGGTTGCCTCGCCGGCCTGGACGATCCCGACGGCGGCAGCGTGCTCGTGGACGGCGAACGGATGAGTCACCGCCCCGAGCCCGTGCGCGCCCGCCTGCGAGCCCAGCGGATCGGCGTCCTCGCCCAGTCGAACAATCTGCTGGAGCACCTCACGGTCGAGGGCAACGTGCGGCTCGCCCGGGCACTGGCCCCCGGCCGCAGCAACGGAAGAATTGCGGAGCTGCTGGCCTCGGTCGGTCTGGCCGGCCGGGCGCAGGCCCGACCGAGCCAGCTGTCCGGCGGGGAGAGCGCCCGCGTTGGACTGGCCGTGGCGTTGGCCAACGATCCCGCCGTGATCCTCGCCGACGAGCCGACCGGAGAACTGGACCAGTCGACCGAGGCCGGCGTACTGGACCTGCTGCTCGCCGCCACGCGGCGCGGAGTGGCGGTGCTGGTGGCCAGTCACAGCCCCGCCGTGACCGCCGCGGCCGGACGGAACGTGCGGCTGCTCGACGGGCAGGTGCTCGCATGACCGCCGGTCAGTCCGCCGGCGCCGTCCAGGTCGCCCCGGCCGCCGAGGAATCGCTGGTCGTCTGCACATCGGTGAGCCGCACCTTCGGGCGCGGCCCACTCGCCGTGCCTGCCGTCCGCGATGTGAGCGTCACGGTGTCTCCGGGCATGCTCGTCGCCCTCACGGGCCCCTCCGGATCCGGAAAATCCACCCTTCTCCATCTGATGGCCGGACTGGAGACGCCCAGCAGTGGCAGCGTCACCTGGCCGGGTCTCGGTGGCTCCCCCACGGGCCGGGCCGGCGTCGTCGGTCTGGTGTTCCAGGGGCCGAGCCTGGTGCCGGCACTCGACGTCCTGGAGAACGTGACCCTTCCCCTCCTCCTCGCCGGTGTGGATGGGGCGGACGCCGTCCGTCGTGCCGGCGCCGCCCTGGAGCGGCTGAACGTTCACGGGCTCGCCGCCAAGCTGCCCGAGGAGATCTCCGGCGGGCAGGCCCAGCGGGTCGCGGTGGCCCGTGTCCTGGCCAGCCGGCCGCAGCTCATCCTGGCCGACGAGCCGACCGGCCAACTGGACCACGAGACCGGCGCCCACGTCATCGAGGTGCTCCTGCAGACGGCGGTCGAGCTGAATGCAGCCCTCGTGGTGACCACGCACGATCCGGTGGTCGCGGAACGCTTTCCTGACCAGTGGCGGATGGCCGACGGCCGACTCGTGGACGGAGACCGGACGTGCTGACCAGGCTGTGGCTGGCCGGCCTGTGGCGACGCCGAGGTGGACGGCTGGCGGCGGCGGTCGCCGGGATCGCCGTGGCCGTGGCCCTGCTGGCCTCGCTGGGCGGTTTCCTGGCCGCATCGAAGGCGACGATGACCACCCGCGCGGTGCAGAACGTTGCGGTGGACTGGCAGGCGCTCGTCCAACCGGGTGCCGACCCGGCGTCCGCGCTGGCCGCCGTCCGGGCCGACCCGGGCACCCGTGCCGCCGTACCGGTGGGCTATGCGACGACTGCCGGAATGACGGCAACCAGCGGTGGAACGACCCAGACCATCGGTGAGGGCGTCGCCCTGGGCATCCCCGCGAACTACCGGGCCCTCTTCCCGGGGCAGCTGCGCACCCTGACCGGTGCAGGGACCGGCGTCCTGCTGGCCCAGCAGACGGCGGCCAACCTGCACGTCGGACCTGGTGACCGCGTGCGGATCAGCCGCGCCGGCCTCGGACCGGTGTCGCTCACGGTCGACGGCGTGGTCGACCTTCCGCAGGCGAACTCGCTGTTCCAGACGGTAGGAGCGCCCGCAGGAGCTCAGCCGACCGCGCCGCCGGACAACGTGGTTCTACTCCCCGAGGCCCAGTGGCACACGATCTTCGACCCGCTGGGGGCGGTGCGACCCGATCTGATCCATACCCAGATCCATGCCGTGCGGTCACATGCCCTGCCGGCGGACCCCGCGGCGGCCTATACCGAGGTGACCGGCGCAGCACACCACCTGGAGGCGCAGTCCTCGGGCGCGATCGTCATCGGTGACAACCTGGGCGCTTCCCTCGGCGCGGCCCGTGAGGACGCCGCGTACGCCCAGGTCCTCTTCCTGTTCCTCGGACTGCCCGGCGCCGTGCTCGCCGGCCTGCTCACCGGGGCGATCAGCGCCTCCGGAGCCGTGCGTCGACGCCGCGAGCAGGCATTGCTCCGGCTGCGCGGGGCCAACTCCGGCCAGCTGGTCCGGCTGGCCGCCGCCGAGGCGGCGAGCGTCGGCCTGATCGGCGCCGCCGCCGGGCTCGGCGTCGCCGCGCTGGTCGGCCGGCTGGCGTTCGGCTCGTTCGGGTTCGGTTCGACGACCACCGGAAGTCTGCTGTGGTCGGCCGGCGCCGCTGTCGCAGGGCTGGTCATCGCGGCACTGGCCGTGCTCGTCCCGGCCTACCGAGACCTGCGCACCTCGACGGTCACCACCGCCCGCCGCGAGGTCGGCCGCCAGAGGTCCCCGGTCTGGGCGCGCTACGGGCTGGACCTGCTGCTGCTCGCCGCGGGTGGGCTGACCGTGTGGGCGACCAGCCGCAACGGGTACCAGCTGGTGCTGGCTCCCGAGGGGGTGGCGACCATCTCGGTCTCCTACTGGGCCTTCGCCGGTCCGGCACTTCTCTGGGCGGGCACCGGTCTGCTCACCTGGCGGCTGGCAGACCTGGCCCTGGGGCGCGGCCGCCGGGTCGTCGCGCGCTCGATGACCCCGCTGACCGGACGCCGGCTGGCCGCTCCCGCCGCCGCCATGATGGGCCGCCGCCGCGCGCCGCTGGCCCGCTCCCTGGTGCTGCTCGCCCTGGCCGTCGGATTCGCCGTCTCGACGGCGACATTCAACGCGACCTACGGCGCGCAGGCGGTTGCCGATGCGCAACTGACCAACGGTGCGGACGTCACCGTCACCGAACCGCCCGGCGGCTCCGTCGGCGCGGCCGCGGCAGCCCCGATCGCCCAGGTGCCCGGGGTGCGCCGGGTGGAACCGCTGCAGCACCGCTTCGCCTACATCGGCGCGGACCTGCAGGACCTCTACGGGGTGCGGCCGGCCACGATCACCGACACGACGGCCCTGCAGGACACCTATTTCAAGGGCGGGACGGCGCGGGAGCTCATGGCGAAACTGGCGGCGCAGCCCGATTCGATCCTGGTCAGCGCCGAGACCGTGAAGGACTACCAGCTGCTGCCCGGCGCCCTGCTGCGCCTGCGGCTACCGGTTCCGGGAAGCAGCGCGCTCCGGACGGTCCCCTTCCACTACATCGGGATCGTGTCCGAGTTCCCCACCGCCCCGAAGGACAGCTTCTTCGTCGCCAATGCCTCCTACATCGCGGCGCAGACCGGCAACGACGCGGTCGGCGCGTTCCTCGTCGACACCGGCGGCCACGACAGTGCCGCGGTCGCCGCCAGGATCAGGCACGTCGTCGGCACGTCGGCGACGGTCACCGACCTGCAGCACACGCGCTCGGCCGTGGGTTCCAGCCTGACCGCCGTCGACCTGGCCGGCCTCACCCGGGTCGAGCTCGCGTTCGCCCTCGTGCTGGCCGCGGCAGCAGGCGGTCTGGTGCTCGCGCTCGGTCTCGCCGAGCGACGGCGGACGTTCGCGATCACGACCGCGCTCGGCGCGACGAGCCGGCAGCTCCGCGGCCTGGTCACCGCCGAGATCTCGGTGGTGACCCTCGGCGGCCTGCTCGCCGGCGCGGGGATGGCGTGGCTGATCTCGGAGATCCTGGTGTCCGTGCTCACCGGCGTGTTCGATCCGCCGCCGTCATTCCTGACGGTGCCCTGGGGGTACGTCCTGGGCACCCTGCTCGCCACGCTCGCTGCCCTGGCCCTGGCTGCCTGGAACACCGTCCGGCTGGCCCGCCGTCCCCCGACCAGCGTGCTCCGGGAACTATGACGGTGGTCGCTGTCCCGCGCCGGTGGTTACGATCTTCGCCCGACTGGGAGGCCGGGCGCTGGCTGCCCACGAAGCGTCGAGGTCGATGTTCCGGTTGCGATCGCTGATGGCGGAGCACTCGGTGGTCCGCGTCGTGCTGCTTCTGCCCGACGTGCTCGTGACCGGGGTAACGCACACGGTGCTGGTTCAGCGGCTGCGGATGCGCGGAATGCCGGTAGACATGCCTGGAGGTCTCTGCGCAGTCGACCGCGCCCACGTCGGGCGATGTGTACGTTCTGGGCGGGGGAGAGGACGGGTTGTGTGGTCAACCGGCTCGGCTCACATCCATGAGGACCGCGCAGGTTCTCGCGGTCCGCCGTCGGCGAGCAGCAACTCCCCCCTGGCCCCACCAGTACGGCAACACGTGGGCGGAAATGTCACGCATCGTCGGTGATCCCGACGGTTGTCCGAAGGGATCGAGCGGGCCGCCCGGCAGCCCTCGTCGCCCGGTGGGTGCAGGACTCATCGGTGTGCCGCCGCCGGATGACCGGATGCCTGGTCGTGGCTACGCGCAGCCGCCAGGATCGGCGCCATGAGCGAGCCGATGGCCCGGGTCGCGATCGATGGCGCGGAGTTGGAGACGGTCGTTCTCGGCTCCGGTGAGCCCGTCGCTCTCGTGCCGACGGCGCTGACCGCGGACGAGCTCCTGCCTTTGGCCGAGCGGCTGCGGGGCCGGTTCCGGGTCGTTCACTACCACCGGCGGGGCTATGCCGGCAGCAGCCCGGGCGCCCCATCCGGTTCCGTTGCACGGGACGCGGCTGACTGTGCGCGACTGCTTGCGGCGCTGGCTGTCGATAGCGCGCACGTCGTGGGGGTCTCCTACAGCGCGACGGTGGCACTCCAGTTGGCCGTCGATCACCCGGACCTGGTGCACACGCTCACGCTGGTCGAACCGCCGCCGGTGCACGGTCCCGGGGATGCCACGTTCCGCGCCGTCAGCGCCGATCTGCTGCGCGACCGCCGTGCCCGGGGAGCACAGGCTGCCGCCGACCACTTTCTCACCAGCACGGTGGGACCCGGCTGGCGCGACCAGCTCGACGGCTCAGTCCCGGGCGGCTCGGCGCAGGCGCTGCGGGACAGCGCCACCTTCTTCGACGTCGACATCCCCGCGCTGCTCGACTGGCCGTTCAACGCCTCAGCCGCCGGCCGGGTGCGCTGCCCGGTGCTGCACGTCGCAGGGCGTGACCACGGTCCGCTGTTCCAGGGCGTCGGCGAGCTGATCCGCGCGTGGCTGCCGCATGCCGACCAGGTGATAATCGCAGGGGCCGGGCACGACGTCCCGCTCACCCACCCGGACGCGCTGATCGGGGTGGTCGTGGCCTTCCTGACCCGCCATCCCCTCGTTTGAGCCTCGCCCGCGAGACGGTGGCGCGGCTGCTCGGCACGGGAGGGCCGGCGGCCATCGGACTCCGCCCGCCGCGTACACCTGTCGCCGACTTCGAGACGTGTGACATTTCCGCCCACGGGTTTGCCGTACTGGTGGGCCCATCGGCCAGACGGCGGTCACCCGCGCCTTGCCGCAGCCGGCTCCTCGCGCGCCCGCCGATCTGACGACCGCCGCCCGGTGTCGCGGGTCCTGCCAGCGAGCTCCCGATCGGCGCGGCGAGCACACTGCGATCTCGGTCGTCAACCAGGAGGACGTGTGCTTGCGTTCGCAGCCGATTGGGTCTGCCAGCCTGACGTGGCGCCACTTGGAGCCCGAGTCACCGGTTTCGACGTCGGGCTCCGCCCGGTCGAAGAGCCCACAGCCGAGGTCAGGGTGGCGGCGGCTGCCCGCGATCTCCAGTCCGCGGATGTGACCTCGGCATTCCGTCCGTAGCATGGCCAGGGCGTGCAACCCCGCGTGCAACCAGCACTGGCACGGAGCCCTCTTCAAGGGTGATGAAGGGGCTGTATGGGTTGCACGTCACAGGAGCATCAATGCAGGTCAAGCCTGCAAAGGTGCTGCCGGGAGGGCTCGCCTAGTGGCCGATGGCGGCGGTCTTGAAAACCGCTATGGGGTAACACCCATCGTGGGTTCGAATCCCACGCCCTCCGCTCCGACCTGCATGTTCTCTGCTCCACGATGGCACCAGATCGCCGCGGGATCACCGTCGTCGTCCCTGTTTCTGGAGTCTTGTGCACGGATCTGGAGTCCTGCAGGACTCCAGGAGCGCGCACAACACCCCTGGGGGCCCGAGCAGTCAACTGACGTCGGACGGGCCCGATCCCACGCCCTCGGCCACCACCTGGGGTGTCGTTTCTCGGGCGGATGTCCTGCTCCTGCCCGGCGACACGGTAGGAATGCCGTGATGACCGGTCCGACTGCACCCCCGGCGGCGCCCGCCCGTGTCGAGGTGGTCGAGACGTGGCCGGCGCGCGTCCACCGGCCGCTGGACCTGGTCCGCCTGACGACACTCGTCGTCGTCCTCCTGCTGCTCATCGGGCTCGCGCTGGTCGGCCGCAGCACCAGTCGCGGCGTCAACGCCGACGCCGCGCGCCTGCTCGGGCATCTCCCGTCGTTCCTCGCACACGCGCTGCGGCTCGTGTCGACCTTCGCCGCGCTGGCCGTTCCCCTGGCGCTGATCGTGCGGGAGGCCGTGCGTGGGTACACGCGACGGCTGATCGAGGCGGTCCTCACCGGTCTGCTCGCGATCGCGGTGGCGGAGGGGATCGACCGGCTGGTCGCGGCGTATCCGACGAGCACGCTCACCGAGGCGATGACCCGCCTTCCGCACGGCGCGACCGCGCAGCCGCTGGACACCTATCTGACCGCCCTGTTCGCGTTCGCCGCGGTCATCGGCGTGGCCGACGAGCGGCCGTGGCGCCGGCTGGTCGGCGCGGCCACCGCCCTCTACGTGGTCTCGGCGTTCATCGCCGGGCAGGCCTCGCTGCAGTCGCTCGCGTTCAGCGCGACGCTCGGGATGGTCGTCGGCATCGCCGTCCGCTATGGCGCGGGCAGCGTCAACGACCGCCCCGACGGGCATGCCGTCGCGGCCGCGATGGGACGGCGTGGGCTCTCCCTCGTCCGCCTCGAGGAGGTCGCGGCGCACCGGGACGACCACCGCGCCTACCTGGCGACGACGGCGGCCGGCGACAGGCTCGCCGTCCAGGTCTTCGACCGGGAGCTCATCGCGTCGGGCGCGTTCTACAGCCTCTACCGCATCCTCCGGCTCCGCACAGAACTGGCTCCCGCCCCGGCGCTGTCGCTGGAGCGGGTGACCGAGCACCGCACCCTGCTGTCGATGGCGGCGCAGCGGGCCGGCGTGCCGATGCCGGAACTGGTGGCCGGGCTGCCCTGCGGTCCCGACGCGATCGTGCTCGTGTACGAGTCCGCCGTCGGCACCGCCCTTCAGGACCCCACCGACGACCAGCTCGACGAGCTGTGGCGCAGTGTCGGCCTCCTGCACTTCCACCGGGTGACCCACCGCGGGCTGACGGCGGGAGCGATCCTCGTCGACCCCGGCGGCCGGCTCGTGCTGCCGATCCCGGTCCACGGCGCGATGTTCGCCAGCGACCTCCGGGTGAGCCTCGACCGGGTGCAGCTGCTGATCACCACCGCGCAGCTGGCGGGGCCGGAGCGGGCCGTGCGCAGCGCGCGCAGGAGCATCACCGACGACGAGCTGGCCGCCGTCCTGCCGGTCCTGCAGCCGATCGCGCTCCCGGCGGCCACCCGCCAGGCGGTCCGGCGGCACAAGGGTCTCCTCGACGCCGTGCGCGACGAGATCCAGGCGCAGACCAATCACCGGCCGCCCGAGCTCGCCCACGTCGAGCGGTTCCGGCCGCGCGCGATCCTGTCGATCGTCGCGGTCATCGTCGCCGGCTACCTGATCGTCGGCCAGCTGACCTCGGTCGATCTGGCGACCGTGTTCTCCACCGCCCGCTGGCAGTGGGTGCCCTTCGTGGTGCTCGCATCGGCGCTGACCTACGTCGCCGCGGCCGTGTCGCTGTCCGGTTACGTGCGGGAACGGCTGTCCCTCGCGCGGACCACGCTCGCCCAGCTGGCGGCGTCGTTCACCGGATTCGTGACGCCGCCGGCCGTCGGAGGGCTCGCCATCAACGTGCGGTACCTGCAGCGGGCGGGCGTGCCCGCGGCCGGCATCGCGACCAGCCTCGGCCTCTCCCAGGCCGTGAACGCGGCGTTGCACGTCGTCCTCCTGGTCGCCGTCGCGGCCGCGACGGGCGCGTCCGCGAACGACCACCTCCCGGTGCCGGGATGGGCCTTCGGCGTCCTGGGCGGGGTGGCCGGGCTGCTCCTGCTCACGCTGGCGGTCCCCGCGCCGCGCCGATGGCTGTCCGTCCGCGTGCTGCCGCCGCTGCGCCAGTCGCTCACGCGGTTGAGCGACCTCGTCACCACGCCGGTCAAGCTGGGGCAGGCGCTGCTGGGGGCACTCGCGCTGAACGCCGCCTACATCGCGGCGCTCTGGTTCGCGGTGTACGCCTTCAACGGCCACATCGGGCTGGCCGCCGCCGCCGTGGTCTACCTGACCAGCGCGGCCATCGGATCCGTCGCCCCGACGCCGGGCGGTCTCGGCGCCGTGGAACTGGCGTTGTCGACCGGGCTCGCCGCCGCGGGCATGGCCGGCACGGCGGCGGTCAGCGCGGTGCTGCTCTTCCGGCTCGCGACCTTCTGGCTGCCCGTGCCCCTCGGCTGGCTGGCCCTGGGGGCGCTCCGGCGCAAGAACGCCGTCTGACCGCTTCCCACGTGCGCGTGCGGGCCGGTCGGCGCACGTTCCCGCGGGAACGTTTGCCAAGCCCGCATCCTTGACGGCGTTCCCGCGGGAACGTCGCCGGAATCGGTCCGCGTGCCTTCATCGGCTGATGAACGTCGCGTTCGGCCTGGTCCCGGACGACAAGACCGGGCTGCCGCACGCGGCGATGGGGTGGGTCAGGCCGGCGCGCTGCCCGCGGCGATCTCGCGCAGCGCGCTGACCTCGGCCTCCAGCTGATCCCGCTCGAGCGGGGTGAGCGTGGCCGCGTGCTGGTCGACGAGATCCGCGACCAGTGCCGCCGCCGCCGTCCCGGTCTCCAGTCGCGTGCGGACGGCGATGTCCCCGCTGATCAGCTGCAGGGTGAGCCCCCGCCCGGCCGGGGTGATCCGCCACTTCCCGAGCGTCACCGAGACCGGCGTCGACCGGCCGAGCAACCGGCGGCGGGGTGGTTCGGAGTCGACCCGGGGCAGCCGCTGCAGCCACTCGACGACGCCCTCGCCACCCTGGGGGACGGCGAGCATCGTCGCGAGCGCCTCGGCGAACGTCATCGCGTGGGCAGCGTGATGCTCGGCAGGAAGGACGGCACCCCGGTCTCGAAGGGCTTGATTCCGGTGCCGGTCGCGAAGAACTCCAGCGTGTGGAAGCCCCACACCCACTCGCTGACGGTCACGTCCATGCCCACGATGCCGGTGGCGCCGTAGGCCTCCGCCTCGTCGTGCAGCCGGGTCATCGCGACCTCGCGCGCCGTGTAGTGCCCCTGGGTCCACTGCGGGATCTCGGTGTTGCGGAAGGCCTGCCGGAACAGCTGGCGCATCGTGTTGACCGACACGTGGTAGACGCAGTTGCCCAGCACGAACGCCACCGGCACGTGGTTGGTGCCCAGCAGCGTCACGAAGTCCGGCACCGAGAGGTCGGAGGTGAACGGGCGGCCGTCGGGCAGCCGCAGCGCGCCCGGCTGGCGCCCCCACCGGATCGCCGTGCCGTAGGCGAGGAACTCGATGTGGTGCGGCTCGCCGTGGGTGCGGTAGCCGAGCTTGACCCCGACCACGCCGTCCGCGCCGGCGAAGGCCGCCTCTTCCTCCATGCGCCGGATGGCGTAGTCGCGGGCGTTGTACATCGCCGCGGTCAGGACCCCGAGTTCCTGGTTCTGGTTGAACTGACCGCCCTGGTACCCGATGTGGTAGACGGACGTGCCCATCACGAACTCGAGCGGCTGCACGTCCACCGAGTGCAGCAGGCTGAAGTCGCTGACCGTCAGGTCGGAGGTGAACAGCCGGGAGACGTCGGACAGGCGGGCCTCGCCCATCCGCGCCACCTGCGGCATCTGGGGGTCGCGCGGCTGCTCACGCGAGATGTTCCTGTCCGGCTCGTACCCGCTCGACATCGACCCGACGTCCTTCCCGTTCGCCCCTGTGGCGGCTCCGGACCGGCACCCTACGCAGGCCGTCTGGGAGGGGACGACGGGTCAGCGCAGGCCGAGCACCGTCCGCGTCTGCGTCGCCATGTGGGCCTCACCCAGCGCGTTCGGATGCACGATCACCGGGTTGGTGCCCTGCGCGACCGGCTCGATCCACCGGGTGCCGATCGGCCGGCAGGCGTCGTGGCCGGCCGAGACCGTGCTCATGTCCACGTAGGTCGACCCGGTCGCGGCAGCCGCGCGGCGGACGGCGTCGTTGAGCGTCCACTGCTCGTGGTGCAGGTACGGGACGTCGCCCGTCGCGATCGGCATCTTGTCGAAGCAGCCGACGGTCGGCGGCAGGATCCACGGGTAGCCCAGGATCGCGACCTTCGCCGTCGGCGACTTCGCGTGCACCGCCTTGAGGGCCCGCACCAGCGACGGATAGGTCGTGGTCCGGATCGTGTCCTCGAACGAGGAGCCGTACCTGTCCTTGCACGGGCTGCCCTGCCCGGCGGTGGAGGCGCCCGCGATGCCGCACTCGACGATCGAGTCGATGAAGACGTTGCTGTCGTTCCCGCCGATGGTCATGGTGACCAGCTGGGTGTCGGCGCGGAGGGCGGCGAGCTGCGGGGGGACGCCGTTGTACTGCGCCGTGAAGTAGTCGCTGGTGTCGGCCGCGCCGCAGGTCACGTCGGTGAGCTGCGCCCCCATCGCGCCCGCGATGTCGTGCGGGTAGTCGACGGTGGAGCGCAGGCACTGCGGCGCGGCCGTGGGGTCGGGCGGCAGGGTGCCGGAGGCGGCGCTGTAGGAGTCACCCAGCGCGACGTACCGGAGCGGTGCGGCCGCGGCCTGCGATGCGGGGGCGGTGGCGACCATGCCCACGGCGACGGCGGTGGCAGCGACGGATGCAGCGATACGACGGCGCACTGTTCTTCTCCAGACCTGGAAGAGGAAGGTGCGCGGTACAACGAGTAACTGTGTCTCCGGGTTACGCCTGGCCGTGCAGGAGCAGGGTCAGCGGAGGCTGCGACGGCCCCCCGGCCCGACGTTCTTGCGGCGGCCCCAGCCGAGGGCGGACGTCGCCACGAACAGCAGGACGCCGATGACGGCGAGCCAGAACAGGCCCTTGACCACGGCGCCGACGACCGTGATCGCGAGCCAGATGACGAGCAGCAGAGCGATGATGCCGAGCATCGGGCGTCTCCTGGGTTCGAGGATCCGGTTCGGGGCGGGCGCCGGGGCCGGCAGTGCACCGTCAACGGTACGACGTTCGGGGCGCGACCAGGCAGGACGGCCGCCAACCGTCGCGGAACCGTTTCGTCCGGGACGGACCGGGCACCGGGGGAGAAGACATTCGTTCGACACCCCGAAGGCGGCATTCACCATGAAGGCAGTGACCTGGCACGGTCAGCACGACGTTCGGGTCGAGGACGTCCCGGACCCGGTGATCCAGGAGCCCACCGACGCGGTCATCCGGGTGACGACCACCAACATCTGCGGCTCCGACCTGCACCTCTACGAGCCGCTGGCGCCGTTCATGGGCGTGGGCGACATCCTCGGGCACGAGACGATGGGGCAGGTCGTCGAGGTGGGGTCGGCCGCCGGTGACCTGAAGGTGGGCGACCGCGTGTCGATCCCCTTCCAGATCTCCTGCGGGCACTGTTGGATGTGCGACCAGAAGCTGTACACGCAGTGCGAGACGACGCAGGTGCGCGAGCACGGCATGGGTGCGGCGCTGTTCGGCTTCTCCAAGCTCTACGGCGAGGTGGCCGGGGGGCAGGCCGAGTACCTGCGGGTGCCGCAGGCCCAGTTCACCCACATCAAGTTGCCCGACGGGCCGCCGGACGACCGGTTCGCCTACCTCTCCGACATCCTGCCCACCGCCTGGCAGGGCGTGGAGTACGCGAACGTCCCCGACGGCGGCACGCTGGTCGTGCTCGGGCTCGGCCCGATCGGCGACTTCGCCTGCCGGATCGCCCGGCACAAGGGCTTCCGGGTGATCGGCGTCGACATGGTGCCCGAGCGGCTGGAGCGGGCCCGCGCCCGCGGTGTCGAGGTGGTCGACCTCCGCGAGCACGAGAGCGACCTCGGTGACGCGATCCGCGACATCACCGGCGGCCGCGGCCCCGACTCGGTGCTCGACGCCGTCGGCATGGAGGCCCACGGGTCGCCGGTGACCACGTTCGTGCAGAAGGCGGCCGGGCTGCTGCCCAAGGCGCTGTCGGCCCCGCTGATGCAGGCGGCCGGCGTCGACCGGCTCAACGCGCTGTACTCGGCGATCGACATCGTCCGCCGCGGCGGCACGATCTCGCTGTCGGGCGTCTACGGCGGCGCGGCCGACCCGATGCCGATGCTCACCCTGTTCGACAAGCAGATCCAGCTCCACATGGGCCAGTGCAACGTCAAGCGCTGGGTGCCCGAGATCATGCCGCTGCTCACCGACGACGACCCGCTGGGCTGCGACACCTTCGCCACCCACCGGGTGCCGCTCGCCGAGGCGCCCCAGGCCTACAAGCTGTTCCAGCAGAAGTCCGACGGCTGTGTGAAGGTGCAGCTCAAGCCGGAGCAGTGACGCACGGCGGGGAGGGACGGCGGCGCGTCGCCGTCCCTCCCCGCCGGGAGACGGAGACAACCGCATGGCCGTGTCCTTCGACCTCACCGACGACCAGCGTGAGCTGCAGCGGTGGGTGCACGACTTCGCCGCGGGCGTGGTCCGCCCGGCCGCCCACGAGTACGACGAGCGCGAGGACTTCCCGTGGCCCGTGCTCCAGGAGGCGGCCAAGATCGGGCTCTACTCGCTCGACTTCTTCGCCACCCAGTGGTTCGACGAGTCCGGCCTCGGCATCCCGCTCACCATGGAGGAGCTGTTCTGGGGTGATGCGGGCATCGGCCTGGCGATCGTCGGCACGACGCTGGCCGCCGCGTCGGTGACCGCCAACGGCACCGAGGAGCAGGTCGGCCGGTGGGTGCCGGAGATGTTCGGCACGGTCGCCGAGCCCAAGGTCGCCGCGTTCTGCTCCTCGGAGCCCGACGCCGGCTCCGACGTCGGCGCGATGCGCACCCGGGCGGTCTACGACGAGAAGACCGACGAGTGGGTGCTCGACGGCACCAAGACCTGGGCCACCAACGGCGGCATCGCCGACGTCCACGTGGTCACGGCGGTGGTCGACCCCGAGCTGCGCACCCGCGGGCACGCCAGCTTCGTCGTCCCCCCGGGCACGCCGGGCCTCGCGCAGGGGCAGAAGTTCCTCAAGCACGGCATCCGCGCCTCGCACACGGCCGAGGTCGTGCTCGACGGCTGCCGCATCCCCGGCGACTGCCTGCTCGGCGGCCGCGACAAGCTGCAGGAGCGGCTGGCCTGGGCCCGCGAGGGCGGCTCGGGCGGTCGCAGCCAGCCCTCGATGGCCACGTTCGAGCGCACCCGGCCCGGGGTGGGTGCGCAGGCGGTCGGGGTGGCGCGGGCCGCCTACGAGTACGCCCTCGAGTACGCGAAGCAGCGGGAGCAGTTCGGTCGGCCGATCGTGGAGAACCAGGCCATCGCGTTCATGCTCGCCGACATGAAGACCTCGATCGACGCCGCCCGGCTGCTGGTCTGGCGCGCCGCGTGGATGGCCCGCACCGGGCAGACGTTCACCGCGGCGGAGGGGTCGATGTCCAAGCTGGTGGCCGGTGAGACGGCGGTGCGCGTCACCGAGCAGGCCATGCAGATCCTCGGCGGCAACGGCTACACCCGCGACTACCCGGTGGAGCGGATGGCCCGCGACGCGAAGATCTACACGATCTTCGAGGGGACGTCGGAGATCCAGCGGCTGGTCATCGCCCGCACGATCACCGGCGCCCAGCTGCGCTGACCGGTCATCCGACCGGCGGCAGGAGGTGCACCTCGACGACCAGGCCGCGCAGCGCGGCGATCCCGGCGACCGACGTCGGCACCCGGTCCTCGGGCAGGTAGCCCTCGCCGTCGAGCCGGTAGCGCACCGCGACCGGGCAGATCGCCGCGCCGTCGGGCACCTCCGCGGCGGACCGGACCGGTTCGCCCCGCAGGGCCGTGGCGACGGCGAGGCTGCCGAGCCGGCCGAGCGGCCCCGCGGCGACCACGCAGCGGGTGCGCGGCCACGGGGTGGACGGGCCGAGCACCCGCACCCGCACGCCGAGCGCGGTCAGGGTGTTGGCGGCGCCGCACACGTGCAGGCGCTGGCGGCGGCGCTCGCTGACGACGGGGAGCAGCCGGGTCTGCACGGAGAGGCCGACCTGCGTGCGGGCGGCCCGGAGGCGGCGCCGGCGCTGCAGGCCGCGGTCGGGGCGGGTGGCGAGCGGGTGGGGGATTGCGGTCACGACGTTCCCCTTGCGGTCGGCGGGCCGCGGCTCGGCCCGGGGACGACTCCAGGGTGGGCGGCCGGGGTTACGGATCGATGTCCGCCGGCTGGCAGGTCCGTGGCCGTTGGGTGAGGTGGCGCACGGCCGCGGCCAGGGTGCGGGCGGTCAGCCGGCCGTCGGCCAGGCCGAGGGCCACGACGTCGTCGAACACCCGCTGGTCAGCGGCCGCGGCGGCCAGGACCGCGTCCATGACCCGGGGCCAGCGGCTGGCCCACGACGCCGCCGCCGAGTGCCGCAGGTGCCGGCCCAGTTGCCGGTCCAGCGCCCGCCGGTGGGCCGCGCCCGCCCCGGCGCCGTGCGCCGCGGCCGCCCCGGCCAGGGAGCCGGAGAGGACGGCGTAGAAGATCCCCTCCCCGGTGAGCGGGTTGATCAGCGAGGCGGCGTCGCCGGCGAGCAGCACCCGGCCGTCGGGCTGACGCGGCCGTCCCGTCGACAGCGGCAGTCGGTGCGCCCGCAGCGCGCCCGGTGTCAGGTCCGGCAGCAGCCGGTCCAGCCCGCTGAGCAGGGCCGCCCGGGTGGCGCCGCCGGACACCAGTTCGCCGTAGCCGACGTTGGCCCGCCCGTCGCCGAGCGGGAACGACCAGGCGTAGGCCGGCCAGCGCTGCGCGGTGGTGAGCAGCGACTGCACGCCCGCGTGGGCCGCCGGCTCGGGCGCGTACCCGCGGATCGCGATCGCCAGGTGCCGCGGCCGGTTGGGTGCGATCCCGATCGCCCGGCGGACGACGGACTCCGCGCCGTCGGCCCCCACCACCACGCCGGCGGTGAGGACGCCGTCGATCTCGACGTGGTCGGGCTGCACCACGAGGGTGCGGACGACGTGCCGGCGCAGCGTGGCATCGGTGGCGAGCGCCGCGCGCAGCAGCCGGTCGTCGAACACCTCCCGGGGCACGACGCTCGCCGGGCGGTGCATGGCCCGCTCGACCGTCGTCCCGCCGGGGGAGCGCAGCCGCAGCCGGGCGACCGGCGGGAACCCGGCCGTGAGGGCGGCGGTGTCGAACCCGAGCCCGGCGAGGACGTCGAGGGCCTCCGGGGCGATCCCGTCGCCGCAGACCTTGTCGCGCGGGAAGGCGGCCCGGTCGAGCACGAGGACGCGGGCCTCCGGGGCGGCCCGGCGGGCGGCCGCGGCGCAGGCGGCGCCGGCGGGGCCGCCGCCCACGACGACGACGTCCCAGTGCTCCATAGCCGCCGACGCTAGGCAGGCCTGCGGGTCAGGGCGAGGTGGAGCCGCTTCCCGTGTCCTGCTGCGCGAGCAGCCGCCGCCAGGTGTCGACGTCGTGCTGGGCCGGTTCGGTGCCCGCGACGAAGTCCAGCAGCACGTCGCAGAACCGCTCGGGGTCGTCGAGATGCGGCCAGTGCCCGGCGCCCCGGAAGACCTCGACGCGCGCCGTCGGCACCAGCGTGCGCACCGTCTCGGCGTGCAGCGCGGGCACGATCGGGTCGCGGCTGCCCCAGACGACCAGCATCGGCACCGCATTCGCCAGGTAGAGCCGGTCGGTCGCCGAGACCGCCTGGCCGCGGGCGTCGGCGACCCCGCGCAGGGTGCGGAGGAACGCGCGCCGCGCCTCGACGTCCTTGAGCGCGAGCAGCGCGTCCCCCGCCTGGGCCAGGTCCCGTACCCGCTGCACGCCGCCGGCCCGGCCGATCCGGTCGAGGGCCTGGAAGCCCAGGCGCAGCGGCCCGGAGACGCCGGTCAGGGCGGTGAGCACCAGCTCGGCCCCGGGCAGCGTCGCCGCCCGCAGCCCGGGGGACAGCTCGGGCCCCAGCCCACCGCTGCCGACCAGGGCGAGGCGCTCGCAGCGCTCGGGGAACTGGTAGGCGAACTGGAGCGCGATCCCGCCGCCGAGGGAGTGCCCGACGACGGTCGCCCGCTCGATGTCGAGCACCGTCATCAGGTCGCGCACACCGTTGGCGTAGGCGCCGATGGAGTAGTCGCCGCGCGGCTTGTCGGAGGCGCCGTGGCCCAGCAGGTCGGGGGCGATCACGGTGTGCGACTCGGCCAGCCGCCCCATCACGCCCTGCCAGGTCTGGCAGTTGTTCCCGATGCCGTGCAGCAGGAGCAGGGCGGGTCCGCTGCCCGCGCGGACGAACGCCCGCCGGTGGCCGTGCACGACGCGGGACTCGCGCACCAGGGGCGGCGTCATCGCGGAGCGGGGTCCTGCGGCGCCGCCGTCCACTTCCGGGCGGGGTGGCGGTAGCCCTCGACGAAGCTCAGCAGGCCCTCGGCCGAGTGCACGACGCCGAGCGCGTCGAGCCGCCGCCCGTCGAGATAGCCGGCGTCGACCATGTGCCGCAGCTGGGTGAGCAGCGGCTGCCAGAACCCGTCGACGTCGAGCAGCGCGGTCGGCTTGGCGTGCAGCCCGAGCATGCCCCAGGTCCAGGCCTCGAAGAGCTCCTCGAGCGTGCCGGCGGCGCCGGGCAGCGCGATGAACCCGTCGGCGAGGTCGGCCATCAGCGCCTTGCGCTCGTGCATCGACTGCACGACCTCGAGGCGCGGCAGGCCGGGGTGGGCCAGTTCGTCGTCCACCAGGTGCTGGGGGATGACGCCGACGACCTCACCGCCGGCCGCCAGTGCGGCGTCGGCCACGACGCCCATCAGGCCGACGCGGCCGCCGCCGTAGACGATCCCGACGCCGGCTCGGGCCAGCTCCGTGGCGAAGTCGGCCGCGGCCGCGCGGTGGGACGGCGGACCGTCCTGCGATCCGGTGAAGACGGCGATGCGCACCGGCCGCTCAGCCGCCGTAGTAGCGGAAGACCGGCTCGGCGATGCAGACCGGCTTGTCGCCGCCCTCACGCTCGATGACGGCGCTCATGGTGACCTGCAGGCCGCCGGTGACCTCCTCGACCTCCTTGAGGGTCGCGGTCAGCCGCACCTTCGAGCCGACCGGCACCGGGGAGGGGAAGCGCACCTTGTTCAGCCCGTAGTTGACGCCCATCACCGTGTCGGTCACGGCCAGCACCTGCGAGGACATCGGCGCCAGCAGCGACAGGGTCAGGTAGCCGTGGGCGATCGGGCCGCCGAACGGGCTCTCCTTCTTGGCGCGCTCGACGTCGACGTGGATCCACTGGTGGTCGCCGGTCGCGTCCGCGAAGAGGTTGACGGCGTCCTGGGTCACCTCGTACCAGTCGCTGCTTCCGAGTTCCTGGCCGGTGCGGCCGGACAGCTCGGCGATGGTCGTCGTCGTGGTCATGCGGGTGCCTCCGGGGATGCTTGCGGACGTCGTTCCCCGATCCTGCACCGGAGGAGGTTGACTGGCGGCGTGCACCCCTCCACCGACGGCTGGACGACCTGCGCCCTCGGCCACCGTCACTGGGGTCGCGCAGGGGCGGCCGGGCTGCTGCTGCACCGCGGGGGGCGGAGGGGCGAGGAGGTCCTGCTGCAGCACCGCGCGACCTGGTCGCACCACGGCGGCACCTGGGGAACGCCCGGCGGCGCGCTGCACATGGGGGAGGCAGCCGACGTCGGCGCGCTGCGGGAGGTCCGCGAGGAGCTGGGGCTGCTGCCCCACGACGTCGTCCTCGGCGCCCGCTCGGTCGACGACCACGGCGGCTGGTCGTACACGACGGTGCTCGCCACCCCGGCCCGCCGGATCGAGCCGGGCGACCTGCGGCTGGACGGCGAGAGCGAGGGAGCGGCCTGGATCCTGCTCGCCGAGCTCGACGCCGTGCCGCTGCACCCGGGGCTCGCCGCCTCGCTGGACCGGCTGCTGCCCCTGCTCGCCGAGGCCTC
>DASYGS010000033.1:0-43805 GCA_035999465.1 Blastococcus sp. | reverse complement strand
ACTAATAGGCCGAGGGCTTGACCACACACACCTACCCGAAGTTTCTGGTGATCAGGTGTCAGGTTCAAAGATTGTGTCGCGTCCACTGTGCGGTTCTGAACATACGACCGGAAAGGTCCAAGTTCACAGAGTTACGGCGGTTATGGCGAGAGGGAAACGCCCGGTCTCATTCCGAACCCGGAAGCTAAGCCTCTCAGCGCCGATGGTACTGCCCCGGGGACGGGGTGGGAGAGTAGGACGCCGCCGGACAACCATTCCCGAAGGGGCCCCAGCATTCGTGCTGGGGCCCCTTCGTCATACCCCCCACCCCGAGCCTTTCCCCACGAATGCACCGCGCTTTCGTGAGAAAGGCTCGGGTCAGCGGCGGGGTTCCTTCGTCGTGGCACCCACGTTGTCGGCCAGCCAGGTGTTGAGCGCCCGCAGTTCCCGCCAGGAGTCACGGACCCGATCCAGGGCGCGGCGGTCGTAGAGCCAGTCGGCCGGCTCCCAGCGGCGGCTGCCGTGCAGCGCCTTGTGCTTGAGCAGCTCCAGGCGCGGGTCGTCCGCGGCGTAGCCCGCCGGCACCCGCGTGAGCCGCTCGCCGTCGATGCTCCAGTCGGCCGCGGCCAGGCGCTCCACCTCGGCCTGCAGGCGCGGGCCCTGGACGGAGTCGGCGACCGCCCGGCGGTACCGGGCGACCTGGTCGGACTCCAGCCGCCAGCAGCCACCGGAGACCATCAGGCCCTCGGCCGAGATCTGGATGTACCAGGAGCCCGCGCCGGCGCCGTCCGGGTGCACGACCGCTCCCTGGTGCGTCTTGTAGGGGGTCTTGTCGTGGCTGAACCGCACGTCTCGGTAGGGCCGGAACATCTTTGGCGTGCCGAACTCGGGGGCGACCTCCTCGAGCAGCGCCTGCAGTGGTCCCCGGACGAACGTGTCGTACGCGGACTTGTGGCGGGTCCAGTAGGTCTTGCTGTTGTCGGCCTCGAGACCCTCGTAGAAGACCAGGCCGTCGTCCGGAAAGCCCTCGAACGTCACGCGTCGCTCCCTGTCTCGTCGTCCAGGAGTGTGTGCCAGCGGATCTCGCGCAGCGGGGCGGTGCCGGTGTCCAGCGTCCGTGCCCAGCCGTCGGGGGCCCACCCGGCCGATTCGAAGAAGTTCGCCGACGCCTGGTCGGCCTCCGGCAGCCACACCTGCAGGCGCCCGGCGCCCCCGGCGCGGACGATGTCGACGGCGGCGGCGAGCAGCCGGCTCCCGTGCCCGCGGCGGCCCCAGCGCGGCTCGACCAGCAGGGTCGACAGCTCGGCCGTCGGCCCCGACGGGTACGCCTGCTCGTCGGCGCCGAGCTCGGCCGGTCCGAGCGCGGCGAAACCGACCGGGGTCGCCGCCTCCAGGGCGACGAGCACGGCGTGGCCGGGCGTCGGGGGAGCGCCGGCGGCCGCGCGCCAGGCGGCGGTCGCGGCCTCCTCGTCCCAGTCGTCCAGCACAGAGGTGGGCAGGATCGACCGGTACGCCGTGCGCCAGGTCACCACCTGGATCCGCGCGATCTCGGGTGCGTCCTCGACCCGGGCCGGGCGCACCGAGACGTCGGCGGTGCCGGAGAGACGGGGGAACGACGTCTCGGATGCCACGGTGCGAGCGTAGGCGGCGAGCGGGGTGGGACGCGGCACGGGTTGTCACCCCCACCAGGCACTATCTGCAGCTGTGCACACTCCGGGTATCGAGCGCCTCTCGGCGGGGCTGGCCAGACGGATCGCCCTGGCCGCCCAGGGGTTCGCCGACCCCCGTCCCTCCGGGAACGTGGGCACCCGTCAGCTGCGCCGGCTCACCGATCGGCTGGCGGTCCTGCAGATCGACTCGGTGAACGTCCTGTCCCGCTCGCACTACCTGCCCGCCTTCAGCCGGTTCGGACCGTATCCGCGCGCCGCGCTCGACGCGCTCGCCGGCCGGAAGCACGAGCTGTTCGAGTACTGGGCGCACGAGGCATCGCTGCTGCCCGTGCGGCTGCACCCCTTCCTCCGCTGGCGCATGGACGCCGCCGAGAAGGAGGCCTGGGGCTCGATGACCCGCATCCAGCGGGAGCGGCCCGAGCTCGTCGCCGCCCTGCTGGACCGGGTCCGGCGCGAGGGCCCGATCAGGGCCGCCGAGCTCGAGGAGGTCCGCCCGAACCGTCCCGGCAGCATGTGGAACTGGCATGCCGGGAAGGCGGCGCTCGAGTACCTGTTCTTCACCGGGGCGCTCACCACGCGCCTGCGGACGACGGCGTTCGAGCGCGTCTACGACCTGCCCGAGCGGGTGCTGCCGCCCGAGGTGCTGCGGGCGCCGACGCCCGACCGGGCCGGGGCCATGCGGGAGCTGATCCGCACGGCGGCCCGCGCGACCGGCGTGGCCACGGAGAAGGACTTGCGCGACTACTTCCGCATCTCACCGGCTGACGCGCAGCGGGCGATCGCCGAACTGGCCGACGCCGGCGAGCTCGTACCGGTGGAGGTCGCCGGCTGGGGGCGTCCGGCCTGGCTCGATCCGGCCGCCCGCCGTCCCCGGTGGGTGCGGGCGCGGGCGGTGCTGAGCCCGTTCGACTCCCTGGTGTGGGAACGGCCGCGCGTGGAACGGATCTTCGGGTTCCGCTACCGCCTGGAGATCTACACCCCCGCGGCCCAGCGCGTGCACGGCTACTACGTGCTGCCGTTCCTCCTCGGCGACCAGCTCGTCGCCCGGGTCGACCTCAAGGCCGACCGTCAGGCCGGGGTGCTCCGCGTGCAGGCGGCCCACGCCGAGGAGGGGGCGGAGCGGGCGCTGGTCGCCGACGCGCTGGCCGGGGAGCTGCGCCTGATGGCCGACTGGCTCGAGCTCGACGACGTCGCCGTCGTCGACCGGGGTGACCTGGCCCGCGATCTCGCGCGGGTGTCCGGGGCGGCTCCGGTCGCCGGGTAGCTCAGACCAGCACGGGCGGCGGCACTGCGGCGGCGCGGTGCACCCGCATCGCCCCCGACATCGAGCGCAGCGTCAGGGTGAGGGCGGCGGGGCCGTCGTCGTCGGGCCCGTCGTCGGTCAGCTGGGAGTCCATCCGGCCGGTGACGCTGGAGAGATCGAGCCAGACCCGGAGCCCGGCGACGACGCCCACGGTGACGTCGCCGGAGGCCGTCCTGGCCTCGACCGCACCTCCCGTGGCGGCGCCGACCCGCACGTCGCCGGACGCGGTGTGCACGGTGACGGTGCCCGAGCACGTCTCGATCGTGGCGTCCCCGGAGGCCGTGCGGATCTCGACCGGGCCGCCGGTCCGCCCCACGTGGACGTCTCCGGAGGCCGAAGCCAGGGTGGCACGGCCCTCGACGGTGCCGATGCGCGCGGCCCCGCTGGCCGTGCGCAGGTGCACGTCGGTGCCGTGCTCGGCGGCGAGGTCACCGCTGGCCCCGGTGAGCTCGAGCGCACCGAAGCGACCGGTCAGTTCCGTGTCGGCCGACGCCACCGCGATCCGCACGGCGGCGTCGGGCGGGGTCGTGATCCGGACGGCGAAGGCGGGAGCGCGGAACAGCCGGCGTTCCGGGACGGCGACCCGCAGCCGGGTGGGGGAGTCGCCCTTGTCGGGCTCGGCCGCACGCACGTCGATCTTGACCCGGTCGAGCCACTGTTCGGCGGCGTCGTCGAGCGCCTCGACCTGCACCTGCACCTCCTCGGCACCCTCGACCGCCCGCACGCTGACCAGGCCCGCGGGATTGCGGACCTCGATCTGCGGAGGGGCTCCTGCGACGACTGCGGTGAGCGAGCGGATCGACATGGGGATCTCCTCCGAGGGGGTGCTGGTGACGGGCGGGTCAACTGCGGGCGAAACCGGTGTAGCGACGGGGGCCGCGGCCCGGGGGGACGGGCGGCACGGGAGGCAGCGGCGGCAGCGGGTGCTGCACGGCGCCGGCGACGACGCGGACGAGCCAGGTGTTCAGTGACGTGCCGGCGGTGGTGGCGGCGGCCTCGGCGCGGCCCTTGAGGCCCTCGGGCAGCCGGAGGCTGATGCGCACCGTCGAGCCCTCGTCGGCGACCCCGTCGGCCGGCTCGGTCGCGGTCTCCGGCTCCGGTTCGTGGGCGGCCGGTACGACGACGACCTCCGGGTCCCGCCCGCGCAGCCGGATGTCGACCGACGTTCCGTCGAGCGTCGCGGTGACCTCCGCGGCCATCGCCGACAGCGCGTCGATCAGGGCCAGGCGGACGGCCGGTTCCATCGTGTCGGCCAGCAGCCGCGCCGTCTCCTGCGCCTGCGCGCCCCCGGCGGCCGCCGCGGTCGTGAGCGAGCCGCGGAGTGCGTCGACGTAGTCGGTGAGGTCCATCGCTGCCATGGCGCCACAATGACACCACTATGGCGTCAGGTCAAGGCGTCAGGTGGCGCCACCGTCGGTGTCCGTAGGCTCGGCCCGTGCCCGAGATCGTGCCGCTCCAGGTCCAGGTCATCGCCCAGACGCAGTTCACGCCCCCCGCCGACGTGCCCTGGGAGACCGACGTCGAGGGCGGCCAGGCGCTCGCGGAGTTCGCGGGGCGGGCCTGCTACCAGTCGTGGAACAAGCCGAACCCGGCCACGGCCACCAACCAGGGGTATCTGCGGCACATCCTCGAGGTCGGCCATCTCTCGGTGCTCGAGCACGGGACGGTGAGCATGTACCTGACCGGCGTCTCCCGGTCGCTCACCCACGAGCTGATCAGGCACCGGCACTTCTCCTTCAGCCAGCTGTCGCAGCGGTACGTGCCCGAGCGGGACGCCGCGTTCGTCGAGCCGGCGGTCATCGCCGAGGACCCGGAACTGCACGAGCGATTCCTCGCCGCCGCCGATGCGGCCGTGGCCGCCTACACCGAGCTGCTCGAGGGCCTGGAGAAGCGCTTCGCCGAAGTCCCGAACGCCACGTTGCGCCGCAAGCAGGCCCGCCAGGCCGCGCGCGCCGTCCTGCCCAACGCCACCGAGACGCGCATCGTCGTCACCGGCAACTACCGGGCGTGGCGGCACTTCGTCGCCATGCGGGCCAGCGAGCACGCCGATGTGGAGATCCGCGAGCTGGCCATCGCCTGCCTGCGGGAGCTGCAGCGCGTGGCGGGCAACGTGTTCGACGACTTCCGGATCAGCTCTCTGGCCGACGGCACGGAGGTGGCCGCCAGCCCCTTCGTCACCGAGGGCTGAGTGCGCGTGCTCAGCAGCCGGCCGTGACGCGGAGGGACTCGGCGCTCCAGCCGTAGGTCGGGTGGTGGTGACCCGTGAAGGCCGCCGACGTGCCGTCCTGCTTGTCCAGCGTCGTCGTCAGGGACGTGCTTCCGGTGCCGGTCGTGCCCACGGGGACACCTGCACCGCCGTCCCAGTAGGCGGTGACGGCGTACCCGCTGATCCGTGCGGAACGACTCGGCCGCCACGAGATGGTCACGTCGATCCAGCGGGCGTTCGAGCAGGTGGCCAGCGTCGCGGTGACGCCGGTCGGTGCCGTGATCGAGTTGGTGGTGATCGAGGTGCTGGCGCCGGCCGAGCCGGAGAAGGACGCCCAGGCCGCGACGTCGCCGACGGACACGGTTCTCCTCTCGGTTCCCGCTCGGTTCCGGTGACGTGCGGGCACCCGCCACTCTGGGCGTCCACCCGCAGGTCTCCCTCGCGGCGACCGCAAGGGATGCGCAAGAAGCGCGGGGATCGGGTCCTGCTGCGTTCGCGGAGGGTTCGGCCGGCCGCCCGGCCGCTGTCGGTGGCCCTCCGTACCCTCGGGTCCGTGGACACCGCAGCAGCCGTCGATACCCAGTACGAGGACCTGCTCCGTCGCATCCTCGAGCAGGGCACCCCGAAGCGGGACCGCACCGGCACGGGCACCGTGAGCCTCTTCGGGGAGCGGCTGCGCTACGACCTGTCCGAGAGCTTCCCGCTGGTGACGACGAAGAAGGTGCACTTCAAGTCGATCGCCGTCGAGTTGCTGTGGTTCCTCCGCGGCGACAGCAACGTCGGCTGGCTGCGCGACCAGGGCGTCACCATCTGGGACGAGTGGGCCTCTCCCGACGGTGAGCTCGGCCCGGTCTACGGGGTCCAGTGGCGGTCGTGGCCGGCGCCGGGCGGGGAGCAGATCGACCAGATCGCGGCGATCCTGTCGACGCTGCGCAGCGACCCCGATTCCCGCCGCATGATCGTCTCCGCCTGGAACGTCGGCGCGCTGCCGGAGATGGCCCTGGCGCCCTGTCACGCGCTGTTCCAGTTCTACGTGGCCGACGGGAAGCTCTCCTGTCAGCTGTACCAGCGCAGCGCGGACATGTTCCTCGGCGTGCCGTTCAACATCGCCAGCTACGCGCTGCTCACCCGGATGGTGGCCGACCAGGTGGGCCTGGCTCCGGGCGACTTCATCTGGGTCGGCGGCGACTGCCACATCTACAGCAACCACACCGCGCAGGTCACCGAGCAGCTCTCCCGCGAGGTGCTGCCGTTCCCGACGCTGGAGCTGGCGCCCGCGCCGTCGCTGTTCGACTACGGCTACGAGCACTTCACCGTGCACGACTACCGGCACCACCCCGCGATCAGGGCTGCCGTGGCGGTGTGACCGAGCCCGCGAGGTCACCCGGGCCGCGCGGCGTCGCGATGATCTGGGCGCAGGCCCGCGGCGGCGTCATCGGCGCCGACGGCGGTCTGCCCTGGCATCTGCCCGAGGACATGAAGCTGTTCCGCGCCATGACGACCGGCTCCACGGTCGTGATGGGGCGCCGCACCTGGGAGTCGCTGCCCGAGCGCTTCCGCCCGCTGCCGGGCCGGACCAACGTCGTCCTGACGTCGGACCCGGCGTGGACGGCGCCCGGGGCGCGCCGGGCCGGATCGGTGGAGCAGGTGCTCGCCGAGCTCGGGTCCTTCTGGGTCATCGGCGGTGGCGCGGTGTACGCGGCCTTCCTCCCGCACGCCGACCGGCTGGTGGTCACCGACGTCGACACGACGGTCGCGGGTGACACCTGGGCCCCGCCCCTCGACGGCTGGCGGCTCGAGGCGCGGGACCCGGCCGAGGGCTGGACCGCGTCGGTGTCGGGTCACCGGTTCGCCGTGTCGCACTACCGGAGACCGGACGGCGCAAGATCGAACGGCGTGCGGTCGGACGGCGTCGTCGCGGATCGGTAGATTCACCGCATGACCACCGACCCCGCCCGGCCGTTCGGGCGCGTGCTCACGGCCATGGTCACCCCGCTGACCGAGGACGGTTCGGTCGACCTGGCCGGCGCGCAGGAACTGGCCGCCCACCTCGTCGACCGGGGCGCGCACGACGGCCTGGTGATCGCCGGGACGACGGGGGAGTCCCCGACGCTCAGCGACGCCGAGCAGCGCGCACTCCTCGAGGTCGTCCTCGACGCCGTGGGTGACCGGGCCACCGTCGTCGCCGGCGTCGGCACGAACGACACGGCGCACACGATCGAGAAGGCCCGCGACGCCGAGCGGCTCGGCGCGCACGGGCTCATGGTCGTGACCCCGTACTACAACAAGCCCCCGCAGGCCGGGCTGCTGCGCCACTTCACCTCGGTCGCCGACAGCACCGACCTGCCGGTGATGCTCTACGACATCCCGCCGCGCACGGTCGTGCCCATCGAGGTGGAGACCCTCGTGCGGGCCGCCGAGCACCCGCGGATCGTCGCCGTGAAGGACGCCAAGGGGGACCTCGGCGCCGTCGCCTGGACACTGGCACGCACCGACCTCGCCTACTACAGCGGCGAGGACATGCTGAACTTCCCGCTGCTGGCCCTCGGTGCCGTCGGGGTGGTCAGCGTCGTGGGTCACCTGGTCGGCCCGCGGCTGGCCGACCTGGTCGCGGCCGTCGACGCCGGTGACCTGGTCAAGGCGCGCGCGGTCAACGAGAGCCTGCTGCCGATCTACACCGGCATCTTCCGCACCCAGGGCGTCATCCTGGTGAAGGCGGCGCTGCGCGCGCTCAACCTGCCCGCGGGCCCCGTGCGGCCGCCGCTGGTCGACGCGACGGCCGAGCAGGTGGCACAGCTGCGCCGCGATCTCGCCGACGGGGGTATCGAGCTGTGAGTCCGACCCGGTGAGCGGAGAGCTCACCCAGCCCCACCTCGATCTCCAGGAGCCGCCGCCGCTGCCCGACGGCGGCCTGCGGGTCATGGCCCTCGGCGGGCTCGGGGAGATCGGCCGCAACATGGCCGTCCTCGAGTTCGGCGGCCGGCTGCTGGTCATCGACTGCGGGGTCCTCTTCCCCGAGGCCGAGCAGCCCGGCGTCGACCTGATCCTCCCCGACTTCGGGGTGATCGAGCACCGGCTCGACGACATCGACGCCGTCGTCCTCACGCACGGGCACGAGGACCACATCGGCGCCATCCCGTACCTGTTGCGGCTGCGCGGCGACATCCCGCTGGTCGGCTCCCGGTTCACCCTCGCGCTGGTCGGGGCGAAGCTGCGCGAGCACCGGATCGAGCCGATCCTGGTCGAGGTCGCGGCCGGCGACGACCACCTGACCGGGCCGTTCCACTGCGAGTTCATCTCGGTCAACCACTCGATCCCCGACGCGCTCGCGGTCGCCGTGCACACCCCGGCCGGCCTCCTGGTGCACACGGGCGACTTCAAGATGGACCAGTTGCCGCTCGACGGCGTCCTCACCGACCTCGGCGCGTTCGCCCGGCTCGGCATGAGCGGCATCGACCTGCTGCTCTCGGACTCGACCAACGCCGAGGTGCCGGGCTTCGTCACCTCCGAGCGCACGATCGGCCCCGTGCTGGACGACGTGTTCGCGCGCGCCACGCAGCGGCTGATCGTCTCCAGCTTCGCCAGCCACGTGCACCGCATCCAGCAGGTGCTCGACTGCGCGGAGAAGCACCGGCGCAAGGTCGCCCTCGTCGGCCGCTCGATGGTGCGCAACATGGGCGTGGCGCGCGATCTCGGGCTGCTGCGGGTGGCGCCGGGGCTGATGGTGTCGCTCGACGACGCCGCCGCGATGCCGCCCGAGCAGGTCGTGCTGGTGAGCACCGGGTCCCAGGGCGAGCCGCTGTCGGCCCTGGGCCGGATGGCGCGCGGCGACCACCACCAGGTGACCATCGAGGCCGGTGACACCGTCGTCCTCGCGTCGTCATTGGTGCCGGGGAACGAGACCGCCGTCTACAAGGTGATCAACGGCCTGGCCCGGCTGGGCGCGACGGTGGTGCACAAGGAGACCGCGCGCGTGCACGTCTCCGGGCACGCGCCGGCCGGGGAGCTCCGCACCCTGCTCAACGTGGCGAAGCCGCGCTACCTGATGCCGGTGCACGGCGAGTGGCGGCACCTGCGCGCGCACGGCGCGCTGGCCGAGGAGACCGGCATGACCCGCGACCGGGTGCTGCTCGCCGAGGACGGCGTGGTCGTCGACCTGGTCGACGGCAAGGCGTCGATCGTGGGCAGCGTGCCGATCGGCAACGTCTACGTCGACGGGCTCAACGTCGGCGACGTCGGCGAGGAGTCGCTGCAGGCGCGGCGGATCCTCGGCGACGAGGGCTTCGTCGCCCTGACCGTCGTCATCGAGCTCTCGACGCGGACGATCGTGCGCGATCTGCACCTGTCGACCCGCGGTTTCTCCGACGACCCGGCCGCGTTCGACGGCGCGCTGCAGCTGGTCGAGGACAACCTGCGGCGCGCGCTGGCCGAGGACGAGGTCGACCCCCACCGGCTCTCGCAGGTCATCCGCCGGACGATCGGCAAATGGGTGTCCGACACCTACCGCCGCCGCCCGATGATCATCCCCACCGTCCTCGAGGTGTAGCGAGACGCCATGTCCTGACGAGTGGAGGCCCGGAGGGTCTCCGCGAGGAAGGACGCAGGGGCTCCGCTCAGCTGGGGGACGGCAAGTGGTCGCGGTGTCGTCCGGAGGACGACAGTGTCACAGCCCCCAGACGTCGGCGTAGAAGGCCAGCTCGCCGTCCAGCGCCGCCCGGATGTTCTCCGCCTTCCGGAACCCGTGCTGCTCCCCGGCGAACAGCCGGTACACGTGCTGGACGCCCTTCTCCTTCAGGGCCGCGACGATCACCTCCGCCTGCTCCGGCGGCACCACCCGGTCCTCGTCGCCCTGGAACACCGCCAGTGGGGTGTCGAGCGCGTCGACGTGGTTGATGGGGGAGCGCTCGTCGTACACGGCCCGCCCCTCCGGCCAGGGGGCGACCAGCCCGTCGAGGTACCGCGACTCGAACTTGTGGGTCTCCGCGGCCAGAGCGCCGAGGTCGGCGACGCCGTAGTGGCTGGCGCCCGCGGTGAACACGCCGGGCCGCATCGTCAGCGCGGCCAGGGTCGTGTACCCGCCGGCCGAACCCCCGCGGATGGTCATGCGGGTGGGATCCACGCGGCCCGAGTCGGCGAGGAAGCGGGCGCAGGCGACGACGTCGTCGAGGTCGACCACGCCCCAGCGGCCCTGCAGCGCGTCGCGGTACCGGCGGCCGTAACCGGTCGAGCCGCGGTAGTCGACGTCGGCGACGCAGAACCCCCGTGAGGTCCAGTACTGCACCTCGAGGTCGAGCACCGGGGTCGCGCTCGCCGTCGGACCGCCGTGCACCACGACCATCAGCGGTGGCAGGTCGCCCTCGGGCGCGGACGCCTCCGGATTGGTCGGCGGGTAGACCAACGCGTGCGCCTCGGAGATGCCGGTGCCCGCGTCCGTGGTCGGGAAGGTCAGGTGCTCCGGCTGCGAGAACCAGCCGGGCGCCAGGCCGAGATCGCGCGCCGGCCGCAGGATCTCCGGCTCCCCGCCGTCGACGTCCACGCGCAGCACCACCGGCTCGCTCGACGGGCCGGCCGCCAGGCAGACCACGGCCGTGCCCTGCGCTCTCACGGACCGGTAGACGCCGAACGGCAGATCGAGCTCCCGGATGCTGCCGTCGGGCTCCAGGACGGCGAGCCGGTCGGCGCCGTCCCGCCCGTAGGCGAACGCGACCCGGCCGTCCGCGAGAAGTGCGAAGCGGCTCTGCCCGAACACCCACTGCGGGCCGGCGATGTCGCTGCCGACATCGACGACGAGCTCGGGCGCCTCGTGCGGCCGCTTCCGGTAGAGCGACCAGAAGTCGGTGCGGTCACTGAAGAACCACAGCGCGAGGTCCGCGCCCCAGACCGGCTGGACGACGGACTCCCCGGCGCCGCCGGCGAGCACGTGCTCGGTGCCGTCGGACGCGCGGACGACCAGCTGTGCGGCGTCCCACGGCATGTCCGGGTGGTTCCACTGCAGCCACGACAGCGTGACGCCGTCGGGTGCCAGCCGGGGGTCGGAGACGAAGTCGGGGCCCGAGACGAGCACCTCGGTGACGCCGTCGGCGCCCACCCGCACGATCTCGTTGACGACGTCGGCGGCCCGGTCGCCCTCGGCGTGGGTCTCCCGGACGGCGAGCAGCCCGCCGGGGACCACGCGCAGGTCGGCGTGGCGCACCCCCGACGCGATCGCCGGTTCGGGTGTGACCGCGACGGGTGCGACGCTGCCCGGGTCGAGCCGGTACAGCCGCTGGTCGGAGAACTCGGTGAACCACAGCGTGCCGTCGGCGACCGTCCACGCCCCGCCGCCGTACTCGTGCACCCGCGTGCGGGCGTTCCACGGCGCCGGCAGGACGTCGGTGACCGTGCCGTCGGCCGCCCGGCGCACGATCGCCGACCGGCCACCCTCGCTGGGACGCGATTCCGACCACCACACGTCGTCCCCGTCCACGACGACCTCGCCGAGCCGCGCGGCGGCGCGTATGACCAGCTCGGAGTCGATGGGGGTGGGCCAGCTGCCGTGGGGGATCGGGGAATCCATGAGGGCACGGTAGGGGGCCTGTGCGGGACACGTCCGTCCGCCTGCCCCCACCGGGCGTCCGTGACGATTACCGTCCGACGCATGCCTGCCCGCAGCACGTCGACGCGCCGTCCGGCGGGATCCTCGTCGTCGGGGACCCGCGGCCGGTCGGGTGCGACGGCGGCGAGCAAGAAGCGGCCGCCCGCGAAGCGCTCCACGACCGCCACCCGCCGGCCCGCCGCCAAGAAGAAGAACAACTCCGGCTTCGGCCTGTGGAAGGTCGCCAGCGGCAGCTGGAACCTGCTGGCGCGCGGCGCCGGCGGGCTCGCCCGATCGGTCGCCCGGCCGGACGAGGCCGAACCGCTCGCGCCCGAGCACCGGCGGGACGGCGTCGGCCTGGCCGTGCTGGGCCTGGCGATCGTGCTCGGCGCGGCCGCCTGGAGCAACGGCATCGGCCCGGTCGGCAGTGCGCTGGCCGACGGCGTCCGCTGGATCATCGGCTCGCTGGTCATGGTCCTGCCCGTGGTGCTGTTCTTCGCCGCCCTCCGGCTCCTGCGCAGCGGTCCGCACCCCGAGACCCGGGGGCGGCTGGCGATCGGCTGGCTGTGCTCCACGGCGTCCGTGCTGGGCATCGCCCAGGTGCTCGGCGGGCACGGCGACCCGCAGCACGGCACCCCCGGCTCGGGCGGCCTGCTCGGCTGGGCCGTCGGCACACCGCTGGCCGCGGGCATGGGCCCGATCGTCACCACCGTCCTGCTGGCACTGCTGGCCTTCTTCGGCGTGCTGGTGATCACGGCAACGCCGGTGCACCAGATCCCCGAGCGCCTGCGCGAGGTCACCGACCGCCTGCTCGGCCAGGGCTACGACGACGAGTACGACGACGAGGACGAGGACGACGAGCCCGAGCAGGCGCCGACCGGGCGTCGTGGCCGCCGGAAGCTCTCGGAGGACCTGCTCACGACCGGCCCGATCGACCACGGGGCGATGGCGGCCGCGGCCGAGGCGACCCTCACCACCCAGCCCGAGCACACCGAGCTCCGCGCGCCGGTGCGGCCGCCGGTGGTCGACCGCACCGCCCCGCCGGAGGACCTGCCGCCGATCACCGAGCCGGAGCAGCTGTCGATCCAGCCGGTCGAGGGCAACTACGTCCTGCCGTCGCTGACGGTGCTGCGCCCCGGCACCCCGCCGCGCGCCCGCTCCAAGGCCAACGACGTGGCCATCGAGGCGATCACCGGCGTCCTCGAGCAGTTCAACGTCGACGCCGCCGTCACCGGCTTCACCCGAGGGCCGACGGTCACCCGCTACGAGGTCGAGCTCGGCCCCGCGGTCAAGGTCGAGAAGATCACCGCGCTGACCCGCAACCTGGCCTACGCCGTGGCCAACGACAACATCCGGATCCTGGCGCCGATCCCCGGCAAGTCCGCCGTGGGCATCGAGGTGCCCAACACCGACCGCGAGACGGTCAGCCTGGGCGACGTCATGCGGTCCAGCGCGGCCAAGCAGGACCCGCACCCGATGCTGGTCGGCCTGGGCAAGGACATCGAGGGCGGCTTCGTCTGCGCCAACCTCGCGAAGATGCCGCACCTGCTGGTGGCCGGCGCCACCGGTGCCGGTAAGTCCAGCTGCATCAACTCGCTGCTGACCTCGCTGCTGCTGCGCGCGACCCCCGACCAGCTGCGGATGATCCTGGTCGACCCCAAGATGGTCGAGCTCACGCCCTACGACGGCATCCCGCACCTGATCACGCCGATCATCACCGACCCGAAGAAGGCGGCCACCGCGCTTGCCTGGCTGGTCGAGGAGATGGAGCAGCGCTACCAGGACATGCGCGCGACCGGCGTCCGGCACGTCGACGACTTCAACCGCAAGGTGGAGAAGGGCGAGATCACCGCCCCGCCCGGCAGCGAGCGGGTCTACCGGCCCTACCCCTACATCCTGGCGGTCGTCGACGAGCTCGCCGACCTGATGATGGTCGCCCCGCGCGACGTCGAGGACCACATCGTCCGGATCACCCAGAAGGCCCGCGCGGCCGGCATCCACCTGGTGCTGGCCACGCAGCGTCCGTCGGTCGACGTCGTCACCGGCCTGATCAAGGCCAACGTGCCCTCGCGGCTGGCGTTCTCGACTTCCAGCCTCACCGACAGCCGCGTCATCCTGGACCAGCCGGGCGCCGAGAAGCTCATCGGCATGGGTGACGCGCTCTTCCTGCCGATCGGCGCCGGCAAGCCGATGCGCGTGCAGGGCGCCTACGTCTCCGACACCGAGATCGAGGCGGTCGTCGAGTTCACCAAGCGGCAGGCCGAGCCCGAGTACCGCGAGGAGGTCTTCTCCGCCGGCAGCAGCGGGGAGAAGAAGGAGGTCGACGAGGACATCGGCAACGACCTCGACCTGCTCCTCCAGGCGGTCGAGCTCATCGTTACCAGCCAGTTCGGCTCCACCTCGATGCTCCAGCGCAAGCTGCGGGTCGGCTTCGCCAAGGCCGGCCGGCTGATGGACCTGATGGAGAGCCGCGGCATCGTCGGCCCCTCCGAGGGGTCCAAGGCGCGCGACGTGCTGATCAAGCCCGACGAGCTGGACGGGGTGCTGTTCACGCTGCGCGGCGGCGAGGGCTGACCGGGCTCGGTCGCGGGTCACACCCGCCGCGGGCGGGGCGGAACCCTCCGGGCCACTACGATGGGCCGGTGACAGCTCCGCCCAGCCCTGCCCAGCCCTCCGACGGGCACGGTCCCCAGGGGCGGCGCGTGGCGGTGGTGACGCTCGGCTGCGCCCGCAACGAAGTGGACTCCGAGGAGCTCGCCGGCCGGCTCGCCGCCGAGGGCTACGAGCTGGTGGACGACGCCGACGCCGCCGATGCCGTCCTCGTCAACACCTGCGGCTTCATCGAGACCGCCAAGAAGGACTCGGTCGACGCGATCCTGGCGGCCACCGACTCCGGCGCCTCCGTCGTCGCCGTCGGCTGCATGGCCGAGCGGTACGGCTCGGAGCTGGCCGGGGCGCTGCCCGAGGCGACCGTGCTCGGTTTCGACGACTACGGGGCCATCGGCGACCGGCTCGACGACGTGCTGACCGGGCGTCCGCTGGTGCCGCACACCCCGCGTGACCGTCGGACGCTACTGCCGATCAGTCCGGTCGACCGCACCGCCGTGACGGCGGCCGTCGACGCCCCGGCCATCCCCGGCCACGACTGGCTGCGCCGCCGCCGGCTGGCCTCCGGCCCGTCCGCGGCGCTCAAGCTGGCCTCCGGGTGCGACCGGCGCTGCGCGTTCTGCGCCATCCCCACCTTCCGGGGCGCGTTCGTCTCCCGCCCGGCCGCCGAGGTGCTGGGCGAGGCGCGGTGGCTCGCCTCGCAGGGCGTCACCGAGCTGGTGCTGGTCAGCGAGAACTCCACCTCCTACGGCAAGGACCTGGGCGACCTGCGGTCGCTGGAGAAGCTGCTGCCGCAGCTCGCCGCGGTCGAGGGCCTCGTCCGCGTGCGGGTGGCCTACCTGCAGCCGGCCGAGCTGCGGCCGGGTCTGCTCGAGGTGATCGCGGGCACCGACGGGATCGCCCCGTACTACGACCTCTCCTTCCAGCACTCCTCGCCGTCGCTGCTGCGCCGCATGCGCCGGTTCGGTGGCACGGACGATTTCCTCCAGCTCATCGAGCGTGCCCGTAGCCTGGCGCCGGGGGCCGGCTTCCGCACCAACGTCATCCTCGGCTTCCCGGGGGAGACCGACGACGACGTCGCCGAGCTCGAGCGTTTCCTCACCGAGGGGCGCCTCGACGCGGTCGGCGTCTTCGGATACTCCGACGAGGAGGGCACCGAGGCGATGGGGCTGACCGGCAAGCTCGACCAGGCCGAGATCGACGCGCGCGTTCGCCGGATCACCGACCTCGTGGAGGAGCTCACCGCCCAGCGCGCCGAGGACCGCATCGGCGAGCGCGTCGAGGTGCTGCTGACCGAGGACCTCTCCGCGCAGGAGGGGCCCGGCACGTGGGCCGGGCACGCCGCCCACCAGGACCCGGACGCCGACGGGACGACGACCGTCACCGGGGTACCCGCCGGCGCGCTTCCCGGGCAACTGCTCGCCGCGGAGGTGGTCGACACCGAGGGCGTCGACCTGATCGCCCGCGCGCTCGTCCCTGTCGTCTCCCCGGCCGGGCGGTGATCGTCGTGGACGCCGCGGACCCGGCCGCCACGCCACCGCAGACGGCGAAGCTGCTCAACCTGCCCAATGCGCTCACGGTCCTCCGGCTGGCGATCGTCCCGGTGTTCGCCGTCCTCCTCCTGCAGGACTCGGGCCTCGACGACTCCGGCCGCTACTGGGCGACCCTGGCCTTCGGGCTGGCGATCATCACCGACCGCTACGACGGCATGATCGCCCGCCGGACCGGCCAGGTCACCGAGTTCGGCAAGCTCGCCGACCCGATCGCCGACAAGGCGCTCACCGGCACCGCGCTGATCGGGCTCTCGATCCTCGGCCTGCTGCCGTGGTGGGTGACCCTGGCGATCCTGGTCCGCGAGATCGGGGTCACCGTCCTGCGCTTCTGGGTCATCCGGCACGGCGTCATCGCCAGCAGCCGCGGCGGGAAGCTCAAGACCGTCGTCCAGGCTCTGGCGATCGCGCTGTACATCCTGCCGGTCACCGGCGTGCTGGCCAGCGCCCGCTGGTGGGTGATGGCCGCCGCCCTCGTGCTCACGCTGGCGACCGGCCTGGACTACGTCTACCGGGCGCTGACCCTGCGGCGCACCAGCGCCCGGGCGATGGAGGCCGCGGCCGCGCGCCGGGCCGCGGGGTCGGCGGGCGCCGGCGGGGCCCGCACCGACACCGCCGCCTGAGACCGGGGAACCGTGCCGGCCGCCGATCCGCTCGCCGTGCGCCTGCACCGGGCTCTGCTCGACCGCGGCGAGACCGTCGCCGCGGCCGAGTCGCTCACCGCCGGGCTGTTCTGTGCGACGCTGGCCACCGTTCCCGGCGCCAGCGCCACCCTGCGCGGCGGTGTCGTCGTCTACGCCACGGAGCTCAAGACCGTCCTGGCCGGCGTTCCGGCCGCCGTGCTGGCCGAGCACGGAGCGGTGAGTCCGGAGACCGCCGCCGCCCTGGCCGACGGCGTCCGCGCCCGGTGCGCCGCGGCGTGGGGAGTGGCGCTCACCGGGGTGGCGGGGCCCGATCCGGTCGACGGGCAGCGCCCGGGCCGGGTGTACGTCGGGATCGCCGGCCCGGGGGCGACCGACGTCCACGAACTCGATCTGCCCGGCGACCGGTCGGCCGTGCGGACCGGGGCGGTCGCGGCCGCGATGCGGGCCCTGCTGGCCCGGCTGGACTGATCCCGGGCGCGGTCCGGGAAGCAGCGACCGGGCGGCCGGCGTTACGCCATGAGCGGACGCGCGCAGGTCGGTCGGCCTCGCCGCCGGACGCCGCGTACCGTGAGCGCACGGCGACCGGAAGGACGCCGGCGCTTCCCCGCTCGCAGGACAGGAGACGGCCATGACGCTGCTGCGTACGCAGCTCGGCACCACCCTGCGTGGCCACCGGCTGCGTCAGCGCCGGACGTTGCGCGACGTCTCCGGCGTGGCCCGCGTCAGCCTCGGCTACCTCTCCGAGGTCGAGCGCGGCCAGAAGGAGGCCTCCTCGGAGTTGCTGGCCTCGATCTGCGACGCCCTCGAACTGGAACTCGCCGACCTGCTCGCCGAGGTCAGCCTGGAACTCCGGGTCGCCGGTGCGGGCCGCGACGGCACGGTGCGCCCGCTCGCGCCCTCGGCTCCCGCTGCCGACTCGCCGGCGACCGACTCCCCGGCCGCCGCCTCCCCGGCCGCCGAGCAGCCGGTGTCCGAGCCCGCCCTCGCCCTGGTCGGGGCCGCTCCCGCCCGTTCGGCCCTGCGCAAGGGCGAGGCGGTCTCCCTCGCCGCCTGACGTGTTCGGAACCCCGGTCCGTCCCGCCGATCCCTCGAGGGTGCCGGCGCACGTGCCGGGGGCGCACACGCGGGGCGGCAACGCGATGGGCCGCACCCGGCAGGGCCTGCTCGCCGGCGCGGCCCGGGCATTCGCCGAGCGCGGTCTGCGCGGCAGCACGATGCAGTCGGTCGCCGCGGCGGCGGGCGTCGCCAAGGCCACCCTCTACAACCACTTCCGCACCAAGGACGAGGTCGCCCGCGTGCTCCTCGGCGCCGAGCTGGACCGGCTGACCGCCCTGGCCGCCGGACTGCCGCGCGAGGAGGCGCTGGCCGCCCTCTCCGACGAGCTGGGCGTCCACCCGGTGCTCCGGCGGCTCGCCGCCGACGAGCCCGAGGTGCTCACGTCGCTGCTCGCCGTGGGGACAGACCGCTGGGCCGAGCTGACCGGCCGGCTGGCGGGCGCGCTCCGGGTGGACGCCGACAGCGCCGACCTCGCCGGGCGGTGGCTGCTGGGCGTCGTGCTGCAGCCCGGCCGGTCGACCACCCGCCACCGGCTCGCGGCGCGGCTGGTGACCGCACTGGTCGACGCGCCGGGCTCAGGGGAGCGGGAGGGCCCGGGTGAGGATCAGCCGGTCGGCACCGGGCCCGGCGTGACCGGGGGACAAGTGACCGTAGGCGTCGAACCGGGCGGTCAGGCCGTCGACCGAGGGGTCACTGGGCACGACCACGGCCTGCACGACCCGCGCCCCGACGCCTGAGGCCAGCGTCCCGAACCGCTGGACCAGCCGGGCCGCCACGCCCTGACCGCGCCACTCGGTGTGCACCGCGAGCGCGTGCACGACCGCCAGCCGGTCGGCGCTGACCAGGCCCAGCAGATAAGCGGCGTCCCGGTCGTCCGCGGTCAGCGCGACGGCGCCGAAGCCGCCCAGCTGGTGGAAGAACAGCGGGTCGTGCAGGGCGCGGACGGCCTCGTCGTCCAGCGCCGTCCCGGCCCAGAACTCGGCCCGCCGGGCCAGTAGCCGGTCGCGCAGTGTCGTGGCCGACAGCTCCTCGAAGCCGACCAGGCGCAGCCCCTCCGGCAGCCGGTGGACCGGCGTCACCGGGGCCTCCGCGCGGCGTCGAGCTCGGCACGCGTCGGCGGGTCGGCGCCGACGCGGGTGCACGTGAGCCCGGCCGCGAGGGCCGCCTCGTCGACCAGCGCGGTCACCTGCCCGTCGGAGAGCGACTCGAGTGCGGCCCGCGACGTGATCCCGGCGGAGAGCAACCCGGTGAGGAGGCCGGCGGCCAGCGTGTCGCCGGCGCCCACCGTGTCGGCGACGGTGATCCGCGGGGGTTCCCGGTGGAGCAGGGGACGGCCGGGGCGCGCGACCCGAAGCGGGGCGCCGCCGTCGGTGAGCAGGACGAGGGCCGGGCCGCGGGCGGCCCACCGGGTCGCGGCGTCGTCGAGCACGGCGGACGGGTCCAGCCACGCCAGGTCCTCGCTGCTCACCTTCACGATGTCGGCGAGCGCGACCAGCCGGTCCAGGCGGGCACGGACGGCGGAAGCGGCGTTGCCGAGGGTCTCGCCGACGTGGCCCTCGGCGAGCATCGGACGGATGTTGGGGTCGACGCTGATCAGCGCGCCGCCGGCGTGCAGCCGCTCCGCCAGGCGGGCGATCGCCGCCGAGCCCGGCTCGGTCCAGCTCGAGATCGAGCCGATGTGCAGGATCGCCGTCCGCTCGGCGACGACGTCGGCCAGCTCCTCGTCGGTCCACTGCCAGTCGGCGGCCCCGAGGACGTGGAAGCCGTAGTCGGCCGAACCGTGCTCGTCCAGCCCGACGACGGCCAGGCTCACCGGTTCCGCCGCGTCGACGAACCCGCTCACGTCGACACCGGAGAGCTCGGCGTGCCGGCGCAGGTGCAGCGCCAGGGGGCCCGTGCCCAGCCGGGCGCGCAGCTCGACCGGGGCACCGAGCCGGCCGGCGGCGACCGCCACGTTGAGGGCGTTCCCCCCGGGGCGGGCCACGTACTGCGGCGCCGTCCCCTCCGGGCCTGTGCCCGCCTCCGGGACCGGCAGCAGGTCGATGACCAGTTCGCCCAGGACAGTGAGCATTCGACCGCTCCCGGGCGCGGAATCTTCGCTGGCCACCGTCGAACGATAACGGCGCGGGTGAACTGCCAGCCCAGGTTGGCTCCTGAGACCGATCACCTGGGACGATGGACGGCGACGAGCATCGCCGGGCCGGCAGCTGCGCCGGAGCAGGAGGACCCATGCCCAATCCGTTCGTGAAGCTGTGGAAGTACCTGACCGCCTCGGCCAACGCCCAGATCGACCAGCGGGCCGACCCGAAGATCCAGATCGCCCAGGCGATCGAGGCCGAACAGCAGCGGCACCAGGCCCTGGCCAACCAGGCAGCCGCGGTGCTCGGCAACCAGCGGCAGCTGGAGATGCGGCTCAACCGCCAGCTCGGCGAGGTGGAGAAGCTGCAGGCCTCCGCCCGCCAGGCGCTCGTCCTCGCCGACAAGTCGCGCGCCGGTGGCGACGCGGCCAAGGCAGGGGAGTACGAGAGCGCCGCCCAGGCCTTCGCCACCCAGCTGGTCGCCGCCGAGCAGTCGATGGAGGACCTCAAGCGCAGCCATGACGAGGCGCTGCAGGCCGCCGAGCAGGCGCGGGGCGCGGTGGAGCAGAGCCGGATGCGGCTGCAGACCACTCTCGCCGAGCGCACCAAGCTGATGAGCCAGCTCGAGCAGGCGAAGATGCAGGAGCACGTCGCCGCCTCGCTGCGGCAGGTCAACGAGCTCTCCGCTCCGGGCAACACCCCCAGCCTCTCGGAGGTGCGGGACAAGATCGAGGCCCGCTACGCCAACGCGCTGGGGCAGGCTGAGCTGGCCCAGTCGTCGGTCGAGGGCCGGATGCTCGAGGTGCAGAAGGCGACGCTGGACGTCGCCGGCGCGTCCCGGCTGGACCAGATCCGTGCGTCGATGAACGAGGGCCCGGCAGCGGTCGAGGGCAACTCCCCGAACGCGATCGGGCAGGGCGTGCCGCCGGTGGCAGCGCCCGAGGCCCAGCCCGCGGCGCAGCCGGCCGAGCGCCCTGAACAGGGGGCCTGACGCCGGCCCGGGCCGGCCGGCTCAGCGCAGCAGGGTGACCGGGCGCGGGCGGTCGGGCTCGCCGGTGCGGGCGAGCGGGTCGATGGGGGTGCGCGCGGCCTGACACCGCGGGCACCACCAGGTCACCCGCTCCTGCGTCGCCGGCCCCTGCTCGCCGAGCAGGATCGCCGTCCCGCAGCGGCGACAGGGCTTGCCGCGACGGCCGAACACCCAGTGGTCGCGGCCGCGGCGCGGGTCGCCGGTGGTGTTCTGCTCGGGATGGTGCAGGTTCGCGCGCATGAGCGCGCGGGCCCGCTCGACGAGGCCGCGGAGGTCGGCGACGTCGGCGACGCGTGCCCACGGGTGGACGCCGAGCAGGAACAGCGACTCGACCTTGTAGAGGTTGCCGATGCCGGCGAGGTTGCGCTGGTCGACGAGGGCGACGCCGATCTGCGCGTCGGGCTGTGCCCCCAGCCGGTCGAGGGCCTCGTCGAGGTCCCAGTCCGGGCCGAGGACGTCGGGGCCCAGATGGCCGACCAGGCGGTTCTCGTCCGCGGTGGGCACCAGGTCGATGTCGTGCAGCCGGTAGCCGACGCACTCCCAGTCGTCGGTGGCCAGCACGACGCGGACCTCGTGCGCGGGGCCTCCGTGCCACTTCGTGCCGGGCCGGTAGATGTGCCAGCTGCCGTCCATCCGGAAATGGGTGCGCAGCGTCCGGCCGTCGTCCAGGCGGATCAGCAGGTGCTTCCCGCGCGGGACCACCTCGCGCACCCCGGCACCGCTCAGGTCGACCGTCGCCAGCTGGGGGATGCGGAACTCGCCCCGGCGCAGCGTCGCGCCGGCCAGGGCGGTGCGCATCCGCTCGGCCGCCAGCCAGACGGTGTCTCCTTCGGGCACGCGACCAGTCTCCCTTGCCCGTCCCGGCCCCGGAGGGCCACTGCTAGCCGCGGAGGCGGAGCCCTCTCGGCGTCGCCGCGAACCCGGCGGCCTGCAGCGCGGCGGACAGCGGGGTGGGCTGGTGGATCGAGGCGCCGTCGGCCTTCTGCACCACCATGCGCCCCAGCGCGCCCGCGGCCACGGCACCGGACAGCGCGGCGGCCGCTTCCTTGAGCGTGTGCTCGTCCTCGGTCCAGGAGAGCAGGGTCTTCCCGCCGCGCTCTACGTAGAGCGCCAGGGCGCCGTCGACGAGGACCACCAGCGCTCCGGCCTTGCGCCCGGCGCGGTGACCGGTCGCCCGCCGGCCGGCGCCGGTGCCTTCGCCGACGTCGACACCCTCGTCGGCCGGCGCCGGAGTGCGGTCGGGCCACGGCAGGGCCGCGCCGTAGACGTTGGCCGGGTCGGTCGCCGCGAGGACGACGGCCCCGGCCGGCACCCGGTCGGGGGAGGCGAAGCTGCGCAGCCGGTCGACCGAGCCGGGCGTGCCGAACTGGGCCGCCCCCAGGGTCTCGACGAAGTAGCCGCGCCGGGCGCGGCCGTTCTCCTCGAACGCCCGCAGCACCGGGTAGACGGCGGAGAAGCCCCCGGTCACCTGCTCGGCCATCACGGCGCCGCGGGTGAGCACGCCGTGCCGCTCCAGCAGCGCCTCCGCGCGGGCGGTCGAGCGCCGGGTGGCGTTGGTCTCCCGGTCGGGCAACCGCGACCACCGGCCGGCCACCGTCGGGGGGCCGCTGCGCGTGGGCATGGCCGGCCGACCCAGCCGGGCGCGTCCGCGCCCCCGGTCGAAGCGGAGCCGGGGCGCCGGAGGCCGGCCGCGGTGAGTGCCCCCGCCGCCGAGCCGGGTGCGCAGCGGTGCCAGCGTGTCGTTGGTCAGCACGCCGGCCCACACGAGGTCCCACACGAGGTCGGCCATGGCGGAGTCGTCGGTCGCGCCGACCAGGTCGGACAACCCGCGGAAGAACAGCGCCTGCCCGCCGGCGAGCTGCTCCAGCACGGGCGCAGCGGCACCCGGCACGTCGAGAGGCTCGGGCAGCAGCAGCGGCGCGAGGTCGGCGGGCACCAGGCTGACCCAGCCGTCGCCGCCGGGCAGGCCGCCCGCCCCGGCCCAGAGCACCTCGCCGGCGCTGGTCAGTTCGTCGAGCATGGCGGGGGAGTAGTCGCGCACGCGGGCCGGCAGCACCAGCGACTCCAGCGCGCTCGCGGGGACCAGCGCCCCGGCGAGCTGCTCGACGACCGCCAGTACGCCGTCGGCACCGCGCAGCCGGCTGCCGACCGACTGCCATGACGGCGTGAAGCGGGCCAGCGTGCCGATCGGGACCGGCTCGACCTCCTGGCGCAGCTTGGCCAGGCTGCGCCGGCGCACGGAGCGCAGCACCTCGGCGTCGCACCACTCCTGACCGCTGCCCCCGGGCCGGAACTCGCCGGAGACCAGCCGGCCGGTGCCGGTGAGCCGCTGCAGGGTGGCGGTCACGACGGCGACCCCCAGCCCCAACCGGGTCGCGACCTCGGCCGGCTGGAAGGGACCGTGCGTGCGGGCGTACCGGCCGACGAGGTCGGCGAGCGGGTCGGCGACCGGCTCGGTGAACACCTCGGGCACCCCGACCGGCAGGGCCGTGCCCAGGGCGTCGCGCAGGCGCCCGGCGTCCTCGATCGCGACGTAGCGCTCCTGGCCGGCGATGCGCACCTGCAAAACCCGGCGGGCGGTGCCCAGCTCGTCCAGCCAGGCCTGCGGGACGCCGCGCACGGCCGCCTCGTCGGCCGAGAGGTCGCCGACCATGCGCAGCAGGTCCGCGGCACCGTCGGCGTCGCGGGGGTGGCGCTCGGCCGGCAGCCGTTGCAGCTCCGCCTCGATCTCGGCCATGGCCTCGCCGTCGAGCAGCTCGCGCAGTTCCGTGCGGCCGAGCAGCTCGGCGAGGAGGCCCGTGTCGAGGGCCAGCGCCTGCGCCCGGCGCTCGGCCATCGGCGCGTCGCCCTCGTAGAGGAACTGCCCCACGTAGCCGAACAGCAGCGACTGGGCGAACGGGGAGGCGCTCTCGGTGGCGACGTCGACCACCCGCACCCGGCGGGCGCGCACGTCGCGCATCAGCTCGACGAGCCCGGGCACGTCGTAGACGTCCTGCAGCACCTCGCGTGCGGCCTCGAGGGTGATCGGGAACGACGCGAACTCGCTGGCGACGGCGAGCAGCTGGGCCGCCCGCTGCCGCTGCTGCCACAGCGGGGTGCGGCGGCGCGGGTCGCGGCGGGGGAGCAGGAGGGCCCGGGCGGCGCACTCCCGGAACCGGCTGGCGAACAGCGCGGAGTTGCCGACCTCCGCGGTCACCTCCCGCTCGACGTCGTCGGGCTCGAGGACGGCGAGGTCGGCCTCGGGCGGCTCCCCGGTGGTGTCGGGCAGGCGCAGCACGATCCCGTCGTCGGAGTGCATCGCCGCGACGTCGACGCCGTACCGCTCGCGCAGCCGGGCGGCCAGCACCAGCGACCAGGGCGCGTTGACCTGCGCGCCGAACGGCGAGTGCACGACGAGCCGCCAGTCGCCGAGCTCGTCGCGGAACCGCTCGACGAGCAGCGTGCGGTCGTCGGGGATGTGGCCGGTCGCCTGCTTCTGCTCGGCGAGATAGGCGTGCAGGTTGGCCGCGCCCCACTCGTCGAGGCCGGCGGCCCGCGCCCGGGCCAGGCCGGCCTCCGGCGTCGCGGAGCCGACCTCGCGGAGGAACGCGCCGAGCGCGCGCCCGAGCTCGAGCGGGCGGCCGAGCGCGTCGCCGTGCCAGAACGGCATCTTCCCGGGCTGGCCCGGCGCGGGGGTGACCAGCACGCGGTCGTGCGTGATGTCCTCGATCCGCCAGGACGACGACCCGAGCAGGAAGACGTCGCCCACCCGCGACTCGTAGACCATCTCCTCGTCGAGCTCGCCCACCCGTCGACCGCCGCTGCCCTCGGCGCCGACGAGGAAGACGCCGAACAACCCGCGGTCGGGGATGGTGCCGCCGCTGGTCACGGCCAGCCGCTGGGCGCCGGCGCGGGCGGTGAGGGTGTCGGTGACGCGGTCCCACGTCAGCCGCGGCCGCAGCTCGGCGAAGGCGTCGGACGGGTAGCGGCCGGCCAGCATGTCGAGCACCGCGTGCAGGGCGGAGTCGGGCAGCGAGGCGAACGCCGCCGACCGGCGGATCACCGCCGCCACCTCCTCGACGGTGCGCGGCCGCTCGGAGACGACCGCGACGATCTGCTGGGCCAGCACGTCGAGCGGGTTGCGCAGGTAGCGGATCGACTCGATCGCGCCGGCCTTCATGCGCTCGGCGACGAGGGCGCACTGCACGAGGTCGCCCCGGTACTTGGGGAACAGCACCCCGCGGCTGACCGCACCCACCTGGTGGCCGGCGCGCCCGACCCGCTGCAGCCCGGAGGCGACGGTGGGGGGTGCCTCGACCTGGACGACCAGATCGACCGCGCCCATGTCGATGCCCAGCTCCAGGCTCGAGGTGGCGACGACGGCGGGCAGCCGGCCGGACTTCAGCGCCTCCTCGACGATCGCCCGCTGCTCGCGGGACACCGAGCCGTGGTGCGCCGCCGCGACCGGCTGCGGGCCCTCGGGCACCCCGCCACCCGAGCCGGCCTGGGCCATGAGAGCGGCGGCGTTCATGCCGGCGGGGACGGTCTCGCCCGTGGCGCGTTCGTAGGCCAGCTCGTTGAGCCGGCTGGTCAGGCGCTCGGCCAGCCGCCGGGAGTTGGCGAACACGATCGTGCTGCGGTGCGCCTGCACGAGGTCGAGCACCCGCTCCTCGACCGCCGGCCAGATCGACGCGCGGGGCTGGTTGCCGGCCGCGGAACCCTCCAGCTCGCCGGTGGGCTGCCCCAGCTCGCTCATGTCCTCGACGGGGACGACGACCGAGAGATCCCACTCCTTCTGCGACGGCGGCGCGACGACCCGGACCGGTCGCCCGCCGGCGAGGAAGGTGGCGACCTCCTCGATGGGCCGCACCGTCGCCGACAGCCCGATGCGCTGCGCGGGGCGCTCGAGCAGCTCGTCGAGCCGGTCGAGGGACACCGCGAGGTGCGCGCCGCGCTTGGTGGCGGCCACCGCGTGCACCTCGTCGAGGATCACCGTCTCGACCCCGCGGAGGGCCTCGCGCGCCGAGCTGGTGAGCAGCAGGAACAACGATTCCGGGGTGGTGATCAGGATGTCGGTCGGCCTCCGGGTGAAGGCCCGCCGCTCGTCGGCCGGTGTGTCGCCGGACCGGATGCCGACGCGGATCTCCGGGCGCGGGAGACCCAGCCGCGCGGCGGCCTGCCCGATCCCCGTCAGCGGGGCACGCAGGTTGCGCTCGACGTCGACGGCGAGGGCCTTCAGGGGCGAGACGTAGAGGACGCGGCACCGGGCCCGCTCGTCGGCGGGTGCGGTCGCCGCGAGCCGGTCCAGCGACCACAGGAAGGCGGCGAGCGTCTTGCCCGACCCGGTGGGGGCGACGACGAGGGCGTGCTCGCCGCTGCTGATCGCGTCCCATGCGCCGTCCTGGGCCGGTGTCGGCCGCACGAACGCGCCGGTGAACCAGGCCCGGGTGGGCTCGGAGAACCGGTTGAGAGCGGACACGCCGTCAAGTGTCCACGGAGGTACGACAGTCCGCGTCGCTGCACCTCGTCCGGTGGACCGCGCACCTCGGGCAGACTGAGTGGCATGCGCCACTCCCTCTACGAGACCGAGCACGACGAGTTCCGGGCGATGGTCCGCGCCTGGGCCGAGAAGACCGTCGCGCCCTTCCACGCCCAGTGGGAGAAGGACGGCATCGTGCCCCGCGACGTCTGGGTCTCGGGCGGCGCGCAGGGGCTGCTGGGCATGGACATCGAGGAGCGGTTCGGCGGGGGCGGGGTCCGCGACTTCCGCTACAACGCCGTCCTCGACGAGGAGATGACCCGCATCGGTGCGAGCGGCGTCGGGTTCGGCCTGCACAACGACGTCGTCGGGCCGTACCTGCGCGACCTGGCGACCGAGGAGCAGAAGCAGCGCTGGCTGCCCGGCTTCTGCAGCGGCGAGCTGATCACCGCCATCGCCATGACCGAGCCCGGCGCCGGCAGCGACCTGCAGGGCATCGCGACCACCGCCCGCAAGGAGGGCGACGGCTGGGTGCTCAACGGCTCGAAGACCTTCATCACCAACGGCATCAACGCCGACCTGGTCATCGTGGTCGCCCGCACCGACCCGGACGCCCCGGGGTCGAAGGGGATCAGCCTGCTGGTCGTGGAGCGGGACATGCCCGGCTTCACGCGCGGCCGGAACCTGGAGAAGGTCGGCCTCAAGGCGCAGGACACCGCCGAGCTCTTCTTCGACGACGTGCGCGTGCCCGCCGAGAACCTGCTCGGCACCGAGAACCGCGGCTTCTTCCACCTGATGGAGAACCTGCCGCAGGAGCGGCTGTCGATCGCCGTCGGCGCGGTCGCCTCGGCCGAGACGGTGCTGGCCCACACGCGCGAGTACGTGACCGGCCGGACGGCGTTCGGCAAGCCGGTCGCGTCGTTCCAGAACACCCGCTTCGTGCTCGCCGAGCTGCACACCGAGACGACGGTGGCGCGGGTCTTCGTCGACGAGTGCATCCGCCAGCTCGACACCGGCGAGCTCACCGCGGTCGACGCCTCGATGGCCAAGTACTGGACCACCGAGCTGCAGAACAAGGTCGCCGACCGCTGCCTGCAGCTGCACGGCGGCTACGGCTACATGGACGAGTACCCGGTGTCGAAGGCCTGGCGCGACTCCCGCGTGCAGTCGATCTACGGCGGCACCAACGAGATCATGAAGGAGATCATCGGGCGGTCGATGGGGCTGTGACCGGATCGTCCACGGCGGCCGTCGCCGCCGACACCGCACGGACCCAGCGCCGGACCGTCGGCGTGCTCAGCGGTGGCGTGGCGCTCGGCGGGCTCGGGGTCACCGTGGGCATCACCGTCGGCGGGCTGCTCGCCCGCGACGTCTCCGGCACCGACACCGCCGCCGGTCTGGGGCAGACGGCGGGCGTCCTCGGCGCGGCGGTGATCGCCGTCCCGCTGGCCCGGATCAGTGACCGGGCCGGCCGGCGCGCGGGCCTGGTCACCGGGTACGCCGTCGCCATCGCGGGCGCCCTGCTCGCCGTGACCGCGGCGGCGCACGCGTCGCTGCCGTTGCTCCTCGTCGGGCTCTTCGCCTTCGGCGCCGCGACCGCCTGCGGGCTGCAGGCCCGCTACGCCGCCGCGGACCTCGCGCTCCCCGAGCACCGCGGCCGTGCGCTCTCCCTGGTCGTGTGGGCCACGACCCTCGGGTCGGTGGTCGGCCCCAACCTCGCCGGGCCCGGGGCCGACCTGGCGCACCGCCTGGGTCTGCCGGCGCTCGGTGGCGCGTTCGCCGTGTCGGCCGCGGTCTTCGGCGTCGTCGCGCTCGGTCTCGGCGTGCTGCTGCGGCCCGACCCCTTGCTGCTGGCCCGCAGGCTCGGCGGCGGGGTGGCCGGCCCGCGTCCGCGCCGGGCCACCTGGTCGGCCGTGCGCGCGGTGTGGGCCACGCCGGGCGGCCGGCTCGGGCTCACCGCCGTCGTGGTGTCCCATGCCGTGATGGTCGGCGTCATGGTCATGACCCCCGTGCACATGGGCCACGGCGGCCCGGCCGGGACGACGCTGCGGATCATCGGTCTGGTCATCAGCGTGCACGTGGCCGGGATGTACCTGTTCTCCCCGCTGGTCGGCATGCTCGCCGACCGGGCCGGGCGACGCGCGACCGTCGCGGTCGGCGGGGCGCTCCTGCTGTGCGCCGCCGTCCTCGCCGGCACCGCGCCGCCCGGAGCGGCGCTCCAGCTGGGTGCCGGGCTGCTGTTGCTGGGCCTGGGCTGGTCCTGCGGGCTGATCGCGGGTTCGACGCTGGTCACCGAGTCGGTCGCGCCGGAGCTCCGGCCGACCGCGCAGGGCGGGACCGACCTGCTGATGGGCCTGGGCGCGGCGCTCGCCGGAGCCGCGGGCGGGCCGCTCATGGCCCTCGGTGGGTTCGGGCTGGTCTCGACGGTCTGCGGCGCTCTCGTGGTCCCGCTCGCCGTGGCGTGGCTGCACACCGGCCGGCGGTCCGCCGGTGCCGGGGCCACGCCGCCGGACCGGGCGGATCCGGTCACCCGGGGGACCGCGGGTTAGCGTCGCGGTCGTGCGCCTGCAGGAATTCTGGTCCCGGCTTGACGGTCAGTTCGGCTCGATGAGGGGACAGAGCGTGGCCCGCGACCACGTCTTCGCGGCCCTCGGCGGCCGTACCGCGCTCGACGCGATCGAGCACGGGATCGCGGTGCGGAAGGTCTGGCTGGCCATCTGCGAGGAGTTCGAGGTGCCGCCGAAGGAGCGCTGACCGCGCGGCCGGAGCCGTCACCGGCACGCACCCGGCACGCGCCCGGCGGCCGTCGGCGCGGGGCCGGAATCATCCGGCGTGTCGGCCTGGCAGTCGAACACCTGTTCGTCCTACAGTTGCATCCACAGGCCGGACGGCTTTCCACAACTCCACTCGGCCCGTCAGAATTGTCGGTGCCTGGTCCTAGCGTCGGTCCCGACCCGCTTCCGCGAACCGAAGGTGAGCACCATGGCAACGCTCGACCGCGACAAGGCCCTCGACATGGCCCTCGCCCAGATCGACAAGCAGTTCGGCAAGGGCTCCGTCATGCGCCTGGGCGACAGCCCCGAGGTGGCCATGAAGGTCATCCCGACCGGCTCGATCGCCCTCGACATCGCGCTCGGCATCGGCGGTCTCCCGCGTGGCCGCGTGATCGAGGTCTACGGGCCGGAGTCCTCCGGTAAGACGACCGTGGCACTGCACGCGGTGGCCAACGCCCAGGCCGCCGGCGGCATCGCCGCCTTCATCGACGCCGAGCACGCGCTCGACCCGGAGTACGCCCGCGCCATCGGCGTCGACACCGACGCCCTGCTGGTCAGCCAGCCCGACACCGGTGAGCAGGCGCTCGAGATCGCCGACATGCTGATCCGGTCCGGCGCGCTCGACGTCATCGTCATCGACTCGGTCGCCGCCCTCGTGCCCCGCGCCGAGATCGAGGGCGAGATGGGCGACAGCCACGTCGGTCTGCAGGCCCGTCTCATGAGCCAGGCGCTCCGCAAGATCACCGGTGCCCTGAGCAACTCCGGCACGACGGCGATCTTCATCAACCAGCTGCGCGAGAAGGTGGGCGTCGTCTACGGCTCGCCCGAGGTCACCACCGGTGGCCGCGCGCTGAAGTTCTACTCCTCCGTCCGGCTCGACGTCCGCCGCATCGAGACCCTGAAGCAGGGCACCGACGCCGTCGGCAGCCGCACGCGCGTGAAGGTCGTCAAGAACAAGGTGGCCGCTCCGTTCAAGCAGGCCGAGCTCGACATCCTCTGGGGTCAGGGCTTCAGCCGCGAGGGCGGTCTCATCGACGTCGGTGTCGAGCAGGGCATGGTGAAGAAGTCCGGGGCTTGGTACACGTACGAGGGCGACCAGCTCGGCCAGGGCAAGGAGAACGCCCGCAATTTCCTGAAGGACAACCCCGACCTCGCCGACGAGATCGAGAAGAAGATCAAGGAAAAGCTGGGCATCGGGGCCACGCTCGACGCCCCCGCCGCCGACGCCGTCGACTTCTGAGCCGGCCGGTGAGCGGCTGGCCGGACGCCTCGCAGCGCCGTCCCCCTGCCCGTCGGGGTGGGCGGCGCTCCGGGGGGCGCACTCCGGAGCAGGCGGACGTCTCGTCGGGCGAGCTGCCCGAGGAGGCACCGGGCTTCCCGGAGGACGACATGGGCGATCCGGAGTCCGTGGCGCGCAACCTCTGCCTACGGGCGCTGACCGGCGCGCCGAAGACCCGCCAGCAGCTCGCGGACCTGCTCGAGAAGCGTGGGGTACCTGACGCCGCGGCGGAGACGGTGCTGGATCGGTTCGGCGAGGTCGGGCTGATCGACGACGCGGCGTTCGCCCGTGCCTGGGTCAGCTCACGGCAGAGCGGCAGGGGGCTCGCCCGGCGGGCGCTGCAGGCCGAACTGCGCGCCAAGGGCGTCGACCCCGACGTGGCGGCGGAGGCCGTCGACGTGGTCGACGACGACGTCGAGCGCGAGTCCGCCCGCCGGCTGGTCGACCGCCGGTTGCGCGGCATGAGCCGGCTCGACCGCGCGACCGCGACACGGCGGCTGATCGGGATGCTCGCGCGCAAGGGTTACGGGGGCGGGCTCGCCGCGGCGGTCGTCCGGGAGGCGCTCGACAGCGCCGCCCTCGACGCCGAGGGGAACGACGACGAACTGCTCGACTCGATCGACGAGGACGCGCTGCTGCCCTGACGCCGGGCCGGCCGCCGGCGAAGCGCTGGGCTCAGGTCGGGTCGGGGTCGTTCGGGCCCTGGCGCGCGCCGGTGCTGCTCATCAACTCGTCGGTGTAGGTCTCGTGCCTCCTGCCGGCGTGTGCCTCGGCGTGCAGCCGGTCCAGCAGGTGCGGGTAATGGGCCTCGAAGGCCGGCCGCTCGGAGCGGATCCGCGGGATCTCGATGAAGTTGTGCCGCGGGGGCGGGGACGACGTGGCCCACTCCAGTGAGTTCCCGTGGCCCCACGGGTCGTCGCGCAGCGCGAGGCGGCCGTACTTCCACGACTTCACGGCGTTGTAGAGGAAGGGCAGTACGGAGGCGCCGAGGATGAACGACCCGATCGTCGAGATCACGTTCAGCGTCGTGAATCCGTCGGTGGCCGAATAGTTCGCGTAGCGGCGGGCCATGCCCTCGTCGCCCAGCCAGTGCTGCACCAGGAACGTGGTGTGGAAGCCGATGAAGGTCAGCCAGAAGTTCAGCTTGCCGAGCTTCTCGTCCATCATGCGGCCGCACATCTTCGGGAACCAGAAGTAGATCCCGCCGTAGGCGGCGAACACGACCGTGCCGAAGACCACGTAGTGGAAGTGCGCGACCACGAAGTAGGAGTCGGTGACCTGCCAGTCCAGCGGCGGGCTGGCCAGCAGCACGCCGGTCAGGCCCCCCAGGAGGAATGTGATCATGAAGCCGATCGAGAAGAGCATCGGCGTCTCGAACGTCAGCTGGCCGCGCCACATGGTGCCGATCCAGTTGAAGAACTTGATCCCGGTCGGCACGGCGATCATGTAGGTCAGGAAGCTGAAGAAGGGCAGCAGCACCGCGCCGGTGGCGAACATGTGGTGCGCCCACACCGCCAGCGACAGGAACCCGATGCCCAGCGTGGCCGCGATCATCCCCTTGTAGCCGAACAGGGGCTTCCGGCTGAAGACCGGGATGATCTCGGTGATGATCCCGAAGAACGGCAGCGCGATGATGTAGACCTCGGGATGCCCGAAGAACCAGAACAGGTGCTGCCACAGCATCGGCCCACCGTTGGCGGCTGTGTACACCTGCGCGTGCAGGTTGCGGTCGGCGAGCATGCCCATGATCGCGGCGGTCAGGATCGGGAAGGCCATCAGGATCAGCACGCTGGTGACCAGCGAGTTCCAGGTGAAGATCGGCATCCGGAACATCGTCATGCCGGGCGCACGCAGGCAGACGATCGTGGTGATGAAGTTGACGCCACCCAGGATGGTGCCCAGGCCGCTGACCGCGAGGCCGGCCATCCAGAGGCTTCCGCCGGGCCCGGGGCTGCCGGCGAGGTCCGAGAGCGGTGCGTAGGCCGTCCAGCCGAAGTCCGCCGCGCCGCCGGGGGTGAGGAAGCCGGACATGGCGATCGTGCTGCCGAAGAGGAACAGCCAGAACGACAGTGCGTTCAGCCGCGGGAAGGCCACGTCGGGCGCGCCGATCTGCAACGGCATGATCAGGTTGCCGAACGCGAAGAACAGCGGCGTCGCGAACATGAGCAGCATCGCGGTGCCGTGCATCGTGAAGAGTTGGTTGTACTGCTCGGGGGAGAGGAACTGCATCCCCGGCTGGCCCAGCTCCACCCTCATGAGCATCGCCATGATGCCGCCGAGGAGGAAGAACACGAACGATGTGGTCAGGTACATCAGACCGATCGTCTTGTGGTCGGTGGTGCGCAGCAGGCTCCCCAGGCGGGAGCCCTTGCGCGCGACCGCGGCCGGGCTGGGGCGGCTGATGATCGGCTGTGGGGCGAGCAGCGTCATGACAGCACCGCCGTCGTCGTTCCGGCGGACCCGCGGCCGATGACTCCGGCTAGGTGCGACATCAACGCCCCCGAGTTCTCTCGCGTGCGCCCGGAGGCGCTCGCTCAACTCTGTCGCTCGCTGGCGTGAGCGGCGTCACCATCGTGGCGCATCGGGGGCCGGAGGGAAACCCGGCGGCCGCTGTGCGCAACGCCGCGGGGAGGATCAGCTCGCGGCGAGCCAGGCGCTGACGTCGACGGCCACGCCGTCCTGGGCGTCGGGATCGGAGACCAGCCAGGTCTCCTCCTCGAACGGGCCGGCGCCCAGCCAGCGCTGGATCTGCCGGTCGAAGCCGACCCGGGTCAGGCGGCCCGGCGCACCGACCGGTCCCAGGAAGGTCAGGTCGCGCTCGATGCCATCGGCGTAGCGCAGCACCACCCGGCAGCGCGAGCGCCGGTGCCGGGCAGGAGGAACCGCCTCGCGCACCACGGCGCTCTCCGCGCCTGCGGCGGCCGCGAACTCCGCCGCCGCCGCCCGCAGCCGGGCCACGAACTCCTGGGCGGCGTCGGGCGCGGGGGTGGGGTGGGAGGCGGGCGAGGCGACCTCGTTGCCCGGGCGCGGGACCGGGGGCAGCCGCCGGCGGCCGGCGGCGTGCATCGTCTCCAGAAGGGGCGTCTCCATGATGGGCGAAGTCTGGGGGGCGGACAGGTCCGTTCCGGCCCCGGCGCGCCGTCCGTGAAGGGTGGGTCGCCTGGGGCGACGGATCGGTCGGTCACGGCCGAGACCGTGCCGGGATGCGGCGGTGCGCGCCGTACCCTCGGCACCGACATGGGAACCGAGCTGAGTGCACCTCCGCGCACCTATCTGGTGCGCACCTACGGGTGCCAGATGAACGTGCACGACTCCGAGCGCCTCGCCGGCCTCCTCGAGGACGCCGGCTACGCCGCGGCCGAGGAGGGCGCCGACGCCGACGTCGTCGTCCTCAACACCTGCGCCGTCCGGGAGAACGCCGACAACCGGCTCTACGGCAACCTCGGGCACCTGCGCCCGGTCAAGGACGCGCGCCCGGGGATGCAGATCGCCGTCGGTGGCTGCCTGGCGCAGAAGGACCGGGGCGAGATCGTCCGCCGCGCCCCGTGGGTGGACGTGGTGTTCGGCACGCACAACGTCGGTTCGCTGCCGGCGCTGCTCGAGCGGGCGCGGCACAACGCCGAGGCGCAGGTCGAGATCGTCGAGTCGCTCGAGGTCTTCCCGTCGACGTTGCCGGCCAAGCGCGACTCGGCCTACTCCGGGTGGGTCTCGATCAGCGTCGGGTGCAACAACACCTGCACGTTCTGCATCGTCCCGTCGCTGCGGGGCACCGAGAAGGACCGCCGTCCCGGCGACGTCCTGGCCGAGGTGCAGGCACTGGTCGACCAGGGCGTGCTCGAGGTGACCCTGCTCGGTCAGAACGTGAACGCCTACGGCGTCGAGTTCGGCGACCGCGGCGCCTTCGCCGACCTGCTGCGCGCCACCGGCACCATCGATGGGCTGGAGCGGGTGCGCTTCACCAGCCCGCACCCGCGCGAGTTCACCGACGACGTGATCGCCGCCATGGCCGAGACGCCGGCGGTGTGCCACCAGCTGCACATGCCGCTGCAGTCGGGATCGGACGACGTGCTTCGGCGGATGCGCCGCGCCTACCGCCGGGACCGCTACCTCGGCATCCTCGAGCGCGTGCGGACCGCGATGCCCGACGCCGCGATCACGACCGACATCATCGTGGGTTTCCCCGGCGAGACGGAGGCGGACTTCGAGCAGACGCTCGAGGTGGTGCGCGAGGCCCGGTTCGCGAGCGCGTTCACCTTCCAGTACTCGAAGCGCCCCGGCACGCCGGCCGCCGAGATGGACGAGCAGCTGCCGAAGGACGTCGTCCAGGAGCGCTACCTGCGCCTGACCGCCCTCCAGGACGAGATCAGCTGGGCGGAGAACCGCGCGCTCGTCGGCCGGACGGTGGAGCTGCTCGTCGCCGCCGGCGAGGGCAGCAAGGACAAGGCCACCGGGCGCCTCTCCGGGCGCGCCCGCGACGGCCGGCTCGTGCACTTCCGGGTGGGCGGGGAGGACGGAGCCGACGGTGTCCGGCCGGGTGACGTCGTCGAGACGGTCGTGACCGACGCCAAGCCGCACTTCCTGGTGGCCGACGGCGCCCTGCTCTCCCACCGCCGCACCCGGGCCGGCGACGCCGCCGAGGCCGGTACCCGCCCGACCACGCCGGGCATCCTGCTCGGCATGCCCCGGATCGGCGCCCCCGCCTGATCCGCGCTCAGGGGAGCGTGCCCAGCACCTCCACGAGCTCCCGCGGGCGGTTCTGCGCGACCAGATGGGTCGTGGCGATCTCGCGGTAGTGCCAGGCGGACGAGTCGCGCGCCCGGGCGGCCGCCACCTCGAACGCCGTGTTCCGGGGCGAGCCGGGATCGGGGACGGTCGCCCGGATGTAGCTGCGCGGGAACGGGAACTCCTCCAACGGCCGCGGCAGGCGGACCGGCTCGGTGAAGCAGCCGATCGGCTGGGGTGTGCGGCGGGGCGTGGCGAACGCTGCCTCCGCCGGGTCGTCGTAGGCGCGTTCGGGCCCGTCGACCAGCCACGGGTGCCCGGGCCCGGGCAGGCCCGGGCGGGGCTGCCCGAGGAGTGAGGACACGCTGTCGCCGTCCGCCGGGACGAACGCGTCGAGGAAGACCAGGGACGCCACTCGGTCCCCGATGTGCTCGAGCGCGCCGGACACGACCATGCCCCCGTAGGAGAAGCCGAGCAGCACGATGCCGGCCAGGCCCTCGTAGCGGATCTGGTTGACGACGTCGGTGACGTGCGTGGTCAGGTCGACCAGGGGACTGGCCAGGTGGACCCGCTCGCCGATCCCCGTCAGGCTCGGCGTGAACACCTCGTGCCCGGCCGCGTGCAGCAGGGCACGGACGTGGCGGAACCCGTGGGCGCCACCCCACGCCCCGTGCACCAGCACATACGTGGACACGGGGCCGTCAGCGCCGGGAGGCGGACTTCTCGGCCTCGGCCAGCCACTCGCGCCGGGTGGCGAGGTTGGACTTCGCCTCCTCGATGCGCCGCTGGTCCGACGCGGCCTCGGCCTTGGCCAGCTGCTCCTCGGCCTTCGTGACGGCGGCCCGCATCGAGGTCACCATCGGGTTCTCGGGGGCGACCCGGGCCCGCGAGGTGTCGGCGGCGCCGCGCACCTTCTGCTCCACGGCCTGCATCCGGTCCTCCAGTGACCGCATGACACCGCGCGGCACGTGCCCGATGGCGTCGTAGCGCTCCTGGATCTTGCGGAGTGCGTTCTGGGCGCCGCGCAGATCGGTGGAGGGGTCGAGCTTCTCGGCCTCGGCGAGCAGCTCCTCCTTCAGCTTCTGATTGGCCTGCTCCTCGCCGGTCCGCTGCTTGTCCGACTCCGTGCGGGCCGCGAAGAAGACGTCCTGGGCGGCACGGAACTGCTTCCAGAGGTCGTCGTCGCCGTCGCGGCCGATGCGCGGCACGGCCTTCCAGCGGTCCATGAGCGTGCGCATCGCCGCGCTGGTCGCGCCCCACTCGGTGGACGACGACAGGCGCTGGGCCTCCGCGATCAGCTCCTGCTTGGCCGCCCGCGCCTCACCCCGCTGCGCGTCCAGCGACGCGAAGTGCGCGCCCCGCCGCCGGCCGAACGCATCGCGCGCGGCAGCGAACCGGGTCCAGAGCGCCTCGTCGGTCTTGCGGTCGATCCCTCGGATCGTCTTCCACTCGTCGACGATCGCCTTCAGCCGGTCACCCGCCGCCTTCCAGGAGGTCGACTCGGCCGCGATCTGCTCCGCCTCGGCGGCCAGGGCCTCCTTGCGCGCGATCTGCGCGACGCGGGCGGCGGCCTTCTCGGCGCGGGACTCGGCGGCCGCGGAGTCGGCTGTGCCGACCATCGCGCGGGCCCGGGCGGCCAGGCCGTCGAGGTCGCCGACCGCGGCGGCGGTGGGGATCGTGTCGGCGAGTGCCTGCGCCTTGTTCTTCAGCTCGGCCGGATTGCCCGTGTGCGCCTTCAGGCGCGCCTCGAGCAGCGACACCTCGGTGGCGAGGTCGTCGAAGCGGCGTCCGTAGTGGGCCAGCCCGGCGGCCGGCTCGCCGGCCTGCCAGGACCCGACGGCGCGCTCGCCGTCGGCGGTGCGGACGTAGACGGTGCCCTCCTCGTCGACCCGGCCCCATTCCGCGGGGTCGCTCGACGGCGCAGGGGGAGCCTCGGGGGGCGCCGGCGCGACGTGGTGGTGAGCCACGGCCGCGGAGTGGACCGCGGCGGGGGAGGGGACGGGCGATGCCTCTGCCGCCGGGGCCTCCGGGGCCGCGGTTTCCGCCGCCGGAGCTTCCGTCACCGGCTCGGTCTGCTCGTCGGCGACCGCCTCGGGAGCCTCCGCCGGGGTCTCCGGTTCCTCGTTCACCGCCTCGGGGAGGGTCGTCTCGGGAGTCTCCGCAATCGGCGGAGTGTCCTGCTGCGCCCCGTTCCCGGGGTTGTCCGTGCTCGACACGCTCGGCAGTGTCCCACGTCGCATCCGGGACACTGCTCCTGTGACCGCCGTTCCCTCCGCGCAACCGGATCCGACCGTCCCGCCGGTCGTGTCCCCGATCGTCTCCGTGGCCTTCTGCCCGTGTCCGCCGCTGCTGCTCCCCGCCGTGGAGGGTGCGGCCTCGGCGGAGACCGACGCACTCCGCGTGGCGTGCGCCCGAGCGGTCGAGGCCCTGCTGGCCGCGGGCCCCGAGGTGATCGTCGTGGCCGGTCCCGGCGCTGCGGACGACGCGCGGTTCGGCCCGGGCGACGCCGGGGACCTGCACGGGTTCGGGGTCGACGTGGTGGTTCCGTTCGCCGGCCCGGCGCGCGCGGGTGCGGCCCGGCTGCCGCTGGCCCACACGGTCGGTGCGTGGCTGCTGGACGAGGCGGGGTATTCCGGAGACCGGATCGGCGTCGCCCCCGGTGCGCTGGCGACCTCGCTCGCGGAGCTGTCGCGACCGGTCGGCGTCCTGGCGATGGGCGACGGCTCGGCGCGGCGCACCCTGAAGGCGCCGGGCTATCTCGACGCCGCGGCGGGCCCCTTCGACGCCGCCGTCGCCGCCGCCTTCGCCGCCGGGGACGCGGGTGCTCTCGCCGCGCTCGATCCCGCCGAGGGGGACCGTCTGCTCGCCGCCGGCGTCTCGACGTGGCGCGCCGTGGGGGAGGCGCTGGGCGGCCGCCCGGTGGCCGCGACGCTGCACTACGACGAGGCCCCGTTCGGCGTGGGGTACCTGGTCGCGGACTGGCGGATCGCGTGACGGCCCTCCCGCCGGTCGTCGCCGTGGTGGGCCCTACCGCAACCGGCAAGACGGCGCTGGCGGTCGGGCTGGCCCACCGGCTGGGCGGGGAGGTCGTCAACGCCGACTCGATGCAGCTCTACCGCGGCATGGACATCGGCACGGCCAAGCCCGATCTCGCCGAACGCGACGGGGTGCACCACCACCTGCTCGACCTGTGGCACGTGCGCGAGCCGGCGTCGGTGGCCGAGTACCGATCGCGGGCGCGCGCCGAGATCGACCGCCTGCGGGCCCAGGGCGTCGTCCCGCTGCTCGTCGGGGGCTCGGGGCTCTACGTGCGGGCCGTGCTCGACGAGCTCGACTTCCCCGGCACGGACCCCGTAGTCCGGGCGCGCCTGGAGGCCGAGCTGGCCGAGGTCGGGCCGGCCGTGCTGCACGCCCGCCTGACCGGCCTCGACCCGGCGGCGGGGGAGGCGGTGCTGCCCAGCAACGGACGGCGCATCGTGCGAGCGCTCGAGGTCATCGAGCTCACCGGCGGTCCCTTCCGTGCCCAGCTGCCCGAGCCCGAGCCGCACTATCCGGCGGTCGTGGTCGGCCTCGACCGCGACCCGGCCGAGCTCGACGCGCGGATCGCCGCCCGGGTGGACCGCATGTGGACGGCCGGCTTCGTCGCCGAGGTCGAGGCGCTGGCCGCCGACGGGCTGCGCGAGGGGCCGACGGCGTCCAGGGCGCTGGGCTACGCGCAGGTGCTCGGGCAGTTGGACGGCGCCCTGACCGCCGAGGAGGCCCGGGAGCGCACGGTGAGCACCACGCGCCGGTTCGTCCGGCGGCAGCGCTCGTGGTTCCGGCGCGATGGGGCGACCACCTGGTTCGACGCGGCGCGGCCCGACCTCGTCGACGCGGTGGGCGCGGAGATCGCCGCCCGTACGATCGGCGCGTGAGCGACCCCTCCCGCGTGCTCCTCGGGCACGGTACGGAGAACGACTTCGTCGTCCTCCCCGACCCCGACGGCACCATCTGGCCGGAGGACCGCCTCGACGAGGCCCTGGTCCGCCGGCTGTGCGACCGGCGGGCCGGGCCGGGGGGAGACGGGGTGCTGCGCGTCGTGCGCAGCGCGCACGTCCCCGACGCGCCGGCCGTGCTCGGCGACGCCCTCGACGCGTGCACCTGGTTCATGGACCACCGCAACGCCGACGGCTCGCACGCGGAGATGTGCGGCAACGGCATCCGGCTGTTCCTGCACGTGCTGGTCACCGAGGGCCTGCTCGACCGCGACGAGTGTGCGGCCGGCGTCCTGGTCGGCACCCGCGGCGGCCCGCGCCGGGTGGGGGCCGCCACCGACGGCAGCTACTGGGTGGACATGGGGCCGTCCCGGCCGTTCGGGGCGGGTGAGGCCCGGCTGGCCGGCCGGGCGTTCCCGGGTTCCGCGGTGTCGATGGGCAACCCGCACCTGGTCTGCCTCACCGACGTCGACGTCGACACGCTGGACCTCACCATCGCGCCCGGCCACGATCCCGAGCTCTTCCCCGAGGGTGTGAACGTCGAGCTGGTCAACGTGGTCGACGACGCCGTCCCGGGCGCGGACGTGCACATCCGCCTGCGGGTGTCCGAGCGCGGCGTCGGGGAGACCCGGTCGTGCGGCACCGGCGCGTGCGCGGCGGCGTACGCGGCGCTGGTCGCGGCCGGTGCGGGCGTGGGCACCGTGGCCGTCGACGTGCCGGGCGGCCGGCTCTCGGTGCGCATCGGCGCCGGGACGACGGTGCTCACCGGCCCCGCCGTCGTCGTCGCGACCGGCCGGCTCACCCCGGAGTGGCTGGCCGGCTGAGCCGGGTCAGCTCTCGTCGTCGGCGTCGGCGCGCGTCTCCGGGTCGTCGGTAGGCGCCTCCGGCTCGTCGCCCGGGCCGACGGTCCCGCTGCCGCTCGGCGCACCGCGCCCGCTGTGCTGGTCGGGCCCACCACCGAACAGGTTGCGCGGCGGGTTGAGCCCCTTCGGGTCGCGGCCCGGGTCGTCGATCTCGTCGCTCTCGGTCATCGGTGGCTCCCTCGCGGTCGGTCCGGCGTCGCCGGCCACCTACCCGGCGGGAAAACCCGTCACGCCTTCCGGGATGCACTCGGCCGGGGGAGGCGTTGTACCCGGCGATGACAACTCAGGTGCCCCGATCGCTGGGGCGTGCCACGCTGGAGCCGATGACCACCGCTCACGACCCCGCCTTCGCCGATCGCGCCGACACCGCCGCACCGCGGCCCGTGCCGGCCCCACGGTTCGACGAGCCGGACGACACCACCGGGTCCTACGTCCGCGAGGAGCGCGGCGCACTGCGCCGTGTCGCGGGCCTGTCGACCGAACTCGCCGACGTCACCGAGGTCGAGTACCGGCAGCTGCGCCTCGAGCGCGTCGTGCTCGTCGGTGTCTGGACCGAGGGCACCCAGGCCGACGCCGACCGTTCACTGGCCGAGCTCGCGGCCCTGGCGGAGACCGCCGGTTCCGAGGTGCTGGAGGCGGTCAGCCAGCGGCGCGACAAGCCCGATGCCGCCACCTACGTGGGCTCGGGCAAGGCCGGCGAGATCCGTGACATCGTCGCCTCCACCGGCGCCGACACCGTCATCTGCGACGGCGAGCTGACCCCCGGCCAGCTCAACCAGCTGGAGAAGATCCTCAAGGTCAAGGTCGTCGACCGGACGGCGCTGATCCTCGACATCTTCGCCCAGCACGCCACCAGCCGGGAGGGCAAGGCCCAGGTCGAGCTGGCGCAGATGCAGTACATGCTGCCGCGCCTGCGCGGCTGGGGTGAGTCGCTGTCCCGGCAGGCCGGTGGCCGCGTCGCGGGCGGTGGCGGTATCGGTACCCGCGGCCCCGGTGAGACCAAGATCGAGACCGACCGCCGCCGGATCCGTGCGCGGGTGAGCAAGCTGCGCCGGGAGATCGCCGGCATGGCGACGGCCCGGGCCACCCAGCGGTCCAGCCGCGACCGGCACGCCGTTCCGAGCGTCGCGATCGCCGGATACACGAACGCCGGGAAGTCCAGCCTGCTGAACCAGCTGACGGGCGCCGGCGTCCTGGTCGAGAACGCGCTGTTCGCGACCCTGGACCCGACGGTCCGCCGTGCCGAATCGCCCGACGGCCGCGAGTACACGCTCACCGACACCGTCGGCTTCGTGCGGCACCTGCCGCACCAGCTGGTCGACGCGTTCCGGTCGACCCTCGAGGAGGTCGCCGCGGCCGACCTGCTCGTGCATGTCGTCGACGGCTCGGACCCCGACCCGCTCGGGCAGATCGACGCCGTGCACGTCGTGCTCGGCGAGATCGACGCGGCGGCGGTGCCCGAGCTCATCGTCGTCAACAAGGTCGACGCGATGACCGAGGACGACGTGCTGACGCTGCGCCGGGCGCTCCCCGGGGCGGTCTGGGTGTCGGCGCGCACGGGCGCAGGTATCGACGGGCTGCGCGAGCTCATCGCCGCGCGACTGCCGCACCCCGACGTCGACGTCGACGTGCTGCTGCCCTACGTCCGCGGCGATCTCGTCGCCCGCGTGCACCGTGACGGCGAGGTGCTCAGTGAGACCCACGAGGAGGCCGGCACCCGGCTCACCGCACGGGTGGACGGCGCCCTGGCGGCGGCGCTCGAGGAGTTCGTGGCGCCGGTCGCCTGAGCGCGGGCCGGTACGGTGAGGGCGTGACGAGCGGCGCGGTTCGGGACGCCGATCTGCGCGAGCGCCCACGCGTCGTGACGGTCGGGCGCCCTCCCTGGTGGTTGGTGACGGTGGCCCTTCTCGTGGGGGTCGCCGTCACCCTCGACCTGCTCGGCCACGGCTTCCTGGTGCGGATGGATCTGCGGGTATCGGAGATCGTCAGCAGCTGGGGGCTCGCCGACTCGCCCGCGTATCCGGCCGTCTGGCTGGTCACCCAGATCGGCGGCCGGGTCGCCATCCTCATCTTCCTGGCCGCCCTGGTCGGCTATCTGGGCTGGCGCCGGCGCACCTGGCGGCCTCTGCTGCGGGTGCTGCTGGCGCTCGCGCTGCTCACCCTCGTCGTCTACGCGGTGAAGAGCGTGACCGGCCGGACGGCGCCGGGGTATCCCGGCTCCTTCTTCTTCCACTCCGACGGCGAGTCGTTCCCGTCCGGGCACGTGGCGAACGCCGTGCTGATGTGGGGAGTGGCCCGCTGGCTGGTGGTCGATTACGGGCTGCCCGCCCGGCTGCAGCGGGGCTGCTGGGCGCTGAGCGTGATCGGGCCGGTCGCTACCGCGGTGGCGATGGTGTCGCTCGACTTTCATTGGGTGACGGATGCGATCGCCGGTGCGGCGGTCGGCATCGTGCTGCTGGGCGTGGTTCACGCACTGGACGCAGCCGTTCTGTCACGCTGGGTGGGTGCCCGAGCAGGCCGGCAGTCCGCGTAGCGGTGTTCGGGGGCGGTTGCTGGCAGCCGGGGGAGCTCTCGGCGCCGCACTCGTCCTCGGTTCGGCCACGCCCGCGGCGGCGCAGGGCGCTCCTTCTGCAGCGACCACCGCGGCGCCTGCCGCCGGAGGAACGACCCGCTGCCAGATTACCGACCCGCGGTTGCCCGAACTGTCCGGACTCGTCGTCGTCGGCGACCGGATGCTTGCCATGAACGACGGCGGCGACCGCGTGACGGTGTACCTGCTGGACGCGACCTGCCGCGTCGTCGAGGTGCACGGGGCGGCGGTCGACCCGTACGACCCGGAGGACATGACGGTCGGGCACGACGGCACGATCTGGCTCGCCGACACCGGGGACAACCGGGTGAACCGGGCGACCGTCGCGCTGCTCGCGCTGCATCCCGACGGGTCGACCGGCGTCTTCCGGATGACCTATCCCGACGGACCGCACGACGCAGAGGCGCTGCTGCTCGCACCCGATGGCACCCCCTACATCGTGACGAAGGAGGTGCTCGGATCGAGTGGCGTCTACCGGCCCCTGAAGCCGCTCGAGAAGGGTGCCACCGTCGGGCTGGGCAAGGTCTCCACCGTTCATGTCACCCTCACGGGAACGCCCGGGGGACCGGTCGGCCGTGCCGGTCAGTTGATGGTCACCGGGGGCGCCGTGTCGCCGGACGGCCGTTCGCTGGCCCTCCGGACCTACACGGACGCGTACGTGTGGCCGTTGTCGGGCTCGGACGTCGCCGGCGCGCTGACCTCGCCTCCCGTCCGCATCGCGCTGCCGCCGTCGCCGCAGGGCGAGGCCATCAGCTTCTCCGCCGACGGTCACCACCTGGTCGTGGCGAGCGAGGGACTGCCCAGCGCCGTGACGGTCGTGCCTGTTCCGGCACGACCGGCGGCGGTCACGGCGACGGCACCCCAGCGCGCCGCCGTCAGCCTGACCGACTTCACGCGCTCGGGGCTCTCGCCGATCACCTCGGCGGCCATCGCCGCGATCGTCGCGGCGGTGCTGGTGTGGATCGGCGGCAAGCTGCGCCGCCGGCCCTGAGCACCGCCTGCGGGGTCAGACCCGGCGCAGCACGCTGACGACGCGCCCCAGCACGGTGGCGTCGTCGCCGGGAATGGGGTCGTACGCGGGGTTGTGCGGCATCAGCCACACGTGCCCGTCGCGCCGCTTGTAGGTCTTGACCGTCGCCTCGCCGTCGATCATCGCGGCGACGATCTCGCCGTTCTCGGCCGTCGGCTGCTGGCGGACCACGACCCAGTCGCCGTCACAGATGGCGGCCTCGACCATCGAGTCGCCGGCCACCTTGAGCATGAACAGCGTGCCCTCGCCGACCAGTTCGCGGGGGAGCGGGAACACGTCTTCCACGGCCTGCTCGGCGAGGACGGGGCCACCGGCGGCGATCCGGCCGACCAGGGGGACGTACGTCGGGGCGGAGCCCTGGCCCTCGTCGGCGGACGCGGCGAACTCCGACAGCGCCGGGGCGCTGCGGGTGGTGTCG
>DASYGS010000134.1:0-9267 GCA_035999465.1 Blastococcus sp. | reverse complement strand
AGCAGCACACGTACACGCTGATCCTCGACGGCGGCCACCTGATCCTCGACAGCGACTACAAGACGGGCTGATCGCGGCTCGCAACGAGGAACGGCGGCGCCCCCCGGGTTTCCCCGGGGGACGCCGCCGTTCATCGATCTGTCTGCCTGCCTGCCTGCGGTGGCGGTGGGATTTGAACCCACGGAGGGTCTCCCCTCACACGCTTTCGAGGCGTGCTCCTTCGGCCGCTCGGACACGCCACCGCCGGTGAGACTACAGGGCGCGCTGAGCCCGGAAGAACGCGCGTAGCAGCGTGGCGGACTCGTCGGCCCGCACACCCGCGACGACCTCGGGCCGATGGTTGAGCCGGCGGTCGCGGATCACGTCCCACAGCGACCCGGCCGCCCCGGCCTTCGGGTCGTCGGCGCCGTAGACGACGCGGTCGACCCGGGCCAGCACGCTCGCGCCGGCGCACATCGTGCACGGCTCCAGCGTCACGACCAGCGTCGTCCCGGTCAGCCGCCAGCCGTCGCCGTGCACCAGCGCCGCCGCCCGCAGCGCCAGCACCTCGGCGTGCGCCGTCGGGTCGCCCCGCTTCTCCCGCTCGTTGGCGGCCTCGGCGAGCACGGCACCCTCGGGCCCGAGGACGACGGCGCCGATCGGCGTGTCGCCCCACCCCTCGGCGGCCGCGGCCAGCTCCAGCGCGCGCCCCATCGCCGCCTCGATCTCGGGGGTCACCATGGGGTGTTCGGGAAGCTTGTGCTCTGCCCACCGGTGAGGGCAGAGCACGACGTCGTCGGAACCACCCTGGTCACGGGGCGCCGTCCAGCGGGAAACCGACGACGGCGGACAGCTCGGCCAGCGCCCCGGCCGGATCGGCCACCTTGATCGTGTGCATGCCCAGCGCGCGGGCCGGCTTGAGGTTGATGCCGAGATCGTCCAGGTAGGCGCAGTGCGCGGGCTCCACCACGCGGCCGACGGCGTCCGACAGCCGCGCCAGCGCCCGCAGGTAGATCTCCGGCTCGGGCTTGCGCACGCCCTCCACCGACGACTCGACGACGACGTCGAAGAGCTCCAGCACCTCACCGACCGGGCCGGAGCGGTCCATCGGTGCCACGTTGTTCGACACCATCCCCAGCGGCAGCCCGGCCTCGCGCAACCGGCGCACCGCGGCGACCATCGACGGCCGCAGTTCCCCGCGCAGCGCCTCGAGCACGCGGGCGGCGTCCACCCGGTGGCCCGCCGCCGCGGCTTCCGCCTCGAAGGCCGCGGAGAAGCCGGCGACGTCCAGCTCGTTGCGCTCGAACCGAGCCCACGCGTTCGTGTGCGGGTCGGTCGAGTTCAGCGTCACGATCAGTCCCTCGGGCAGTCCCGCCTCGGCCTCGTAGGCGGCGAACGCCGTCATCGGGCTCTCGGTGAGCACCCCGCCCAGGTCGAACACGACCGCGCTCACACGCGCGGCGCTCATGCCCCCACCGCCGCAGCCAGCTCGGCGGCGAAGCCCAGGCGCTCGGCGATGCGCACGACCATCTCGTCGGCCCACAGGTCGTCAGCGGTCACGATGCGGTGCAGCTCCTCTCGCGGCAGGCCGTCGTCGGCGAAGATGTCCAGGTCACCGCCGGGCCAGCCCGATTCGTCGTCGTCGAAGGCGCCCTCGGTGTCGACGCCGATGCCGTAGCGCTCGACCACCTCGGCGGCCAGCACCCACTCCAGCATCGTCGCGTCGGAGATCAGCGCCCGCACCATGCCGCCCGGGCCGTGCCGCAGCACGACGAAGTACAGCCGCGAATCCACCACCACCACGAACGGCGGCGGCCAGCCGTCGTCGCCGGGCTCGCCCAGCGCCCGCTCCAGCACGGGCAGCTCGTCACCGGCGTCACCGGCCAGCAGGACCACGCGCCACGCCTCCCCTGCCCGGCTCACCCGGACGGCGAAGCTCCCCTCGTTCTCGCTCATCGCTTGCGCAGCATGGTCAGCCCGTCGGACATCGGCAGCAGCACCGTCTCCCAGCGCGGGTCGCGAGGCAGCGCCGCGTTCAGCGCGACCACGGCGCGGTCGTCGTCCGTCTCCGGCGCGAACACCCGGCCCGAGCGCAGCGTGTTGTCCAGCAGCACCACCCCGTTGGCGCGCATGCGGGGGTACAGCTCCTCGACGTAGCCGGCGTACCCCGTCTTGTCCGCGTCGACGAAGGCGAGGTCGAACGTCTCGACGGCGGGCAGCGCCTGCAGCGTGGGCAGCGCGTCGCCGAGCCGCAGCTCGATCCGGTCGGCGAGCCCGGCCCGCGCCCAGTACCGCCGGGCGATCGCCGTCCATTCCTCGTTCCGGTCGAGGCACAGCAGCGAGCCGTCATCGGGCAGGCCGCGGGCGATGCACAGCGCGGAGAAGCCGGTGAACGTGCCGATCTCGATCGCCCGCCGCACGCCGAGGGCGCGGGTGAGCAGCTGCATGAACACGCCCTGCTCCAGAGGGATCTGGAAGGTCGGCGGCACCTCGCCCCGCTCGGCGAGCAGCGCGGTCTCGGCGAGCAGGTCGCGGGCCACCTCGTCGGGGGGCTCGCTGCCGGCGCGCACGTAATCGGTGAGTTCCGCGGTGAGCAGGAACGACCGGGGCGTCATAGCGCGTCGGGCCGGGCGAACGGACACGTCATAGCCTCTGATCATGGCCGATGGCGCAGCACCCGGTGACGTCACGCCCGATCTGTTCGCCCGGCTGGCCGCCGACCCCCTCGCCGGGCACCTCGGCATCACCCTCGAGCAGGTGCGTCCCGGCTACGCCCGCGCCGCGATGACGGTCGACGGCAGGCTGCTCAACGCCGTCGGCACCGCGCACGGCGGCGCGACGATGGCGCTGCTCGACGTCGTCCACGCGGCGGTCAGCAACAGCCACGGCACGGTCGCCGTCGCTCAGGACGTGCACACCGAGTTCCTCGCCCCCGGCCGGCCCGGCGACCGGCTGGTCGCCGAGGGGGTCGAGCTGCACCGCAGCAGCCGCACGGCCGTCTACCGCATCGACGCGCGGGCCCAGGACGGCCGCCTCGTCGCCACCGCGCTCGCCCGCGTCTTCCGCACCGACCGCCCGTGGGCCGCTCCCGAGGAGCCCGCGTGACCGGCTCGACCAGACCGGTGACGCCGGTCGCCGTGGTCGGGCTCGGCCAGCTGGGCGGCTCGCTGGCCGCGGCACTGGCGGCGTCGGGGCGCCCGGTCTCCGGCTGGGACGTCGACCCCGCCGCGCGCGACGCCGCCGAGGCGCGGGGCGTGCGGATCACCCGCGAGCTGGCCGGCGTCGTCGTCCTCGCGGTGCCGCTGCCGGTGATGGCCACCGCGCTCGAGGGGCTGGACGTCGACCCCGACGCCACCGTCACCGACCTCGGTTCGGTCAAGACCCCGGTGCTCGCGAGCGTCGGCGCGACGTTCGGGAAGCGCTTCGTCGGCGGCCACCCGATGTGCGGCACCGAGCGCTCCGGCCACGCCGCCGTCGACCCGACGCTGTTCACCGGCGCGCGGTGGGCGGTCTGCGTGGAGCCGGACACCGATCTGCACCGCTGGCTGCGGGTCGCCGAGATCGCGCTGGCGGTGGGTGCGGACGTCGTGCCGGTGACGGCGGCCGAGCACGACGACGCGGTCGCCGCGATCAGTCACGTGCCGCACCTGCTCGCCGCGGCCCTCGCGGCCGCCGCAGGGGACGCCGGCCCGCTCGCGCTCGCCCTGGCCGCCGGCAGCTTCCGCGACGGCACCCGCGTCGCGGGCAGCGACCCGGCGTTCGTGACCGCCATGGTCGAGGGCAACGCCGGCCCGACCGCGGCCGCACTGGGCCGGGTGCAGGAGCAGCTGGCGCGGCCGTGGCCGGAGGTGATCGCCGCCGGTCACGCGGTGGCGGCCGCCCGCGCGGGCGGGACCCGGCGACCGGTCCGCACCCCGCTGGAGCGCGCCGCGCTGCTCGCGCTGGGCCGGGTCGGTGGCGCGGTCACCCGCCGGCTGCCCGCCTTCGTCGAGGGCTGGGTGCCGGAGGGCTGACGGTCACTGCTCGACGAGCAGCCTGCGCAGCGCCGGCGCCGCGGCGAGCAGGGCGGCCCGGTCGTCGGCCGACAGCCGTCCCAGGCGGGCGGCGAGCTCCTCGGTGCGGCGCGAGCGCAGCCCCTGCACGAGCTCCTCCCCCGCCGTGGTGGCGGTGAGCACGGCGGCGCGCGCGTCCTGCGGGTCGGTGCCGCGCTCGACGTAACCCTGCTCGACCAGCCCGGCGACCACCCGCGACAGGGTCGGCGCGGTGATCCGCTCGCGGGCGGCGAGGTCGCTCAGCCGCATCGGCCCGTTGCGCACCACCTGGGCCAGCGCCGAGATCCCGCTCGCCCCCAGCGATGCGGGCCCGTCGGTGGCCAGTCGCGACAGCCAGCGCTTGGCCCGCGACAGCGACACCAGCAGGTCCGCCACCTGCTCGACCGGGACGTCGTCGTCCCGGCCCCCGGCACGGGCCGCCGCGATCGGGGAACTCACGCGGACTCCTCGCCGTGCACGTACCGGCCGCCGCGCAGCAGCGAGGCCAGCGCGCCGATCACCGACATCGCGGCCGCCGCCGAGAAGACGACGATCAGGCCGGTGTGGAACGGCCCGGAGATGAGCTGCGGGAAGAACTCCCCGCCGGTGAGCGTCGCCGCCTGGTGGGCGGTGACGTGGTCGAGCGCCCCGGTGGGGCCGAGCAGCCGCTCCACCGGGTTGTAGCCGAGGAAGGCGGCGAACAGGCTGGCGACCGGCGGCAGCTGCGCCACCTGCCCGGCGATGCCCGCGCTCACGCCCTGCGCCTGCAGGCCGGTGAGCAGGGTCTGCGGCAGCGACTTCGCCAGGCCCACGATCATCAGCGAGAAGAAGATGCCGATCGACAGCGACGTCCCCGAGTTGAAGAACGTGCCCCGCATGCCGGAGGCGATGCCGCGCTCGCCGGCCGGCACGCTGCTCATGATCGCCGCGGTGTTGGGCGCCGCGAACAGCCCGGAGCCGACGCCGTTGAGCGCGATCATCAGCGCGAACAGCCAGTACGGGAAGTCGACGGGGATCAGGAACAGGCCCACGTAGGTCGCCGCGGTGAGCAGCAGGCCGCCGGTGGCGAACCAGCGGGCGCCGAACCGGTCGGACAGCGCCCCGGACAGCGGTCCGGCGAGCAGGAACCCGGCGGTCAGCGGCAACAGGTAGACGGCGGCCCACAGCGGCGTCGACTCGAACGAGTAGCCGTGCAGCGGCAGCCAGATGCCCTGCAGCCAGATGATCAGCATGAACTGCAGGCCGCCCCGGCTGATCGACGCCAGCAGCCCGGCCAGGTTGCCGGCCGAGAAGGCGCGGATGCGGAACAGCGAGAGGTCGAACATCGGATCGGGGGTCTTCGCCTCGATCAGGCAGAACACCACCAGCAGGGCGACGCCGCCGATCAGCCCGCCGAGCACCCAGGGGTTCAGCCAGCCGGTGGTGTGGCCGCCGTAGGGCTGGATGCCGTAGGTGATCGCGATGAGGATGGCCGAGAGGCCGACGGCGAAGGTGACGTTGCCCGGCCAGTCCAGCCGGCCGGCCTTCGTGGTGCCCAGTTCGTGCAGCGACCGGTAGGACCAGATGGTGCCGAGCAGCCCGATCGGGGCGCTGACCCAGAACACGGCCCGCCAGTCGAGCTCCGACAGCAGGCCCCCGACGATGAGCCCGAGGAAGCTGCCGGCCAGGGCCGACACCTGGTTGATGCCCAGCGCCAGGCCGCGCTGCCGCGAGGGGAATGCGTCGGTGAGGATCGCCGTCGAGTTCGCGAAGAGCATCGCGCTGCCGACGCCCTGGACGATCCGCCAGACGATCAGCCACATCGCACCGCCGCCCCCGGCCAGCGGATCGAGCCCGAGCGCCAGCGACGCGACGGTGAAGACGACGAAGCCGAGCGTGTAGACGCGGACGCGGCCGAACATGTCGCCGAGCCGGCCGAAGGTCACCACCAGCACGGCGCTGACCAGCAGGAATCCCATGATCATCCACAGCAGGTAGCCGACGTTGCCCTGCTGGAGCGGGTCGATACCGATGCCGCGGAAGATCGCGGGGAGGCTGATGATCACGATCGAGCCGTTGATCGTCGCCATGAGCGTGCCGAGCGTCGTGTTCGACAGGGCGACCCACTTGTAGCTGGGGTGGTCCTTGTCCCAGCGGCTCTTGCCGCCGGGAGCGGTCGGCGCCGCGCTCCCGGTCGGTGCGGTGTCCAGTGCCATGGACGTTCCCCCAGATGACGGAGCAGAAAGTTAGTTGTGTTTAAGCAACTATAAACCCGGAGGGGCGCGCCTTCGCCGACCGCTGCGGCCACTCGCGCCGTCCCGGCGTCTGTGCCAGCGTGGGTCCCGACCGGTGATCGCGAAGCCAGGAGGAGCAGCCGTGGACGAGAAGGACCTGTTGAGCCGGATCTCCCAGCTGGTCGAGGAGGAGCACGCACTGCGCGAGGGCGCGGACCACACCGACGCGCAGCGCGCCCGGATGACCGAGCTCGAGGCCCATCTCGACCAGTGCTGGGATCTGCTCCGCCAGCGTCGCGCCAAGCAGCAGTACGGTGAGGACCCCGACGAGGCCGCCGCACGGCCCGAGCCGCAGGTGGAGCGCTACCTGCAGTAGGCCCGGGCGCACTGTTCGCCGCCACGTGTCCCGACCGACGGCCGGTCCCACTACGCTGTGGTCGCGGATTCGGGGGGAGCCGTAGTCCCCCGAGCCGAACAGAGAGCGAGCATGGGCCGCCACGCCGATCCGACCACCCGTCGCCGCCGTCTGGCGCCCCCCGTCCTGATCGCCGCCGCCACGGCCGTGGTCCTGCTCGCCGGCGGCCTGACCTGGTGGCTGACCGGGAACGGCAGCGAGTGCACCCAGCGGCAGAAGGTGACCGTCACCGTCGCCCCCGAGCTGGGCGACCTCACCCGGCACCTGCTGGCCGCACCCCGCCCCCTGGGGGACGGCGTGTGCGCGGTGGCCCAGGTGACGGCGCTCGAACCGCTGCAGACGATCGCCCAGCTGGGCGCGCTGGACGCGGCGGCGCTCCCCCGCGTCTGGGTGCCCGACTCCTCGCTCTGGACCCTCCGCGCCCCTCAGGGCACGCTGACCAGCGCCGGCTCCATGGCGTCCTCGCCCGTCGTGCTCGCGACCAGCCTGAAGGCGGTCGGCGCCCTCGGCTGGACGGGCAAGCCGCCGTCGTGGGGCGCCGCGCTGACGGCGAACCACGCGCTCGCGGTGCCCGACCTCGCCGGCAGCGCCGAGGGCCTGTCCGCGCTGGCGGCGGTGCGCGCCTCGCTGGGCGGCGGACCGCAGGCCGACAACGCCGTCGTCCAGGCCGTGCTCGCGGCCGCCCGCGCCAAGGTCCCCGCTCCCGCCGACGCCCTCGCCGCCGGCGCCAAGGGCGGTGCCGACGCACCGCTGGTGCCGGTCAGCGAGCAGGAGGTCTACGCCACCGACCACGGCACGTCGGCACCCCAGCTGACCGCCGTCTATCCGAGCGACGGCTCGCCCTCGCTGGACTACCCGGTGCTGCGGGTCGGCTCGCCGCCCCGCGCCGAGAAGGCCGCGATCGATGCCGTCGTGAAGGTGCTCCGGTCGACCGCCGCGCAGACCGCCGTCCGCCGGGCCGGCTTCCGCACCAGCGACGGCGTCGCACCGCCGGGGGCCGGCAGCACGACGGGCATCCAGGAGCAGGCACCGAAGGCGCTGGCGCTCGACGCGAAGGACGTCGCGGCCCTGTTCACCCGGATCTCCAGCCTGGCCGCGCCCTCCCGCCTGCTCACCGTCTTCGACGTCTCCACGTCGATGCGCTCGCCGGTGGGCACGGGCACCCGCGTCACGCTCGCCCGCGACGCCGCCAAGAGTGCCCTGACACTCCTTCCCGGCAACTCGGCGATCGGGCTGTGGATCTTCGCGCGCGGCATGCCCAGCGGGCACGACTGGACCGAGCTGATGCCGATCCGCACCCTCGACACCGTCACGAACGGCACGAACCAGCGCGACGCGATCCGGGCGCAGCTCGACAGCCTCCCGAACCGGCTCACCCCCGGCGGCACCGGCCTCTACGACACGACCCTCGCCGCGGTCCGGGCGGCGCGGGCGGACTACGACCCGAACGCCGTGAGCAGCGTCGTGATCATCACCGACGGCAAGGACGAGGACCAGGGCAGCATCGGGCTGCCGGGGCTGGTCGCCAAGCTGCACGCCGAGACCGATCCGACCCGGCCGGTCAAGGTCATCGGCATCGCGCTCGGCCCCGACGCCGACCTCGACGCGCTCAAGCAGATCGCGGACGCCACCGGCGGTGCGGCGTACTCCGCCGTCAACCCGACCGATCTGCAGCAGGTGCTGTTCGACGCCCTTCGCCGGCGCGGCTGACGGCGGTCAGCGGCGGCGCGACCCCGCGACCGAGACCAGCGCCGCCGCCGTGCCGACCAGCGCGACGGCCGCCGCGATCAGGGCCCAGAGGGCGCCCGCGCCGCCGGGGTCGACCGGGCGCTCCTCGGCCGCGAGGGCGAGCCGGACGCCCGCGGTCACCTGCGAGCGGTCACCGACGAGGTCGACGCTGGCCGAGCGGCCCGCCGTGCCGGCCGGGATGCGGATCTGCGTGCGCACCGAGCCGTCCGGCCCGGCGGTGGCCGACCCGAGGACGGCGTCGCTCCCGTGCAGGTGCACCGTGACCCGCTCCCCCGGCTGGAAGCCCGAGCCACCGAGGGTGAAGGAGCCGCCGGCGGCGACCGCCTGCACGGTCGCGTGGCCGGTGTTCCACGCTGGGACGACGGTGCTCTGCGACTGCGGCTGCGACGGGGTGGGCGGCGCCGGGGAACCGGTCGGGGCAGGCGCCTGCGGGGCGGTGGTGCCCGTCGGGCCGGTGCTGTCACCGGCCGCCGCCGACGACGAGGGTGCGGCGGGCGCGGAGGACGGCGGTGCCGCGATGGCCGCGCAGTCGTGCTCGGAGGGGCGGGTGAACGTCCAGTCGGTGAGCTCGTCGACGAACGTCGTCCCCGAGCCGTCGAGGGCGGTGTACTCGAGCCGGCTGTCGATTGTCTCGCCCCAGGCGACGTCGCGGCTGCGCAGCCGCACCGTGGCGCCGGGCGCGACGGTCGCCCGGTCCTCGCCGGACGGCGTCCGGGTGGTGGCCAGGACGACGCGGTAGGGCGTGGAGCGGGCGACGACGTCGATCACCATGCCCCCGGGGGAACAGCTCGGGCCCTTGACCACGCGGGCCTCGGGGCGTGACTGGTCGTCGACGGCCGCGGCCGGGGCGGCGGTCGCCAGCGCGGCACCGAAGAAGACG
>DASYGS010000132.1:0-29635 GCA_035999465.1 Blastococcus sp. | reverse complement strand
GCGGCGACGAGCTGCGGGTCTTCGCCGACGACCACGACCTCTGCATGATCTCGATCGCCGACCTCATCGCCTACCGCAAGCGGTTCGACAAGCTCGTCGAGCGGGTCGCCGAGGCCACCGTGCCGCTCGCGCCCGGCGTCTTCACGGCCGTGGGCTACCGCAGCTCCTACGACGAGCGCGAGCACGTCGCCTTCGTCATGGGCGACATCGGCGACGGGCTCGACGTGCTGGTGCGCGTGCACTCCGAGTGCCTCACCGGCGACGTCTTCGGATCGCTGCGTTGCGACTGCGGACCACAACTGCAGGCCGCGCTCGCCGCGGTCGCCCAGGAAGGCCGCGGCATCGTGCTCTACATCCGCGGGCACGAGGGCCGGGGCATCGGCCTGCTGCACAAGCTGCAGGCCTACCAGCTCCAGGACGCCGGCGCCGACACCGTCGACGCCAACCTCGACCTCGGGCTGCCGGCCGACGCCCGCGACTACGGCACCGGCGCGCAGATCCTGGTCGACCTCGGCGTGCACACGATGCGGCTGCTGACCAACAACCCGGCCAAGCGCGCCGGGCTGGAGGGCTACGGCCTGCGCGTGCTCGGCCGGGTGCCCCTGCCCAGCCACGTCACGGCCGAGAACCTCAGCTACCTGCGTACCAAGCGCGACCGGATGGGCCACCTGCTCGACATCATCGAGCCGGAGACCGAGTCCGGCCCGGCCGACGTGCCCGCCGGTGTGCCGCTCGGCGTCGACGAGCAGCCCTCGTGAACGAGCTTGCGAGTTCACCGATCAGCAGAGCAGCTACGCGAACGCGTCCGCCCCGCGGGGGGCACCTCCCGCTTGCGGGGGACAGCGAGGAGGGCAAGTGAGCGGCAGCGGAGCCCCGGCCGTCGAGCCGGTCGATGCCGCGGGGCTCACCCTCGGCATCGTGGCCACCACCTGGCACGCCGAGATCACCGAGGCGCTGCTGGCCCGCGCCGTCGAGGCCGCCCGCGCGTGCGGGATCGCCGAGCCCACGGTCGTCCGTGCGCCCGGGGCGGTGGAGCTGCCGGTCGTCGCCCAGGCGCTGACCGAGCGGCACGACGCCGTCGTCGCGCTCGGGGTGGTCATCCGCGGGGGCACGCCGCACTTCGAGTACGTCTGTGACGCGGTCACCGCCGGCCTGACCCGGGTGGCGCTCGACGCGGGCAAGCCGGTCGGCAACGGCGTCCTCACCTGCGACACCGAGGAGCAGGCCCGCGACCGGGCCGGGCTGCCCGGCTCCGCGGAGGACAAGGGCTGGGAGGCGACCGTCGCCGCGCTGGCGACCGCCCTCACCCTCCGGCAGCTGCGGATGCCGCAGCGGGCGACCGGATTCCGCATCACCCCGGCCGGTCAGGAGAGGCACGCGTGAAGACGTTCGACCAGTTGTTCGCGGAGCTGTCGGCCAAGGTCGAGGCCGCCGACCCGTCATCCGGCAGCGTGCAGGCCGTCCGCGACGGCGTGCACGCGGCCGGGAAGAAGGTCGTCGAGGAGGCCTCGGAGGCCTGGATGGCCGCTGAGCACGAGAGCGGCGAGCGCACCGCCGAGGAGATCAGCCAGCTGCTCTACCGGGTGCAGGTGCTCATGCTGACCCGCGGCCTGACGCTGGACGACGTCTACGCTCACCTCTGATCGATCCGGGCCCCGCGCCCGGGCCCAGCCCCCGAAGGAGCCTCGTACCGTGCTGCGCATCGCCGTGCCCAACAAGGGTGTCCTGAGCGAGCCGGCGGCGGAGATGCTCGCCGAGAGCGGGTACCGCCAGCGCCGCAGCACCAAGGACCTCGCGGTCTACGACCCCGAGAGCGACACCGAGTTCTTCTACCTGCGGCCGCGCGACATCGCCGTCTACGTCGCCGCCGGCACCCTCGACGCCGGCATCACCGGCCGCGACATGCTGCTCGAGACCGCCCCCGACGAGGGCAGCGGGCAGGCAGCGGTCGAGGTCATGACGCTGGGCTTCGGCCGCTCGTCGTTCCGCTTCGCCACCCCGGTGGAGTCGGGCATCGAGAGCGTCGACCAGCTGGCCGGCAAGCGGATCGCGACGGCCTACCCGGTGCTGCTGCAGCGCTACCTGGACGACGCCGGCATCAAGGCCGGCGTGGTGAAGCTCGACGGCGCCGTGGAGACCGCGTGCCGGCTCGGCGTCGCGGATGCGGTCTGCGACGTGGTGGAGACCGGGACGACGCTGCGCGCGGCCGGGCTGCACATCATCGGCGACCCGGTGCTCACCAGCGAGGCGATCCTGGTGCGCCGCGAAGGTGCCGAGGAGATCCCGGCGGTCGCCCAGCTGCGCCGCCGGCTGCGCGGCGTGCTGGTGGCCCGCCGCTACGTGCTGCTCGACTACGACTGCCCCAACGAGCTGCTGGCGCAGGCCACGGCGATCACGCCCGGCCTCGAGGGCCCGACGGTCAGCCCGCTGCAGACGCCGGGCTGGTCGGCGGTGCGGGCCATGGTGGCGCAGACGGAGACCAACCGGCTGATGGACGAGCTGTGGGAGCTGGGCGCCCGGGCCATCCTGGTCACCAGCATCCACGCCTGCCGGATTTGACCGGCACTTTCGGCCGATCCCGTTCGTCGGATCAGACGTGCGTCTGATCCTGCCCCTGGTGGCCCTGCTCGCCCTGGTGACCGCGTGCGCGTCGTCGCCGGGCGGCGGTACGGGGGCCGGCACGACGAGTGCCGGCAGCTCCTCGGCGGCGCAGAACGACCTGCTGGTGGAGATCCACCGTGGCGGCGGAGCCGCGACCGAGAGCTACCGCCTCGCGTGCGGCGACACCGTCACGGGCAACCATCCCGACGGCGCGGCCGCCTGTGCCCACCTGGCGGCGATGAAGGCCCCGTTCGCGCCCATTCCCGCCGACGAGATGTGCTCGCAGATCTACAGCGGGCCGCAGACCGCGCACGTCACGGGCACGTGGAAGGGGCGCCCGGTCGACCTGTCGCTCTCCCGGGTCGACGGCTGCCGGACGGCGCAGTGGAACAGCCTCGGCCCCCTGCTGCCGGGGCCGGTGGGTATGCCGACCCCCCGCTGAGGCCGCGCGGCGCGCGACCTCAGCCGGGGCTCAGTGGCGGGTGGTGCGGTCGACCAGGTCGATCGCCGTGCAGAGGCCCAGGGCCATGGCCCGGCCGCTGGTCGAGCCGGTGGCGAGCAGCTGGGCCACCGCGGGCGCCAGCGGGCGCTCGCCCACCAGGCCGTGCAGGACCGCCGCGTACTCGCCGCTGACCCGGCCCGCAGCGGCGTGCCGCAGCAGGGCCCGCGACAGCTCGGTGGTGCGCCCGGCGGCCAGGGAGTAGACCGCCGCCGCGAAGCGCTCGGCCGAGGGGTGCCCCAGCAGGACCAGTCCGGCGATCGTGCCGGCCATGACGTCGTCGCCGGCTGGGGTGAGCCCGGGGCCCAGGCCGATCAGGCGGGTCGCGGTGCGCAGCGCCGCGTCGAGGTCGGCGCGCCGGACCGCACCCCGGAGGGCGGCCAGCGGCCCGCCCGGGCCGGTGGGCAGGCCAGGCAGCGTGAACGCGCTGTGCGGGACGCCCTCGCCGTAGAGGGTGGTGCGCAACTGGCGCACGCCCTCGGGGAGCAGGGCGGGCCGTAGGCTGGGCAGCCGGGGGCGGGGGTTCCACCACGCGGCCGCGCTGACCGCCAGGTCGCCCACGACGATCCGGCCGCCACCGACCTCGGCCGGCGCGCCGCTGGGCAGCGCGACCAGGGGACGGCCGTTGCTCGGGCGGAAGAGCACGCAGCCGAGGGGGAGCCGGGCGGCGTCGCTGGTGAGCACGCCCACCACGTCGCTGCCACGCTCGCCGGGAACGCTGAGGTAGACCGCGGCGGGCACGCTCATCATCACCCGGGCGGTGCGGACGGGCCCGCGCAGCAGGTCGGCGATGCCGGTGCTGGCGGACGCGGGGACGGCCGTGGCCGCGCGCGCCGGGCGGGCGGTCCGGGCCGTGGCCTGGGACGCCTCGCGGGGGAGGGGGATCGTCGGGAGTCCCGCTCGCGCGGCGCGGCCCTGGACGGGGGCGTCGGTGTGCGAGCGGGGGGTGGCGGAGCCAGGAGTGTCGTCGATCGTGCGCATGGCGGCGGCCCTTCGGCGGAGGGACGACGGAGGCGCCGGCCTCTCGACCCCCCCGCCCGGCGGACCATGTCCACCGGGCCGGAGGGGGTGGTCACCGGAATCCGGTGACGGCCTACGATCCAGCGGGCGGGATGGACCCGAGTTCGAACCTATGCGGCGCGTCGCACGTCCTCGTATGGCGGAAGTCGCCAAGAATGGGCATGCGCATCCGGGGACTACTGACAGAATCCTGCGCTGTGGCACCCTGGACGACGACTGGAAGAGGTATACGCCGTGACCCAGGGTGATGCCGCAGTGGCTGCCTCGACGCACCGTAACGGATCGCTCCCGTTCCGTAGGAACTGGGCTGTCGCCGAGTCGCGGGCCGAGACGCCCCGCGACGACCGCAGCAGCTGGCAGGAACGCATGGGGCTGACCATCGAGGAGTCGCTCCGGCTGCCCGGCCTGGCCGGCACCTCGGTCGCCGCGGGGGCGTCCGGGTTGAGCCGCGTCGTCCGCCACATGGTCGTCGACAGCCCGACCGATCCGCTGGCCGCCGCCGGGCCCGACGTCCTCGTCGTCCTCGGCGCCCGGCTGCCCCCGGCCGACCCGGCGAACTGCCGCGCCCTGGTCGAGCGGCTGGATTCGATGGGCACCGCGGCGCTGGCGTTCCGCCGCACCGACGGCCCCGCCCCGGTGCCCGGCGAGGTGCTCGCGGAGGCCGACCGGCGGGGGCTGCCCGTGCTGGCCCTGCCGCCCGGCGTGCGGCTGGACGAGATCGTCTCCGAGGTGCTCGGCGCCGTCGTCACCAAGCAGGGCCAGGCCCTGGCGCTGTCCTCCCGGATGGACGACGAGTTCATCGGGGTCGCGCTCACCGGCGGCGGGCTGCCCGAGGTCGCCCAGCGGCTCGCGGTGATGCTCGAGGGTGTCGCCGTCCTGGGGCTCGGCCCCGACCGCGAGGTCGTGACCAGCGCGGGCCCGGAGGACGACGTCGCCGAGATCAGCGACTGGCTGTGGCTGCTCGACGCGGCCGCCGACGACGCCCTCGCCGAGCTGACCCCGTCGCGGCGGCTCTCCGGGGTCCGCGCCGACCAGACCGTGGTGACGCCGGCCGACGTGCTGGCCGACGCCGACCTGTCCCCGGCCGACGGCATCCTGCTCGTGCCCGGCCACCACGAGCTGCCCGGCGGGGTGGGGGAGTACGCGGTCGCCCCGATCATGGCCGGCGACCAGCGGCACGGCTGGCTGGTCGCTGTGTGCCGGACCGGCCCGATGATGCTCGGCGCCGGTGGCGTGCTCGAGCGGGCCGCGGTCATCGCGGCGCTGTCGGTGATCCGCCTGCAGGCCGTCCACTCCGTCGAGCTGCGGTTCCAGGGTGACCTGGTGCGCCGGCTGGTCGGCGGCTCGGTGGGGCACACCGAGCGCACGCTGGCCTACACGCGGTCGTTCGGCTGGCGGCTCGACGGGCCGGTGGCGGTGCTGGTGACCGCGACCGAGACCGTCGCCGATGCCGCCGCGGACCCGACCCGTGCCCTCGATGTGCTGGACCGGCTGGCCGACGGCTGGCGGGCCGCGCTGGAGACCGAGGTCGCCGGCGCCGCCGTGGCGGGGCTGGCCACCGAGATCGTCACGCTGCTGCCCCTCGACGGCCGGACGCCGGAGGAGATGTCGCAGCTCGTGGCCGCCGTGACCTCCCGGGTGAACGGCCGCCTCCGCCGCGTCGGCCGGGTGCTCGGCACCGGCATCGGGCGCCCCGCCGGCTCGCTGTCGGCGCTGGCCGAGGCCCACCGCCAGGCCCAGCGTGCGCTGGGCGTCGGACAGGAGATCCACGGCGGCAACGCGGTCACCCACTTCGACCAGCTCGGCGTCTTCCGGCTGCTCTCCCTCATCCCCGACAGCACCGAGCTGCGCACCTACGTCGACGAGGTGCTCGGCTCGCTGGCCGACGCCTCCGACCCCGACTCCGCGGACCTCCGGGAGACCCTCCGGGTGCTGCTGGAGACCAACCTCAACGTGGCCGAGTCGGCCCGCCGGCTGCACTTCCACTACAACACGATGCGCTACCGGATCGGCAAGCTGGAGCGGCTGCTCGGCCCGTTCACCTCCGACCCGACCCTGCGGCTCAACCTCCTGCTCGCGCTGCACGCGGCGCGGATGCGGGGCCTGGACCAGCCGCACCGGCCACCGGTCGAGGCCGGGCTCATCCCGCCGGCCGACGAGGGCCTGGACGCACTGCTCTGACCCGTGTCGGAGCTCAGCCGGTGCGCCGGCTCGGCGCTCCGCCGGTCCGGGCCTCGGTGCAGGCGGTGATCGGTGCGGTCGACCCGGGGGTCAGCGCCACCTGGTAGATGCTCACACCCGGCGCCGAGTGGATCAGCCTGAGGGACGGGGAGGAGCTCAGTCCCAGCAGGCCGGGGAGCCGGTGGAGGTCGGCGCGCACGTATCCGCTGCCCAGGAAGACGTACCGGATCTGCAGCCGCTCGATGACCCGCCGGACCGCCGGGTCCGAGTCGAGGCAGTTGAAGTGCTCGAGCAAGAGCTGCTGCGTCCGGCCCATGGCCGGGATCAACGCGGGCTCCACCACCCGCCCGAAGAGTGGATGCAGCCCGGCGACGGCCGAGAGATACGCGGACCCGTCGTTGGCCTCGTTCATGATCGTGCCGCCCGACGAATGACGCCGTAGCCATTGCATCGAGGCGATCTCGGCGCTGTCGAGGGTCCGCTGCTTCTCATAGGACCACGACATCCGGGTGATGTTGCTCGACGCGTACAGGCCTCCGGACAGCACGGCGACGAGGGCCAGACCGACCGCTGCGAGGACCCCGGTCACCGTCCGGCCGGAGAGCCGCTCCCGTAGGGCGGCGCTCGTCCATCGGGTGAGGGAGCGCTGCGCGAACTCCGCAAGGCTCAGGAGGCCGTGCGCGGCCAACGGCGCGAAGCCGAGGACCGCCAACGCGGCGAACCGCCACCGGTCGTTCCACCAGGGCCGGGTGAGGAATTCGGCGATGGGACCGTCCGATGCCGCGGCGAGCACGAAGAGCGCGAAGGAGAGAGCGGCTCCGCCGAGCCACCCCCACAGGTACGGCGCCCGGTGCACCGCGATCAGTCCGACCACGAGGAGCCCCGCCAGCCAGTACTGCGGCCCCGGAGCGGCGTGGTCGAGCAGGAACAGGTCACCGGCGGCCTGCCCCGGCGATTCCACGGCCGGCCAGTTGACCTGCGGGCCATCGGCACCCGTCGTGACCGCCCCGATCAGCGCTGGGAAGGCGAACAGCAGCGTCATGGCCGACAACGAGACAAGGATCAGAAGATCGGCACCCAGCGTGCGGATCGAACTCCACCACCGGCGGACGAGACAGCCTCCCGCGAACAGGGCCGCCGAGAGCGCCGCGCTGGGGTGGAGCCCGAGTAGTCCCGCAGCGCCGATGCCTGCGAGCACGACCATGATCGGACGCCTGCTCGTCAGCGCGACGTCCAGCAGGAGCACGAACGCCGGGATGACGGCCAGGGCGGCCGCGTACGGCAGCAGTGGTCCCCGCCACAGGACGTCGTAGGGGAAGCTCGCGAACCCCGCCAGGAGCACCGGCGTGCAGACGACGACGGCGAGAGGAGCCCTCAGCCGCACCAGCAGGGCGGCCAGACCCAGTCCGGCCACGAGGCAGACGATCATCGCCTCGCTGTTGAGAACCTCGAAGACCGACGCGCCCGTGAGGTCGCGCACCAGGGCGGCAAGCGCGTGGAAGGTGTTGGGGTAGTAGAAGGAGTTCGATTCCCAGTCACCGATGCGCCGCATGGCCGCCGGCGCGATGTCGCCGGAGTCGGCGATCAGGCGGACGGCGTTGGCGTGGAAGATGTAGTCGTAGTCCTGGTTGGGGGCGCCCAGGCGGCCGAACCCTGCGAGAAGCACGCCGGCGGAGAGCACCCCACCGGCCAGTACGCCGCCCATGACGAGGCAGGTCTGCCACGACGGAACTCGGGGCCGCCGGACCCGGACTCGCCACGACGGAAGTCTTCGCGCACTGACAAGTCGTGCCCCCGCGATCACCAGGGTGACCGCCACGGTCACCAGCACGAGGGTCAGCGGGTTCCACGGGAAGCTGACGTAGGACGCCACGGTCGCCGTCGCGGTCGTCACGCCGTACGTGAGAAGCGGCGCGACGGGCAGGGCGACGCCGGGCCGGAGTCCCGCCGCCCGCCCGATGACCACGCCCGGCAGGAAGAGGACGACAAGGCATGTCACCGGGACCAGGACGACGTGCGCGCTCATGCAGTGGGTTCAGTCCCTCCTGGCCTGCTGGTGATGATCAACCTTCCGTTCCGTCCCGCGGCAGACGAGCCGCGTGCCCGGCTAGCTCGCTTCCCGCTTGCCATTGCGGCTGACAGGCTCGACCGGGGCCCGGTCCTTGCCGTCGACGACATTCTCCGCGAACGACGTGGACCGCGGGGCGCCCGCGGCGGCCGTTCGATCCGCGGCGCCGACGCGCAGCTGGCTCGCTGCCGTCAGGTCGGCCATCCGGCGATAGTCGATCGTCATCGGGCTGTCCGGACTCTCCTGGATGTCGAGCAGCAGCGCGTAGAGCAGCATCTGGATGCCCACCAGGAGCGGCGCGACGGACAGCAGGACGGATCCGGCCGAGGCGGTCGTGGGGCCGATCGTGTGGACGACGTCCCAGGTCCCCCACGCGGTCCCGAAGAGGACGAGGAACAGGCCGGAGAACAGGAAGAGCGCGATCGGCGAGAAGGACCAGAGGACGTACTTGTAGAAGAAGCGCTTCCAGAAGCCGGCGAAGAGCAGCCACAGCAGCTCGGGGATCACGCGCCGGATCTTGATGCTGGAGACTTCGTTCCCGTACACCGCGGGGATCGGCACGTCGATGGCCGGCACCCGGAGGATGTTCAGGTGGATGAGGAGGTCGTTCTCGAACGAGTAGCGCGAAGCGACCCGGTCGAGCGGGAGCCGCCGCAGGGTGTCCTGGGTGATCGCGGTGTAGCCGTTCTGGGGGTCGAACAGGTGCCAGTACCCCGAGGCCAGCTTGGTGAGGAACGAGAGCACGATGTTGCCGAAGACCCGGTGCCTGGGCATGGACTCGAACGAGTGCAGCGAGAAGAACCGGTTGGCCTTGGCGAAGCCACGGCCGCCGTCGACCAGCGGGTCCAGGAGGTCCGGCAGGAAAGCCGGATCCATCTGGCCGTCACCGGCCATGACGACGTCGATGTCGGCGCCCAGTTCGCCGGCCTGCTTGTGGCCGGTGATGATCGCGCCGCCCACCCCGGTGTTGACCTCGTGCCGGATCACCGTCACCCGGGGGTCGCCGACGGCGCTCGCAGCCGCGCTGGTGGCGTCGCTGGAGCAGTCGTCGACCACGACGATGTGGTCCACGTAGTCCGGCATGGTCCTGATGACCGTGCCGACCAGTTGCTCTTCGTTGTAGGCCGGCACGACGGCTGCGACCCTGTGATCCCGGTACATCGACCTACCTCCTCACACCGCAGGCGACGCGGAGGGCGAGCTCCAGCGCCCGGATTCCGTCCTGTCCCGAGACCCGGGGTCGCGACCGGTGCCGGACGCACTCCGCGAAATGGGCCAGCTCGAGCGCGAGCGGCTCCCCGCGGTGCTCGAGGAACGGCACCTCGACCACGCCCACCTGGCGGTAGCGCCGGCCGCCGTCCGACAGGTACTCCGAGCGCTCCACGCGGTGCACCGTGACGTCCTGGCGAAGCAGGTCGATGACCAGGTAGTCGTCCGCCTGGGTGATGTCGATGTGTCTGATCTTGTTCTGCCCGACCCGGCTGGCGATCAGGGAGGCGGTGACCCCCGAGTCGAACGCGATGAGCGCTGCAGCGACGTCAGCCGTCGCCGAGCGAGGCGATCGGACGATGGACATCACCTCGGCGGGCGCGCCACCGGCGATCATGGTCACCAGATCGAGGTCGTGAATCATCAAGTCGATCACGACGTCGTCGCGGATCCGGGGCGAGTAGGCGCTGATCCGGCGTGCCTCGACGTGCACGACGTCGTGCAGGAGTGAATCGAGTTCCAGGATGGCTGGGTTGAACCGCTCGACGTGGCCGACCGTGAGCACGCGACCGGCCGCGTCGGCCGCGTCGACGAGCCGTTGCGCGGTCTCGACGTCGGGGGCGATCGGCTTCTCGACGAGGACGTCGACGCCTCCGGCGAGCAACTGGTGAGCGATCGGCGCATGGAACTGCGTGGGCGCGGCCACGACCGCGGCGTCGACGAGCCTGGGGAGCTCCTCGATTCCTGACACGGCCGTGGCGCCGTAGGAGGCGGCGAGTTCCTCGGCGCGCCCCCGATCCGGGTCGAGGACTGCGACGAGCTCGACGCCCAGCAAGGTGGAGGCGATGCGGGCGTGGTTGGCGCCCATGATCCCGGCACCGACGACCGCCAGCCGGATCGGAGCGTCAGTCGGCATGGAGTGCTCCTCTCACGCCGGCGATGACGATGTCCACGTCGGCGTCGGACAGCGCGGGGTGGACGGGGATCGACAAGACCTCACTACTGACCCGTTCCGCGACGGGGTGCTCACCGATGACGACCCGCGGGTGGGTGCGATAGCACTCGTAGTCGTAGACGGGTCGGGGGTAGTACAGGCCGGAGCCGACCCCCCTCTCGGTCAGCACGTCGGCGACACGATCCCGGCTCGTGCCCGACTCCGGGGTCACCCGGACCGTGTACTGGTGCCAGACATGGGTCCGCCCCTCGGCGATACGAGGAAGCGCGAGCCCCGTGATGCCGGAGAGCCCCTCGGTGAGCCGGCGGGCGGTCTCCCCCCGCCGCTTGTTCGCCGCCCCCAAACGCGCCAGCTGCGGCACGGCAACCGCGGCCTGCAGCTCGGTCAGCCTGAAGTTGTGGCCCGCGAGCTCGTGCTGGTAACGGGCCCGCATGCCCTGGTTGCGGATGAGCCGCAGGCGGTCGGCGATCTCGTCGTCGTCGGTGGTGACCAGTCCGCCCTCACCCGACATGAGGTTCTTCGTGGCGTACAGCGAGAAGGAGCCGACCCCGAACGAGCCGACCGGCCGGTCGCCGACCCGCGCCCCGTGCGCCTGGGCGGCGTCCTCCACGACGGCCCAGCCGTGAGACTCCGCCAGGGGCACCAGGGCCGTCATGTCGGCCGGCAGACCGTAGAGGTGGACCGGCATGATGGCCGAGGTCCGGTCCCCGGCGGCTGCCTCCACCGACTCGGTGGTGAGCGCGAAGTCCCCCGGATCGATGTCGCCGAAGCGGGCCACCAGCCCTGCCTCGAGGATGGCGTTGAGGGTCGCAGCGAAAGTGAAGGGACTGGTCACCACCTCTGAGCCCGGCGGCAGGCGGAGCGCCTCGAGGGCGGCGACGAGTGACACGGTCCCGTTGGCGACGGCGATCACGTGCTCCGTCCCCGACCATGCGCGGAACTCCTGCTCGAGGCGCTCCACCATGGGGCCTTGCGCCAGACGGCCGGATCGGATGACCTGGAGGACGAGTTCCTCCTCCTCCGTACCGATCGACACGCTCGAGATGGGGATCACGTCGTTTCCTCGTCGATCCCACCGTGGGGCAGGCTGTGGGGTCGCTCCGGCGCGCGGCTCACCACGGCGCCGCGGACGTCCACCCAGCCCAGGGTCCGGGCCGGGTTGCCGCCCACGAGTTCGTTGGCCCGCACGTCGCGCGTGACCATCGCGCCCGCGGCGACCATGCACAGCTCGCCCAACTCGATCCCGCAGCGGAGGGTGGCGTTGGCGCCGATGGACGCCCCTCGCCGGACCAGGGTCGTCACCGTCTCCCAGCGGCCGAACGCGCGGGGGAACAGGTCGTTGGTGAACACAGCGCTGGGCCCCACGAATACGTCGTCCTCGAGCACGACGCCTGAGTAGACGGACACGTTGTTCTGGATCTTGCAGCGGGCGCCGACGCGCGCGCCGGCATCGACGAAGACGTTCTTGCCGAGCGTCGACCCTGAGCCGATCACCGCACCGGCCCTGACGTGGGCGTGGTGCCAGATCGACGTTCCCGGGCCGATCTGCGCACCTTCCTCGACGATCGCCGTGGGGTGAATCCTGATCTCAGTCACGGAACACCCAGTTCCGGTACGCGAAAAAGTTGACGATCATGAGGACGGCGACGGCGAGGGTCTTCGCGGCCAGCGCGTTCAGGCCCACCGCGGCCAGGCCTGTGACGATGCCCAGGGTGGCAAGGTAGTTCAGGCCCACCAGGACCGAGTAGCGGAAGAGCTGTCGCCCGCCGCGCGAACGCACCCCGAAGGTGAAGTACCTGTTCGCCGCGAAGTTGCTGACGAAGCTGAGCCAGAAACCCGCCGTCGTCGCCAGCCACAAAGGTGTGCCCAGCATCCGATAGCATGCCCAGAGAGTGCCCGCGTCGACGACGAAACTGAACAACCCGGCGAGCGCGAAGCGGATGAAGTCGGCGGGAATCCGCGGTCGGCTGGTCGGCGTCTGCGCAGTCACAACGGCCACCACATTAGGCAGGAGCGGCCCTTGTGGGCCGTTCAGCGGCGTGGGTCGTCCCGGCGGGACGACGCCGGGACGACGCCTACCCCTGCCCGTGGCGTGATCCTCCGCAGGGTGTCGGTGGCTGACGTACCGGGCAGGAGCCGGGACGTTGCGCCGCGCTCGGCGGCGCGAAGGAGATTCGGCATGACCCAGCCCGCCCGTCCGCTCACCGGCAAGGTCGCGCTCGTGACCGGCGCCTCCTCCGGCATCGGGGAGGCCACCGCCGTCGCCCTGGCCGAGGCCGGTGCCTCGGTCGCGATCGGTGCCCGCCGGACCGACCGGCTCGACGCGGGAGGAGCTCGGTGGGCCGGACATCCTGGTCGACAACGCCGGGGTGATGCTGCTCGGCACGATCGTCGGCGCGGACACCGAGGACTGGCGTCGGATGCTGCACACGAACGTGCTCGGGCTCATGTACATGACCCACGCGGCGATTGAGGTCATGGTCGAGCGGGGATCGGGCGACGTCGTCAACGTGTCCAGCGTGGCCGGGAGAGTGGCCCGCAAGGGCTCGGGTGTCTACAACGCCAGCAAATGGGCGGTGAACGCGTTCAGCGAGTCGCTGCGCCGGGAGGTCACCGGACGAGGGGTGCGGATCGGGCTGGTCGAGCCCGGTGCCGTCGCCACCGAGCTGACCGACCACATCCCCAGCCGGCCGCGAAGAAGGCGTCGAAGGAGATGGCGGCGAACATGACGCCCCTGCAGGCCGAGGACATCGCCCGCGCCGTGCTGTATCTGGTCACCCAGCCCCAGCACGTGGCGATCAACGAGATCCTGGTGCGCCCCACCGACCAGGAGCGCTGAGCGACAGCTGCCGGGGACGGCCCGGCTCTGCTATTCCTTCCGGGTGGACGCGAGGCCCGGCCTGCCCTTGGTCGTCACCGATGCGCTGCTGCGCAACGGTGCAGTCGTCGACATCCACTGTGTCGGCGCTCGCATCACCGCCCTGGCACCGGCCGGGGAGCTCCCCCATCCGGACGGCGTGGAGATCGTCGCCGCCGACGGCGGGCTGGTGACCGAGCCGTTCGTCGACGCGCACCTGCACCTGGACAAGGTGCACACGCTGCCGCTGATCGGCGACGCCGCCCTGCAGGCCTACACCGGGGAGGGCATGGCCGACTCGGCCCGCGGCATCGACCTGGCGCGGGCGGTGAAGCAGCACTACCGGGTCGACACCCTGCTCCCGGCGATCCGGTCGGTGCTCGCCGACGGGCTGCGCAACGGGGTGCTGACCGTGCAGGCCTTCGCCGACGTCGACACCGCCGCCGGGCTGATCGGCGTCCGGGCGGTGATGGCCGCGCGCGAGGAGTTCCGCGGCCGGGTCGACGTGTCCGTCGTCGCCTTTCCGCAGGACGGCGTCCTGCGCGATCCGGGCGCCGCCGAACTGGTCGAGGAGGCGATGGCGGCGGGTGCGGACGTCGTCGGCGGCATCCCGTGGATCGAGGCGTCGCCGGCCGACCAGGAGGCGCACGTCGAGTGGGCCTGCGCGCTGGCCGCCCGGCTGGGACGGCGCGTCGCGATGCTCACCGACGACACCGCGGACCCGTCGTCCGACACCACCCGGATGCTCGCCGAGGCCATGCGCCGGCACGGGCTGGAGGGGCGGGGGGTCGCCTGCCACGCCCGTGCCGTCGGGCACTACGAGGAGGCCCGGCAGACGGCGCTGCTCGAGCTCGCCCGCGACGTCGGGCTGGGGCTGGTCAGCGATCCGCACACCGGCTCGGTCGCGCTGCCGGTCGAGCGGGCGGTGGCACTCGGCGTCGCCGTCGCGCTCGGGCAGGACGACGTCGAGGACGCCTACTACCCCTTCGGCCGGCACAACCTGCTGGAGGTCGCGTTCCTCGCCGCGCACCTGCTCGACATGCGCTCGGCGCCGCAGCTGGAGACGCTCGTGGACCTGGTGACGACGTCGGCGGCCCGGGTGCTCGGGCTGCCCGATCCCACGCTGCGGGCGGGCGGGCCGGCCGACCTGCTGGTGCACGATGCGACCCGCACCGTCGACCTGCTCGCCCGGCACGCGCCGCCGCGCGTCGTCATCAGGCAGGGACGGGTACTGGGCTGACGCGCGGTCAGTGCCCGCGGAACCCGTCGGTCGCGGCGACGAGCGCACCCATGCTGCCGGTGCCGTGGCCGCCGTCCTCGATGACGACGAGCTCGCTGGCCGGCCACGCCCGGTGCAGGCGCCAGGCGATGTCGACCGGACCGCTGACGTCCTGCCTCCCGGCGATGAGCACGGCGGGGATGTGCGCCAGCCGGACGACCTCGCGCAGCAGCTGACCGTCGGGCAGGAAGGCGGCGTTGGCCCAGTAGTGGGTGACCAGCCGGGCGAACGTCATCCGGAACACGGGGTCCTGGAACCGGGGGTAGGGCTGCCAGCCGGTGCCGAGGGAGACGTGCACGTCCTCCCAGGCGCACCAGTCGCGGGCGGCGCGCTCCCGGACGACGGCCTCCGGCGACTCGAGCAGCCGGTTGTAGGCCGCGGCGAGGTTGCCGTCCCGCTCGTCCTCGGGGACGCCGTCCCGGAACCGGGCCCACGCCTCGGGCCAGATCCGGCCCATGTCGCGGGTGATCCACGCGACCTCGCGGGCGGTGGTGGTGCACACGGCGTTGAGCACCATCTCGGTCACCCGGTCGGGATGGGCCTCCGCGTACGCGAGCGCCAGCGTGGTGCCCCACGAGGCGCCGAGGACGAGCCACCGCTCGATGCCCAGATGACGCCGCAGGGCCTCCATGTCGCCGATGAGCGCGGCCGTCGTGTTGCCCGAGAGGTCCGTGTCGGCCTCGGCGGCGCTCGGGGTGCTGCGGCCGCAGTTGCGCTGGTCGAACAGCACGATGCGGTAGGCGGCCGGGTCGAGGTTGCGCCGCGAGCCGGGCTGGAAGCCGGCGCCGGGGCCGCCGTGCAGCAGCACGGCCGGCTTGCCCTCGGGGTTGCCGCAGACCTCCCAGTGGACGAGGTTGCCGTCGCCGACATCGAGCATGCCGGACTCGTAGGGCTCGATCTCGGGATAGCGGTCCGTCACACCGGCATCCTCCCTGGTCCGGGAGCGGTGATCGCGACAGACTGGCCGCGTGGATGTACTCGTCACCGGCGGTACCGGCCGGCTCGGTCAGCGCCTCACCGACCCGCTCCGGGCGGCGGGGCACACGGTGCGGCTGATGTCGCGGCGCGGCACGGGGGCCGGCGGCGTCCGCGGCGACCTGGCCACCGGCTTCGACCTCGCGACCGCGGTGGGCAGGGCGGAGCTGATCGTGCACGCCGCCAGTGACCCGCAGGGCGATCCGTGGCAGGTCGACGTCGCCGGCACGCGGCGGCTGGTCGAGGCGGTCGACCGCGACCGGCTGCGGCACCTGGTCTACGTGTCGATCGTCGGCGTCGACCGCATCCCCTTCGGCTACTACCGGGCCAAGTTCGCGGCCGAGCAGGTGCTGCTCGCCTCGGGACTGCCGGTGACGCTGCTGCGGGTCACCCAGTTCCACGACTTCGTCGACCACCTCCTCGACATGGCCCGCAAGGGCCCGGTGCTGCCCGTGCCGATGGGCTGGTGGCTCCAGCCGGTCGACGTCGGCGAGGTGGCCACCTACATCGCAGAGGTGGTCGCCCGGCCGCCGGCCGGAGAGGTCCTCGAGTACGGCGGACCGGAGGAGATCTCGGCCGCGGAGCTGGCCCGCGCCTGGGCCGCGGCCCGCGCGCCGGGCACGCACGTGGTCGCCACCCCGTTCCCCGGCAAGCTCAGCGCCGCCTTCCGCGACGGTGCGGCGGTGCCCACCGGCGGCGAGCGGGGACGGCGCACCTACGGCCAGCACCTGCACGGCTGACCACGGCGACCGCACCGGTCCTGCCAACCTTCGCGGCGGGAACGACGCGTCCGGAAACCGCCGGAGAAGTGTCGGTGGCTGCTCCTAGGGTCTGACGCGTGAATCCCGCCACGACCCGTCCCGAGGGGCGCACCATCGCCGCCGTCGTCGTCACCGTGCTCGCCTGGGCGTCGGCCTTCGTGGGCATCCGCGGCGTCGGGGGCGACTTCGCCCCGGGCGCGCTCGCGCTGGGCCGGCTGCTGGTCGGCACCGCGGTGCTCGGTCTGCTCCTGTCGGGGCGCGGCTGGGTGCGTCCCGACCGCCGGGAATGGGCCCTGCTGGCCCTCTGCGGTGTGGGCTGGTTCGGGGTCTACAACGTGGCGCTCAACGCGGCGGAACGGCACCTGGACGCCGGCACGACCTCGATGCTGGTCAACGTCGGCCCGATCCTGATCGCCCTCTTCGCCGGCCTGTTCCTCGGGGAGAGCTTCCCGCGCTGGCTGGTGGCCGGCATCGCGGTGGCCTTCGCCGGCGTCGTGCTCATCGGCGTGGCCACCCGTCAGGCCGAGACCGACCTGGTGGGGGTCGTCCTCTGCCTGCTGGCCGCCCTGGCCTACGCCGTCGGGGTCGTGTCGCAGAAGCGCGTGCTCCGGCGGCTGCCGCCCCTGCAGGTGACCTTCACCGCCTGCGCGATCGGCGCGCTGTGCTGCCTGCCCTGGGCCGGCACGCTCGCCGGCCAGCTCGGGCGGGCGCCGGCCGCGTCGATCGCCGGGCTGGTCTACCTGGGGGCCGTCCCCACGGCACTGGCGTTCAGCACCTGGGCCTACGCCCTGAGCCGGATGGACGCCGGCAGGCTCGGCGTCACCACCTACCTGGTGCCGCCGGTCGTCGTCGTGCTCGGCTGGCTGCTGCTCGACGAGGTGCCGCCCGGGCTCGCGTTCGTCGGCGGCGCGATCTGCCTGGCCGGCGTGGCGCTCTCCCGGCGACGGGCGCGGGTCCGCCCGCCGGTGCCGGTACCCGCGGAGGCCGGTCCGGCCGTGTGAGGTCAGAGGTAGCCGCGGATGTCCCCGGGCGCCGGGAGTTCGCCGGGCACGATGCGCCGGCCGGAGATGTGGTGGGGGATGAGCCGCAGCCAGCTGCCGTGCTCACCCGGGGCCCAGGGCTGCACGCCGGTCGCACGCGTCCGCTCGATCAGCTCGGCCCGGTGCCGCTCGCCGACCTCCTCGGCCGTGGCCCGGACGAGCACGTTCCAGCCGCTGCGGGTGTGCCGGTCGATGTCGTCGACCTCGAAGGTCACGTTCCCGTGCGTGGCGGCGCGGAGCACGGTGCCCGGATGCGTCCGGATCACCACCGTCGTGCCGTCGAGCGCGTAGTTGACGGGGATGATCAGGGGATAGTGCTCGGCGTTGACCCCGATCCGCCCGATCTCGTGGGTGCCGAGCAGCCGGTAGCACTCGTCGGCCGGGAGAACCTGCATCTCCGCGTCGGAACCGCCCGGGTTGTGCGTCATGGGGTCATCCTGGCCCGGATCCGCCCGCGGGTGGCCCGGGTGCCCACCGGGGATCCGTGATGAGGTAGGCACGAACCGGACGCGCTGCCCGCGCGCCCGGCGGAGCGAGGGCCAGGAGGTACCGCGTGCAGGAGCAGGAGTGGGCGCAGGTGGTGGCCGCGGCCACCCGCGCGCCGTCGATCCACAACACGCAGCCGTGGCGGTTCATCGCCTCCGACAGCCGGCTCGAGCTCTACTTCGACGAGCACCGCGCGCTGCCGGTGCTCGACCCGACGCGGCGCCAGCAGGTGATCAGCTGCGGCATCGCGGTGGAGTTCGCGGCGGTCGCCCTGGCCGCGGCCGGTTTCGCGGCGGAGGTCGACCTGCTGCCCGACGAGGACCGGCCCGACCATCTGGCGACGCTGCGGGTCACCGGACCGCACGAGGTGACCGCGCTCGACACCGCGCTGGTGGCGGCGATCGAGCGCCGGCACACGGTGCGGGCGCCGTTCCTGTCGCGTGCGGTGCCCGCGGAGCTGCTCGACCGGCTCGAGGTCGACGCCGCCGCGTTCGGCACGTGGTTCAAGCCGATCACCCGGTCCGAGGAGGAGGTCGCCACCGTCTTCCTGATCTCGCGCGCCGAGGAGATCGAGCAGGGCGACCCGGCCTACGTCGCCGAGCTGCAGAGCTGGATGCGCACCGATCCGGGCGCCGTCGACGGGGTGCCCACGGAGGCCGTGCCCGCCGATGATCCGCGCAGCCGCCCGTCGAACTGGCTGATCCGCGACTTCGTCGTCGGCGAGCGCGAGCAGCACATGTTCCAGCCCGGCGGTGACCCCGATGCACCGCCGCCGGCCGTCGAGCGACCGACCGTCGTCCTCATGGGCACCGACGGCGACGACCGCTACGCCTGGCTGCAGGCGGGGCGTGCCCTCGGCCGGGTGCTCCTGCGGGCCACCGACGCCGGCCTGGCCGCCTCACCGCTCACCCAGGCCCTCGACTGGCCGGCGACGCGCACCCAGCTGCAGTCGCGGCTCTCGCTGGTCGGCCACCCGCAGATGCTGCTGCGCATGGGGTATCCGCCGGAGGGCCCGGTCGGCGCGGTCAGCGGACGCCGTCCCGTCGACGAGGTGCTGCAGGTGCGGCCCGCGGCGGACTGACCGGCCGGCGTCAGTCGCGGCGCCGGCCGGGCGTCGCCCACGGGTCGTCGTCGATGCCGTCGTCCCCCTCGCCGGGGGGCGTGGTGCCGGCGGCCCGGTCGGCGAGCGCCTCGTCGCGCTGCCGCTGCTGCTCGGCCTGCCGTGCCCGCTCCTGGTCGCGTGCCAGCTTCCGCAGCTCCCGGAGGCTGGGGCCGTCGGTCTCGGCGGCACCCGCCTCCCCGGCGCCCATGCGCCAGAGCGCGGCGCCGGTGACGGCGAGCCCGAGCGGCAGCATGTAGGCGGCCGCCCGCTCGGTGCCGCCGACGCCGAGCAGCTGGGTGACCGCCGAGACGAAGAACACCGTCATCGCCGTGCCGACGAGCCCGAGCAGGGCGAGCGTCGAGCCGAGCAGCTCCGACCGGGGGCGCACTCCGTAGGCCAGCGCGATCAGGCCGATGCCGCCGGCGGCCAGGTACAGCACGGCACCGGTCGCGTGCACCACCTTGTAGCCGTCGCTGGGGAAGACACCGACGATCAGCACGCCCGCGGCGGCCAGCCCGAGCAGGGGCGGCGCCACCCGCGCGGCCCGCCCGCGCAGGGCGTGACGCAGGAGCGCCGCCCCGGCGACGATCAGCACCGCCTGCAGGAGGAACGACGCGTTCATCAGCCGGTGGTCCGGCGACGTCGTCCGGCCGAGGTCGCTGATCGTGTTCGCGGTGCGCGAGTAGCCGCTGGGCGCACGGGCCGCCACCACGGCCTCCACGACGAAGAACTGGAGGGTCAACAGCCAGGCGCAGGCGCCGGCGCGCAGCCGATTCGGAGTCACCCGGCCATGCTCCCAGGCGACCCGCCGCGCGGGGGGAGGACCATGGCACGGGTGACACCCGACAGTGCCGTTCCGGCCGGATCGATGCCGACCCCGCCGGGGGAGGTGCAGCGGCCCGGCCCGCTGCGCTGGCTCTGGTACGCCTTCGGCGGCACGCTGCCGGCCCGGTACGGCCCGTGGGTCTACCGCGACACGACGGGCCGCACCTGGGTGCTCCGGCACCTGGCCCGGGTGGCGGCGCAACTGGCCGTGCCGGTCGCCCTGGTGCTCCTGCTCCTCCCGGGCGCCTTCTGGATCCGGGGCATGGCCGCGCTCGGCGGGGTGCTGATCGGGCTGTTCTTCGCGATCGGGTACATGCCCGAGACCGTCGAGCACCGCCTGGTCCGTGCCGGCTACCCCAGCGGGACCGCGACCCGGGCCCGCGACCGCGCCTCCGCGGAACGGGAGGCGGCCGAGTCGGAGCGCCGCCGGGCCGCCGCGGCGCGCCGGGCGGCCCGCTACCGGGAACGCGCGGGCAGGTAGCTCAGCGCGGTTCCAGCCGGGCCGCGGGGAGCCAGGTCTCGACCAGCGCCGGGCCGTGGGGGCCGGTCACGGTGTAGGCGACCCGCCCCTGCCAGCCGTCGGCGCGCTGCCGCCACTCGACGAGCAGCCCGGGCCAGATGCCGGGGGAGTCCGGCGGGTCGTGCACCCAGCAGTGCCGCCCCTCGCTGCCGTCGGCAGCGGGCCCGGCGGCCGCCGGGGCGGACGCCGGCGGGCGTACACCCGAGTTCGCGGCGCGCTCCCCGAGGGAGAGTCCCGTTCGTCCTGGGAGCATGCCGCCGGCCATGCCAGCAGTGTCGCACGGGAGTCGAACGAATGTTCGACTCCCGTGCCGACGGCCAGGAGGGGCGGCGTGTCGGTCGCTCTGCGGCTCAGCCCGCCCCGCCGTCGCGGATGCCGTCGCACAGCGTGCGCGCGACCGTCTGCACCAGCGGATGGGTGTCGAGGTCCTCGACCAGCACGGGGAGGGGCAGCGACCAGTTGGGCCGGTCCGTCGTCCCCGGCATGTTCGGCCGGCGCACCTCGGCGACCGCGTCGTCCAGGGTCGCCGACAGCAGGGTCGAGGGAGCGCGCGCCAGCAGCTCGTGCGCGCGTTCCACCGCCTGCTCCGGCGACGCGTCGTCCGGCAGGCCGGGCAGGTGGGCGAGCAGCGACGCCCGGCCACGCTCCAGCTCCTCGTCGGTGCCCGTGCCCCGCTCGCGCTGCTCGGTCAGGTCGGCGCCGGTCCACAGGCCCGCGACCGTGGGCAGGTCGTGGGTGCTGATCGCGGCCATCGCCGAGGCCGGCCACTCCGAGGGGTCGTCGTCCTCGAACCAGAGCAGCCGGTAGGAGAGGATCCCGTGCTCCTCCATCGCCTCGCGGACGCCGTCCTCCACCGTGCCGAGGTCCTCGCCCACGACCAGCGCCTGCGCGCGGTGGCTCTCCAGCGCGACGATGTCGAGCAGGTCCTCGGCGGGGTAGCGGACGTACGCGCCGTCAGCGGCACTTCCGTCAGCCGGCACCCACCACAGCCGGAACAGGCCCATCACGTGGTCGATGCGCAGGCCGCCGGCGCCGGCGATGGTGGCCCGGATCGACTGGACGAACGGCTCGTAGTCGGCGTCCCGGAGCCGCCAGGGCACCAGCGGGGGGGAGCCCCAGTCCTGCCCCTGGGAGTTGAAGGCGTCCGGGGGGGCCCCGACGCTGACGCCCTCGGCCAGCACCTCCTGCCAGGCCCAGGCGTCGGCGCCGCCGCCGGAGACGCCGATCGGCAGGTCCTGGATCACGGTCATGCCCGCCGTGGCGGCGGTGAACTGCAGCTCCAGGGCCCACTGCAGCCAGGCGTGGAACGCCACCACCGCGCCGTGCTGCTCCACGTAGCGCGCCAGCTCGGGACCGCCCGGCCGGCGCAGCTCCCCGGGCCAGGTGTGCCAGTCGGCGCCGTGCTCCTCGGCGCTCGCCGCCCAGGTCGCCCAGTCCTGCAGCGCGGGCCCCTGCTCCTCGCGCCAGCGGGCGAACGCCTCGCCGCCGCCGTGGGCGAAGAAGATCCGCATGAGCACCTCGCGCTTGCGTGCCCAGATCGCGTTCCGCTCGATCAGCGGGCCCGCCGACAGCGCGCGCCCGGCGTCGTCCTCGAGGTCCACGCCGTCGGCACCGGGGACCTCGGCGACCCGCAGGTAGATCGGGTTGCGGAAGCGCCGGGTGGCCGGCAGGTAGGGGCTCGCCTCCTGCTCGGCGATCGGCGCGACGGCGTGCAGCGGGTTGATCAGCAGGAAGCCGGCGCCCTGCGCCTCGGCCATCCGCCGGACGGCGCGCAGATCGCCCAGGTCGCCGATGCCCCAGCTGGCCCGGCTGCGCGTGGCGTACAGCTGCACCGCCCAGCCCCAGGCGCGGTGGCCCTCCGGCAGCCAGCACCGCCCCGGCGAGACGATCAGCCGGCGCCGCCGACCCTCGGACGACTGCAGCCAGTGGTAGCCGAGCGGGAAGTCGGGGGGCAGCTCGCCGTCGAGGTGGCGGACCTCGCCGTCCTCGCAGACGACGTCGGCCTCGTCGATCTCCAGCGCGTCGCCGGGCCGGGCCACGATCGGTGCCCGGTCCTCGAGGTCGGCCGGCGGCCGGCCGATGACCTCGCGGAGCCGCTCGATGGTCTCCGGGGCGACGGAATGTTCCTGGTCGAGGGCATCGAGCCAGGTCGCGTCGATGCCCCACTCGTCGGTCGTCGGCTTCTGCGTCACCCGGTGATCCTCGCCGGACGAGCGCCGGAGTGCAGACCCGGGTAGGCATGCCGGAGGAGGATCACCGACACCTCGGACCTGTGGTGGAAGACCGCCGTCGTCTACTGCCTCGACGTCGAGACGTTCATGGACTGGAACGACGACGGCTGCGGCGACTTCGAGGGCCTCGCCCAGCGGCTGGACTACCTGGCCGAGCTCGGTGTCACCTGCCTGTGGCTGATGCCCTTCTATCCGACCGGCGACCGCGACGACGGCTACGACATCACCGACTTCTACGGCGTCGACTCGCGCCTGGGCACCCACGGCGACTTCGTCGAGGTGGTGCGGACGGCCAACGACCGGGGCATGCGGGTGATCGTCGACCTGGTCGTCAACCACACCTCGAACCGGCATCCGTGGTTCCGGTCGGCCGAGGCGAGCGTCGACTCGCCCTACCGCGACTTCTACGTCTGGCGCTCCGACCCGCCGCCGGACACCAGCAGCGAGGTCGTGTTCCCCGACAAGGAGAACAGCATCTGGCAGTTCTCCGAGAAGACCGGGGAGTGGTACCTGCACCGCTTCTACCGGCAGCAGCCCGATCTCAACGTCACCGATCCCAAGGTCCGCGACGAGATCGCCAAGGTCATGGGGTTCTGGCTGGAGCTGGGCCTGTCCGGCTTCCGGATGGACGCCGTCCCGTTCCTGCTGGAGACGTCGGGCACCGACAGGGCCGAGGCCGCCCGGCTGCCCGACCCGCACGAGTTCCTCCGCGACCTGCGCGCCTTCGTCGGCCGGCGCACCGGCAGCGGCGTGCTGCTCGGCGAGGTGAACCTGCCCCACCCGCAGCAGGCCGAGTTCTTCGGCGGCGAGGACGGCAACGAGCTGACCATGCTGTTCGACTTCATCGGCATGCAGTCGCTCTACCTGTCGCTGGCCCGCGCCGACGCCGGCCCGCTCGCCACGGCGCTGACCGACCGGCCGGCGGTGTCACCGGACAGCCAGTGGGCGACGTTCGTGCGCAACCACGACGAGCTCACCCTCGACAAGCTCAGCGACGCCGAGCGCGAGGAGGTGTTCGCCGCCTTCGGGCCGGACCCCCGGATGCAGGTCTACGGCCGCGGTCTGCGCCGCCGCCTGCCCCGATGCTGGACGGCGACCCACGGCGGATCCGGATGGTCTACAGCCTGCTGTTCTCGCTGCCGGGCACCCCGGTGCTCTTCTACGGCGAGGAGATCGGCATGGGGGAGGACCTCGACCTCGAGGGCCGGATGGCGGTGCGCACCCCGATGCAGTGGACCGACGGCCCCAACGGCGGGTTCTCGCGGGCCCCGAAGCGGCGGCTGCGGCGGCCGGTGGTGAGCGGCGGATACGGCCCGGAGCACGTCAACGTCGCCGCCCAGCGCGGGGACCCCGAGTCGCTGCTGTCGTTCATGAAGCTGCTGATCCGCCGGTACCGGGAGTGCCCCGAGCTGGGCTGGGGGCAGTTCGAAGTGCTGCCGCAGCCCCACGCCGAGGTGCTGGCGCACGTGTGCCGTTGGGAGGACGGCACGCTGGTCGCCGTACACAACCTCGGCGCGGAGCCGCGCACGGTGCCGCTGACCCTCGAGGGCTGCGACAGCACCCACCGCCTGGCCGACCTGCTGCAGGACGGCACCACCCCCCTGTCGGACACGGGGCACGCCGACCTGCAGCTCGACGGGTACGGCTGCCGCTGGCTGCGGGTGGTCGCCGACGGCAGCCGCCGGCTGCCCTAGTTGCCGCCGCCCAGGCCCTGGCCGATCTCCCAGAGGTGGCCTGCCGGATCGGCGAAGCTGGCCGTGCGCAGCCCCCACGGCCGGTCGATGGGCCCGTTGAGGAGCGTCACGCCGTGCGCGGTGAGCTCCGCGACGACCGCGTCCACGTCGTCGACCTCGATGCTGAACTCGAGGCGGGAGCCGCCTCCCGGGGCGCCGACGGCCGCGGGGGCGACCAGCTCGGCGGCCGCCGACACCGCGAGCACGTTGATGATCGTGCCGTTGAAGTCGAAGGCCACCGACACGTCGTCCTCGAACACCTGCTTCAGCCCGAAGACGTCGGCGTAGAACGCCTTCGACGCCGGCAGATCCTCGGTGAACAGGGTGATCGCCCCGATGCCCTTGGCCAACGCGTTCATGCAGGCGTCTCGCTCTCCTCGGCGGGCAGGCGCCGGACGGCGGCTGCCTCGGTGATGATGACCGGTCCTGCCGACAGTTCTCATCGGTGACCCGGCACCGACCGCCTGTCGCGTCGGGGACGGGTGCGCGCGGGCTCGTAGGGTCGGCCGTGCGCAACTTCCGGGCCGGTGCCCTCCCGCTCCTGGCTCTCCTCGCGCTCGTCGCCGGCTGCCGGGCCGGCGTGGTCACGGCCGGATCGGCGCCGTCGCCTGCGCCCTCGGCGGTCTCGGCGTCCCCCGGACCCTCGGCCGGGGGCGGGGGAGCGGCGCACGTGCCCGCGGGCACGCTCTCCCCGGCCGCGGCGACCGCGGCACTGGCGGCGCTGCACGTCGCCGCCAAGGGCGGCCTGGGCGGGTACGACCGGGGCTGCGGGCACGGTCAGGGCTGCGTGTTCGGGCCGGCCTGGGCCGACGTCGACCACAACGGGTGCGACCAGCGCAACGACGTCCTGCACCGGGACCTGACCGGCGTGCAGGTGCGGCCGGGGACGCACGGCTGCGTCGTCGTCGGCGGCACCCTCGCCGACCCGTACACCGGCGCGGCCGTCCGGTTCGTCAAGGCCGACGCCGCGGAGATCCCCATCGACCACGTGGTGCCGCTGGCCGCCGCGTGGACCCAGGGGGCATCGGCCTGGCCGCTCGGCCGCCGCGCGCAGTTCGCGAACGACCTCGGCAACCTCCTGGCCACCGACCGTGAGCAGAACTCCGCGAAGGGCGATTCGACGGCCGACGAGTGGGTGCCGCGCAACCGTGCCTACGGGTGCGCGTACGCGACCGTCGTCGTCACGGTGAAGCGGCGCTATGCGCTCAGCGTCACCGCGCCGGAACAGCACGCACTCGCGGCGCTGCTGCGCACCTGCTGAGTTCTTCCCCACGGGCGGCACGCCGGGGCGGCGTCCCGGATCCTGTGACGCCTGCGCCTAGCGTGGCGCGCGAGGTGATCTGCGATGACTGAAGGAAACGGAAGCGGCCCGTCGGCCACCGGGACGGCGGAGATCCCGGTGGTCCGGCCCGAAGGCGTCGCTCCTGCGGCGCCGGCCGAGGTGCCACCGGTGGCCGTCGAGTCGGCCGAGGCCCAGCCGGGCGTCGAGAGCCCCCCGATCGCCCAGCCGACCGCGCCGGTGACCGTGCGACCCGCCCCGCGGATGCCGCGCCGAGGGCCGCTCACCGTCATGGGGCCGTGGGCGCCGGTCGCCGGCGGGGCCTTCGGGCTGCTGCTCGGGCTGGTGGCGGTGCTGGTGCTCGCCGGCTCGGCCGGCACCTTCGGGCAGCGACTGGCGCTGGTGCTGCTGGTCGTCGGTCTGGGCATGCTCGGCACGGCGGGCACGCTGCTGGCCGACGAGGTGCGGATGCTCCGCCAGGGCGCGCGCGACGCCGTCGTCCGCCCAGGGCTCGTCGAGGCGACCGCAGCTCTGCTCCGCGGCCTGACCCCGGCGCGGCTGCTGTTGATCGTGAGCGCGTTCGTGCTGTTCCTGGCGGCCTACGTCAGCCGCTGACCGGGCGTCAGCCGTAGGCCTTGACCCCCAGGACGACGGCGAGCCCGAGGCCGGCGGCGGCGATGACTCGCCGGAGGGCCGTCTGCGGCACCCGGCGGACGATCCGCGGGCCGAGCGAGCCGCCGATGAACAGCCCGATCGCCAGGGGCAGGGCCGAGGCCCACGCCACCGACGAGAAGACGATGTAGCCGATCGCGGCGACCCCGTTCGCGATGCCGAGCACGACGTTCTTCAGCGCGTTGCTGCGCGGCACTCCCTCGCCGGTGGCGAGCAGGAACGTGGCGAGCATCAGCACCCCGGCGGCGGCACCGAAGTACCCGCCGTAGATCGCGATCCCGAAGACGGCGGCGGGCAGCCAGCGCTGGTCGCGGTCGGGGTGCCTGGCGTGCTCGCGCGCGCCCTCGGCGGCCAGTTCGCGCGGGGGGCGCTGCACCAGGATCGCCGCCGATGCCGCGGCGATGAGGATCGGGACCAGCCGCTCGAACGCCGACGACGGGGTCAGCAGCAGCAGGACCGCGCCCGTCGTGCCGCCGAGGACGGCGGCGACGCCGAGGGGGACGAGGCGCCGTCCCTGCCCCCGGAGTTCGGGGCGGGAGGCGCTCACCGAGCCCACGCTGTTGAGCACCAGGGCGACGGTGTTGGTGATGTTGGCCGTCAGCGGGGGCAAGCCGGTGGCCAGCAGCGCCGGGTAGGTCATCAGCGACGCGAGGCCGGCGATGCTGCCGGTCAGCCCGCCGCCGATGCCGGCCAGCAGGAGGACGACGAACTCCACGACCGTCACCGGGTCACCAGCACCTCAGGGGAGCGCCGTCACGCGGGCCAGCAGGGCGCCGTCGAGCGCCCGGTCGGCGTAGACCAGCCGGACGGCCGCCGGGTCGGGGTTGCCCGCGTCGGGCCCCCGCCAGACCAGCGAGAGACCGGACTTCTCGGCCCGCGCCCGGGACCGCACGTTGTGCTCGAGCAGGAAGGCGATCACCGGCCGGCCGGGGTCGGCCGCGTGCGCGGCGTCGATCGCCGCCGTCGCCAGCTCCGCGGCCAGGCCCAGTCCCCAGGCGGGCGGCGTCAGGCGGTAGTAGAGGTTCCACCACGCCGTCCCGGCACGGGTCGCGCAGCCGCCGGTGCCCACCACGGAACCGGCCGGGAGGCCGGTCTCCGGCAGGTCGTCGCGGAGCCGCGCCGTCCAGTAGCCGAGACCGTCGCGTGCCCAGTGGCGCCCCGAGTGCTCGATACCGGCGGTCGTCTGCGCGGGGTCGGTGTGGCGACCGGACGGGAAGTGGCGCCACACGTCCGGGTCGGACATGAGCGCGACGTGCGCGTCGAGGTCGTCGGGGACGACGGCGTCCAGCGCGAGGCGCCCCGTCGACACGTGGCGGAAGTCGGGCACCTCAGTCCTTCCGGCCGGCGTCGACGAGCCGGAGCACCGCCGTGCCCTCCTCGTCGGAGGCCTCGAGGTCGACCTCGACGTCGAAGCCCCAGTCGTGGTCGCCGTCGGGGTCGTCGAGGATCTGCCGCACCTTCCACACGCCGGGGTCGGCCCGGTCGATGATCAGCAGGGCCGGCCCGCGGGCGTCGGCGCCGGTCCGCACCTCGTCGTGCTCGGCGAAGTAGGCCCGCACGACCGTCTCCCAGCGGTCGGCGTCCCAGCCCGAGCCCCCGTCGAGTTCGCCCAGGTCGTACCAGCGGCGCCGGGCGAACAGCTCGACCCGGCGGAACAGCGCGTTGCGCACCATCGCGGTGAACGCCCGCTCGTTGCCGGTCAGCGGGCGCGGCCGCGCCGGCACCGCGACCGGCACGTCGTGCGGCTGGTCCGGGCTGGTCAGCTGCTCCCACTCGTCGAGCAGCGACGAGTCGACCTGCCGGACCAGCTCGCCGAGCCACTCGACCAGGTCGGTGACCTCCTCGGTGCGCGCGGCGGCCGGCACGCCCGACCGCAGCGCCTTGAAGGCGTCGGACAGGTAGCGCAGCACCGCGCCCTCGGAGCGGGTCAGCCCGTAGGTGTTCACGAACTCCCGGAACGTGAATGCCCGCTCCCACATCTCGCGGACGACGGACTTCGGCGAGAGCTGCGCGTCCGCGGCCCACGGGTTCGTCTGGCGGTACACCTCGAACGCGTGCGCGAGGAGCTCCTCCAGCGGCTTCGGGTAGGTGACCTCCTCGAGCAGCTCCAACCGCTGCTCGTACTCGATGCCCTCGGCCTTCATCTGGGCCACCGCCTCGCCCTTGGCCTTGTTGAGCTGGGCGGAGAGGATCTGCCGCGGGTCGTCGAGGGTCGCCTCGATCACGCTGACGACGTCCAGCGCGTACGTCTCCGACGCCGGGTCGAGCACCTCGATCGCGGCCAGCGCGAACGTCGACAGCGGCTGGTTGAGCGCGAAGTCCGGCGGCAGGTCCAGCGTGAGGTCGTAGCGCCGGCCGCCGGGCTCGGGCTCGGGGAGCCGTTCCAGGACGCCGGCCTGCAGCAGCGACCGGGCGATCCCGATGGCCTCGCGGATGTGCTGGAGCTGCTTCTTGCGCGGCTCGTGGTTCTCCGTGAGCAGGCGGCGCATCGCCACGAACGGGTCTCCGGGCCGGTCGACGACGTCGAGGATCATCGCCGTCGTCACCCGCATGTTGCTGGTCAGCTTCTCCGGCTCGCCCTCGATCAGCCGGTTCATCGTCGCCTCGCTCCACGGCACCATGCCGTCGGGCACCTTCTTGCGCACCAGCTTGCGGCGCTTCTTCGGGTCGTCGGCGACCTTGGCGAACTGCTTGAGGTTCTCCACCTCGTGCTCCGGCGCCTGGACGACGACCGTGCCCGCGGTGTCGTAGCCGGCGCGACCGGCGCGGCCGGCGATCTGGTGGAACTCGCGCACCTGCAGCAGCCGGGTGCGGGTGCCGTCGTACTTGGACAGGGCGCTGAAGACGACGGTGCGGATCGGCACGTTGATGCCGACGCCGAGGGTGTCGGTGCCGCAGATGACCTTCAGCAGGCCCGCCTGGGCCAGCTGTTCGACCAGGCGCCGGTACTTGGGCAGCATCCCGGCGTGGTGGACGCCGATGCCGTGGCGGACGAGCCTGCTGAGGGTGGTGCCGAACGCCGAGGAGAACCGGAACCCGCCGATCAGGTCGGCGATGGCGGCCTTCTCCTCCTTGCTGCACACGTTGACGCTCATCAGCGCCTGCGCCCGCTCCAGGGCCGAGGCCTGGGTGAAGTGGACGACGTAGATCGGCGCCTGCTTCGTGTCCAGCAGGTCCTGGATCGTCTCGTGCATCGGGGTGGTCGCGTAGTAGTGGTGCAGCGGCACCGGGCGCTCGGCGTTGGCGACCAGCGCGGTGGGTCGGCCGGTGCGGCGGGTGAGGTCCTCGCGCAGGAACGTGACGTCGCCGAGGGTGGCGCTCATCAGCAGGAACTGCGCCTTC
>DASYGS010000113.1:0-7353 GCA_035999465.1 Blastococcus sp. | reverse complement strand
TCAGCGCAGACCGGCGAACAGGTCGGTCTCCCGGACGGCGGTGTCGAGCTTCTCGTCGACCCGCACGAACGTCTCGACGCCCATGACCCCCGCGAACCGCTCCACGCCCATGCTCAGGAAGGGAATGGTCTCCTCCTGGCTGGCGTGCGCGCCCAGGGCGGCGAACTTGCGGTCGGCGTAGGCGGTCACGTCGACCCAGGTCGAGATCTCGTCGTCCGGCAGGCCGATCTGCGGCATGTCGGCCGGCAGGTCGGCCTCGTCGAACTCCATGCCGGCCTCGCGCGCCATCTCCGCGAACCTCGCCATGGCCGAGTGCGGCATCGTCGTCCAGTAGACCTTCGGCGTCGACGCCGACAGCTCCAGCGCGGCCGTCGTGATCCGGTGGGCCTGGACGTGGTCGGGGTGCCCGTAGAAACCGTTCGGGTCGTAGGTGACGACGACGTCCGGGCGGTAGCGGTCGATCAGCTCGGCCAGGCGGCCCGCGGCCTCCTCGACGGGCGTCGTCCAGAAGGAGCCCGGCGCGTCGTTGGCGGCCCAGCCGGCCATCCCGGAGTCGGCGTAGCCGAGCACCTCCAGGTCGGACACCCCGAGGATGGCGCAACTCGCCTCGAGCTCCGCCTGCCGGGCGGCCGCGACCGCCACCGGGTCGTGCCCCGGGTCGCCGGGCTTGGCGCCGCCCGGACCGTCGCCGCAGCGGCCGTCGGTGCAGGTGACCAGGACCGTGCGGACGCCCTCGGCGGCATAGCGCGCCAGCACCCCACCGGTTCCGGTCGCCTCGTCGTCGGGGTGGGCGTGCACCGCCATCAACGTCAACGGGCTGTTCGACACGTCGCCAGCCTACGGACGGCGCAGATCGGGTCGGCTCAGGTCATCATCCCGCGGCGGAAGCCGGTCGCGACGGCCTCGGCGCGGTCCTTGGCGCCGAGCTTGCGGAACAGCCGGCGCGCGTGGGTCTTGATGGTGTCCTCGGAGAGGTAGAGCTCCCGGCCGATCTGGGCGTTGCTCTTGCCCTGGCTCATGCCGGTGAGCACCTGCATCTCCCGCATCGAGAGGGTGACCGTGGGGGCGGCCTCCCGGACGGTGGAGCGCACGGTCGTGGGCGCGGAACCGGCCAGCGGGGCGGCACCGCTCCACGCGGGCGCCGGGGCGGCCTGCTGCGGGATGCGGACGCCCTCGGCGCGCAGCCCGAGGCGGGACAGGCCGAGGCCCATCTCGATCGGGCTGGCGTCCCAGCGCAGGTAGCCGCGGGCCCCGAAGGCGACGGCGGCCCGGACGCTGTCGGCGTCGTCGGGGGCGCCGAGCACGAGGACCGGCAGTCCGGGGTGCGCGCGCAGCGCCTGGGTGGCGGCGGTGAGGCCGGTGTCGACGGCGCGCTGGGTGCCGACGAGCAGGACGTCGGGCATGCGGGTGGCCAGGCGGGACATCAGCGACGCCGCGTCCCCGACCACCTCGACCCGGCCGACGAAGGGCAGTGCGACCAGCCGGGAGGCGACGTCGTCCCGGACCCGCCGGCGCTCGTCGTACACCCAGACGGTGGCGCCGTTGACCGGCCCGCGCATCCTGCTGTCGTCGATCACGCCTGCTCCTCGCTCCCCCGTCCGGCTCGCCGTCCAGGTCCGTTGTCCGGCCCGGGTGCGCCCGGTCGGGTGTCGCTCGGGCGGGGGCCTTCCCGGAGGAAGACCCCCGCCGTCGCGGCGCTCGTGCCGGTCCCCGGGGTTTCTCCCCCTCCCGGAACCGGCACGATCTGGATCCACCTTGATCGACTCGCGGGCCGCGCAACAGCGGCCATCACCCCCGGGGGTGAGAGGCCCGGACGCGCAAATCGGAACCAAAAGTTGCGATCACGACGTGTTTGAGCATGCGAGGGCGAGGGCATCGGCCCCTTGCAGCCGGACCGAGTTCCCCTCCGGCTCACCCCGAGCCCTGGAGGAGAGATGGCCGACATTCGCAGGCTCCCGACGCCCGTCGCCGAGGTCTGGGACTGGCAGCTCCACGGCGCCTGCCGTGGCGAGAACACGTCCCTCTTCTTCCACCCTGATGGCGAGCGGGGCCCCGCGCGGGCCCGGCGGCAGACCGCGGCCAAGGCCGTGTGCTCTCGCTGCCCCGTCATCGATGCCTGCCTCAAGCACGCACTCTCGGTCCGCGAGCCCTACGGGGTCTGGGGCGGGATGAGCGAGGAGGAGCGGGCGCGGCTGATCGCAGCCGAACCAGCAGCCGTCGCCGCGGGGGTCTGAGGGCTCGGCGTCGGCGCCTGATCATTTCGGCGCCGGCGTCAGACAGAGCGGCAGACGAGAGGGCCGGTCCAGTTCCACTGGACCGGCCCTCTCGGTGTCTGCAGGCGGGTGCGGCCGGGGCTCTCGGGGAGCCCCGGCCGCGATCAGCTCAGTGGCTGTGGCCGTGGCCCCCGTGCGAGTGGCCGTGGGTGTGGTGCCCGGCACCGGCGTGCTCGTGCTCCTCCTCCGGGGCCTCCACGACGGCGGAGTCGGTGGTCAGCACCATCGCCGCGATGGACGCCGCGTTGCCCAGCGCCGCCTTGGTCACCTTGACCGGGTCGATGACGCCCTGGGCGGCGAGGTCGCCGAACTCGCCGGTCGCGGCGTTGAAGCCCTGACCGGCGCCCGCGGCCCGCACCTTGCTGACGACGACCTGGCCCTCGTGCCCGGCGTTGGTCGCGATCCGCGCGAGCGGGGCGTCCAGTGCCGTCTGCACGGCGCGGGCTCCGGTGCGCTCGTCACCGCTGAGGTCCAGCTTGTCGATCACCGAGGCCGCGTGCACGAGCGCGGAGCCCCCACCGGGGATGACGCCCTCCTCGACGGCGGCCTTGGTGGCCGCGATGGCGTCCTCGATGCGGTGCTTGCGCTCCTTGAGCTCCACCTCGGTGGCCGCGCCGACCCGGATGACGCCGATGCCGCCCGCGAGCTTCGCGAGGCGCTCCTGGAGCTTCTCGCGGTCCCAGTCGGAGTCGGTGTTCTCGATCTCGCGCTTGATCTGGGCGACCCGGTCGGCGATGGCCTCGGACGTGCCCCCGCCGTCGACGATCGTGGTGGCGTCCTTGGTCACGGTGACCCGCCGCGCGGTGCCGAGCACCTCGAGGCCGACCGAGTTCAGCGACAGGCCGACGTCCTCGCTCACGACCTGCCCGCCGGTGACGACGGCGAGGTCGGTCATGAACGCCTTGCGGCGGTCGCCGAAGTAGGGCGACTTCACCGCGACGACCTTGAGCGTCTTGCGGATCGAGTTGACGACCAGGGTCGACAGCGCCTCGCCCTCGACGTCCTCGGCCACGATCAGCAGCGGCTGACCGCCCGTGCCGAGCACCTTCTCCAGCAGCGGCAGCAGGTCGGCCAGCGCGCCGATCTTGCCGCTGACCATGAGCACGAGGGCGTCGTCGAGGACGGCCTCCATGGCCTCGGCGTCGGTGACGAAGTACGGCGACAGGTAGCCCTTGTCGAACTGCACGCCCTCGGTGACGTCGAGGTCGGTGGTGAGGGTGTTGCTCTCCTCGACGGTGATGACGCCGTCCTTGCCGACGCGCTCCATCGCCTCGCCGATCAGCTCGCCGACCTCGGCGTCCTGGGCGGAGATCGTGGCGACCCCGGCGATGGCCTTCCGGTCGTCGACCGGGATGGCCACCGCGTCGAGCGCGTCCTGGACGGCGGCCACGGCCGCGGCCATGCCCCGGCCCAGCGCCATCGGGTTGGCGCCGGCGGTGACGTTGCGCATGCCCTCGTGCACGAGGGCCTGGGCCAGCACGGTGGCGGTGGTGGTGCCGTCGCCGGCGACGTCGTTGGTCTTGGTGGCCACGTTCTTGGCCAGCTGCGCGCCGAGGTTCTCGTACGGGTCGTCGAGCTCGACCTCGCGGGCGATGGTGACGCCGTCGTTGGTGATGGTCGGCGCGCCGAACTTCTTGTCGATGACGACGTTGCGGCCACGCGGGCCGAGGGTCACCTTCACCGCGTCGGCGAGCTTGTCGACGCCGCGCTCGAGGGCGCGTCGTGCGTCCTCGTTGAACTTGATGATCTTGGCCATGCCGGACCTCTCGATCAGTGGTGCGTGGGGTGGGCTGGGCGACATGAGGCCCAACGGAGACCGCCCCGGGACCCGAGATCGGGTCGCCCGGGGCGGTCGGAGTGCTGGTGGAGCTAGCGGGGAGAGGTCACTTCTCCACGACGGCGAGCAGGTCGCGGGCGGAGAGCACGAGGTACTCCTCGCCGGCGTACTTGACCTCGGTGCCGCCGTACTTCGAGTAGATGACCACGTCGCCCACGGTCACGTCGAGCGGGACGCGGTTGCCGTTGTCGTCGATGCGGCCGGGGCCGACGGCGACAACGGTGCCCTCCTGGGGCTTCTCCTTGGCGGTGTCCGGGATGACCAGGCCGGAGGCGGTGGTGGTTTCGGCCTCGTTGGCCTGGACCACGACACGGTCCTCCAGCGGCTTGATGCTGACCTTGGTAGCGGTCGTCACGTCGGTGACGCCCCCTTCGGTGTCGGACGGGCTGGTGGGTACTGATGCTGTGGCACGGGGCCGGGGCCTGCCGTCGCGGGGGTCAGGCTCTGGCCGTGTCAGTTGGCACTCTACCCACGAGAGTGCCAACCGCTCAACCGGGTCCACCACCGGGTGAGCGCGGACCCCGCAGGTCGGTGCGCCAGGCTGGTCCCGTGCCGCCCAGCCCCTCCCCTGACGACGCCGTCACCCAGCTCGCCCGGCTGCGCACGCCCGAGGGCGCGGCGGCGCTCGCTCGCGCCGCGGAACTGGTCGCCGAGCGGGTCGACGTCCTCCCCGCGCTGGCCCGGCTGCGGGCCGAGGTGGGTGTCAAGCTCGCCGGGCCGGCCTGGGAACTGGCCCGGCTGCGGGCCCGCGCGCGGCCGGTCTTCGCCGCCGACGCCGACGTCCTGTTCCTGACCGCCGACACCCTGGAGCAGGCCGGCCGGCCGGTGCTCGCCGCGCGCCGGGCGGCCCGCCTGCTGGCCGGCGCTGCCGACCCGGACTGCGTCGTCGACCTGGGCTGCGCCGCGGGCACGGACACGGTCGCGCTAACCCGCGCCGGGGCCGAGGTGGTCGCCGTCGACCGGGATCCCCTCGCCCGCGCCCTGACCGCCGCGAACGTCGAGGCCCTCGGGCTCGCCGAGCGGGTGCACGTGGTGGACGCCGACGCCGTCGACCTCGTCGCCCGCGGGGACCTGCTCGGCGCGTCGGCCGCGACACTCGACCCGGCGCGGCGGGCCGGCGGACGGCGGCAGCTCGACCCCGACCGCTGGTCACCACCCTGGACCACGGTCGCCCGGCTGCTTGACCAGGTGCCGCGCGCGGTCGTGAAGGTGGCGCCGGGCCTCGACCACGACCGCGTGCCCGGGGACGTCGAGGCGGAGTGGGTGTCGGCCGGCGGTTCGATCGTCGAGGCGCTGCTGTGGGGTCGCGGGGCGGCCGCGACGTGGCGGCGGGCGACGCTGGTGCACGGCGACGGGACGCTCGAGGTGACCGCCGACGCCGACCCGGGCCCGGCACCGCTGGGACCGGTCCGCAGGTGGCTGCACGAGCCCGACCCGGCCCTGATCAGGTCCGGGCTGATGTCGCTGGTCGCCGCCGACCTGGGCGCGACCCTGATCGACCCGACGATCGCCTACCTCAGCTCCGACGGGCGCACCGACAGCCCCTGGGTGAGCTCGCATCGGGTCGAGGAGGTGCTGCCCTTCAACCTCAAGAAGCTCAGGGCGCTGCTGCGCGCCCGCGGTGTCGGCCGGGTGGTCGTGAAGAAGCGCGGGTCACCGATCGAGCCGGAGGCGCTGGCGCGGCAGCTGCGAGGCCCCGGGGCGGCGACCGCCGTCGTCGTCGTCACCCGGGTCGCCGGTGCCCCGACGACCCTGGTGTGCGACCTCAGCGGCTGACGACGTCGATCGGCAGCGAGCTGTCGGCACCCAGGTCGGGCGGCGACGGCGCGACGCCGGCGGCCACGAGTCGCGAGCCCAGCGCGGCGACCATCGCACCGTTGTCGGTGCACAGCCGGGGGCTGGGCACGCGCAGCACGATCCCGGCCTTCGCGCAGCGCTCGTCGGCGAGGGCGCGCAGGCGCGAGTTGGCCGCCACGCCGCCGCCGAGCACGAGGTGGTCGACGCCGTGATCGCGGCAGGCGCGCACCGCCTTGGCGGTCAGCACGTCGGCCACCGCCTCCTGGAACGACGCCGCGACGTCGTGCACCGGCACCGCCTCGCCGGCCCGCTGCCGGGCCTCGACCCAGCGCGCGACCGCCGTCTTCAGGCCGGAGAAGGAGAAGTCGTAGGGGGCGTCGCGCGGGCCGGTGAGCCCGCGCGGGAAGCCGATGGACGACGGGTCGCCCTCCCGCGCCGCCTTGTCGATCGGCGGCCCCCCGGGGAAGGGCAACCCGAGCACGCGGGCGACCTTGTCGAAGGCCTCCCCCGCGGCGTCGTCGACGGTCCGGCCCAGCGACACCACGTCGCGCGCGAGGTCGGGGACCAGCAGCAGCGAGCTGTGCCCGCCGGAGACCAGCAGCGCGATCGAGGGTTCGGCCAGCGGCCCGTGCTGCAGCTCGTCGACGGCGACGTGGGCGGCGAGGTGGTTCACCCCGTACAGCGGGGCGTCGAGGGCCAGGGCGTAGGCCTTGGCGGCCGCGACCCCGACCAGCAGGGCGCCGGTGAGGCCGGGCCCGGACGTGACGGCCACGGCGTCGACGTCGCCCGCGGTGACCCCGGCGTCGGCGAGGGCGCGGTGCACCGTCGGCACCATCGCCTCCAGGTGGGCCCGCGAGGCGATCTCGGGCACCACCCCGCCGAACCGCTCGTGCTCGGCCATGGAGGTGGCCAGGGCGTCGGCGAGCAGGGTGTGGCCGCGGACGAGCCCGATCCCGGTCTCGTCGCAGGAGGTCTCGAAGCCGAGCACGAGCGGCTGGTCAGGCACGGGCACCTCCGGCGGCCGGGCGGCCGAGCGCCCGTACGCGCTTGCGCTTCATCACGACGGCGTCGGTGCCGCTGGGCTGGTAGTAGGCCCGCCGCCGGCCGATCTCGGTGAAGCCGCGGCGTCGGTAGAGGCGCTGGGCCGCCTCGTTGTCCGCCCGGACCTCCAGCAGCACCACGGGGCTGCGGCGGTCGGCCTCGGCGAGCAGCGCGTCGAGCAGCAGGGAGCCGATCCCCTCGCCCTGCAGTGCGCCGGTCACGCCGAGCGTGGCCACGTGCGCCTCGTCGTCGTAGGCGATCAGCCCGCCGTAGCCGACCGTCACCGGCTGGCCGTCGGGGTCGTCCTCGTCGGCGGTGTCGAACTCGGCGACGACGTAGTAGCGGGTGTCGGAGCGGGAGAGCTCGTCCTCGTACATCTCCACCGTCCAGGTGTCGGGGGCGAAG
>DASYGS010000064.1:0-1984 GCA_035999465.1 Blastococcus sp. | reverse complement strand
CATCGAGAACGGCGGCTCGCTCACGATCATCGCCTCGGCGCTGGTCGAGACCGGCTCCACGATGGACACGGTCATCTTCGAGGAGTTCAAGGGCACGGGTAACGCGGAGATCAAGCTCGACCGCCGCCTGGCGGACAAGCGGGTCTTCCCGGCGGTCGACGTCAACGCGTCGAGCACCCGCAAGGAAGAGATCCTGATGAACCCCGACGAGCTCGCGATCGTGATCAAGCTGCGCCGCGTGCTCGCCGCCCTGGAGCCCCAGCAGGCTCTGGAGCTGCTGCTCGACAAGCTGAAGAAGACCCGCAACAACGTCGAGTTCCTCATGCAGATCCAGAAGACGACGCTGGGCCCGGGTCAGGAGTAGCCCCGTTCGGCCGGCCAGGCACCCATCTGGGAGACTGGGCCCCCCGCTGCCGGGCCGGAATATCCACCGGCTCACGGCGTTCGACCACACGCACGGCACAGACTTTGAACCAGAAGAGGCGATATGAAGGCCGACATCCACCCCGCGTACAACGTCACCACGGTGACCTGTGGCTGCGGGAACACGTTCACCACGCGTAGCACTGCCCCGAGCGGTCAGCTGACCGTCGAGGTCTGCTCGGCGTGCCACCCCTTCTACACCGGCAAGCAGAAGATCCTCGACACCGGTGGCCGCGTGGCCCGCTTCGAGAAGCGGTTCGGCAAGCGCGCCGCCGCAGGTGCCGACGCCGGCAAGTAGCTCCTCCGACGGCGCCCGCGCCCGCCCCTTCCCGGGGTGGGCCGGGCGCCGTTTCCATGTCCTGCCCCGACCCGAGAGGAGGCTCCGTTGAGCAGTCCCGATGCCGCACCCGAACGCCTCGGCACGCTGCTCGAGGAGCACGCCTCCCTCGAGGTCGAGCTCGCCGATCCGGCCGTGCACGCCGACCAGGCCCGCGCCCGCCGGCTCGGCCGCCGCTACGCGCAGCTGGCGCCCCTGGTCGAGACCTCCCGTGCGCTGGACGAGGCGCGCGGCGATCTGGCCACGGCGCGCGAACTCGCGCGCGAGGACGCCTCCTTCGCCGCCGAGGCGACCGCCCTCGAGGGGCGGATCGAGGAGCTGACCGGCCGGCTGCGCGAACAGCTGCTGCCCAAGGACCCCGACGACGACAAGGACGTCATCCTCGAGATCAAGGCGGGGGAGGGCGGGGCCGAGTCGGCGCTGTTCGCCGGCGACCTGCTGCGCATGTACCTGCGCTATGCCGAGCGGCGCGGCTGGGCGACCGAGGTGCTGGACGCCGTCGCCGCGGACCTGGGCGGATACAAGGACGTCGCGGTCGCGATCAAGTCCCGCGGCGACGAGGGCATCTGGTCGCGGCTGAAGTTCGAGGGTGGGGTGCACCGGGTGCAGCGGGTGCCGGCCACCGAGAGCCAGGGCCGGATCCACACCTCGGCAGCCGGGGTGCTGGTCCTGCCCGAGGCGGAGGACGTCGATGTGAGCGTGGACCCGGGTGACCTGCGGATCGACGTCTTCCGCTCGTCCGGTCCCGGTGGCCAGAGCGTCAACACCACCGACTCCGCCGTCCGGATCACCCATGTGCCCACCGGCATCGTGGTGAGCTCGCAGAACGAGAAGAGCCAGCTGCAGAACCGGGAGTCGGCGCTCCGGGTCCTGCGCTCGCGGCTGCTGGCCGCCGCCCGCGAGGAGGCGGCAGCCGTGGCCAGCGACCAGCGGCGCAGCCAGGTGCGCACCGTCGACCGCAGCGAGCGGGTGCGCACCTACAACTTCCCCGAGAACCGGATCTCCGACCACCGGGTGAACTACAAGGCCTACAACCTCGACGCCGTCCTCGACGGTGATCTCGACGCCGTGCTCGACGCGCTCTTCACGGCGAGCAACGCCGAGCTGCTCGAGGCCGGCTCCTGAGCGTGCGGGAGCTGCTGGCCGGCGCCGCGCGCCGGCTGGCCGAGGCGGGGGTCGAGTCACCGCGGGTCGACGCCGAGCTGCTGCTCGCCGCCGTCCTCG
>DASYGS010000063.1:0-4011 GCA_035999465.1 Blastococcus sp. | reverse complement strand
GCCGATCACCGAGTCGGGCCGGAAGTGCACCGGGTCGAGGAACTCGTCGTCGATGCGGCGGTAGATGACGTCGACGCGCTGCTGGCCGTCCGTCGTCCGCATGCTCACCTGGTTGCCCGCGCAGATCAGGTCGCGGCCCTCCACGAGCTCGACACCCATCTGGCGCGCCAGCAGCGCGTGCTCGAAGTACGCGGAGTTGTAGACGCCCGGGGTGAGGACGACGACCGTGGGGTCGGCGACGTTCGACGGCGCCGAGGCCTTCAGCGCGGCCAGCAGCCTGCTCGGGTAGTCCGCGACCGGCTGGATGCGCTGGTCGGCGAACAGCTCGGGCAGCACCTGGCTCATCGCGGCCCGGTTGGTGATCACGTAGCTGACGCCCGACGGGGAGCGCAGGTTGTCCTCGAGCACCCGGAAGTCGCCGGCCTCGTCGCGGACCAGGTCGATCCCCGACACGTGCACGCGCACCCCGTTGGGCGGCACCAGCCCGTGCGCCTGCCGGTGGAAGTGCGCGCTGGTGGTGACGACGCTGCGCGGCACGATCCGGTCGACGAAGCACTGGCCGGCGCCGTACACGTCGGCCAGGAACGCCTCCAGCGCGAGCACCCGCTGGGCGACGCCCCGCTCGATGACATCCCACTCGTCGGCCCCGATCAGCCGCGGCACGATGTCGAGCGGGAAGGGCTGCTCCTCGCCGGCGTGGGCGAAGGTGACACCGGCATCGCGGTAGGTCTGGCTCAGCAGGTCGGCGCGCGCGGCCAGTTCCTCGCCGTCGATCGGCTGCACGGCGGCGTAGAGCCCGGAGTAGGCCGGGCGCGGGTTGCCGGCCTCGGCGAACATCTCGTCCCACACCTGCCCGAGGGGGTAGCCGTCGAAGAGGTCCGCCATGCCGTCGAACCTAGTGAGACGGGATGTCACGCGCGTGTCGAGCCGCCCACAGGGTCAGACGGCGGTCGCGATCCCGAGCCAGGGCCGCAGTGCCCCCTCGGCAAGCAACCGCCCCACCCGCCGCGACTGCTCGCGCGCCTGCTGGAACGCCGGGTCGTCGCCGTGCCGCCGGGCCACCTCGGCGTCGACGGCGTCGGCGCGCTCGGACCACCCGGGCGGGCTGTCGCCGAGGTCGGCGTCGGTGGTCGCGTCCAGCCGGAAGGCGGCCCCGGTGAGCAGCTCGAACAGCTCCGTCTCGCCGGGGAACTCGTTGCCCTCGGGCAGCGGCGGCGGCAGCGGGCCGTCGGCGACGAACACCAGCAACCCGAGCCGGCCGTCCGCGCGCAGCACCCGCCGCAGCTCGGCGAGGGCGCCGGCCTTGTCCTGGGTGGTGCACAGCACGCCGAGGCACCAGGCGGCGTCGAACGCGCCGTCGGCGAGCGGGAGCTGCTGGCCGAGCGCCACCACCGAGGGCAGGCCGAAGAGCCGCCGGCCGGCCCGCGACGCCGAGAACATCGGCTCGGCGCAGACCGCGCGCAGCCCCCGGTCGGCCGCCAGCCATCCGGCGGGCCCGCCCACCCCCGCGCCGGCGTCGAGCAGCCGGGTGCCGGCGTCCAGCTGCATGCCGTCGGCGAGCCACCGCAGCGCGCCCTCGCTGCCGCTGCCCCGGCAGCCCGCCGGGATCGCGTGGTCGGGCCCGAGCGCCCGCACCGCCTCCTCGGTCCAGCCGGCGACGGTGTCGAACTCGGCCTCCATCGCGTCGCTCTCGAGTGAGCTCATGACGCCTCCCGCACCTGTCCGGCGATCTCCGCCTTGATCCGGGCGCCGTCGTCCACGCCGCCCGCCGAACCCGTCCCCGACAGGTTGACACCCACGACGCCGGGCACCGCGAGCAGCGCCCGGGCCTCCGCGACGGCCGCCGCGATGCCCGCCGCCCGCGGGTCGGGGGCCGCCAGCACCCGCTCGACCGCCGCGCCGTCCAGGTGCAGGCCGGGGAAGCGCTGCAGCATCCGCGCGGAGGGCTCGTCGGTGTAGACGGCGACGCCCGCGACGAACGGCACCGTGGCCCCGGCCGCCCGCGCCGCCTCGACGAACGCGGCCACCCGCGCGGGGCCGCTCACGTGGTTGAGCACGCAGACCGAGGCGCCGGCGCGCTGCTTCTCGGCGACCCGCGCGGGGCGCAGCGCGACCGGCGGCGCCTCGGGCGACTCCGGGACGGCGACCGGGAGCCCCGCCGCCGCGGCCAGCGCCGCCAGCCGCGGGCCGTCGAGGTCGAACACCTGGGTCACGCCCGGGCGGACGCTGGCGCCGCGGCCGTCGCCGGTCACGCAGAGGACGGCGTCGACCCCGACGGCGGCCAGCCCGGCGAGCTCCTGCTCGAGCACCACGCGGTTGCGGTCGCGGCAGGCCAGCGTCGTCCACGGCCGGCCCCCGGCGGCGATCACCTCGGCGGCGAACATCGTCGGCGGGAAGTCGGGGCGATTGGCGTGCTCGCCGACCAGCAGCCCGTCGGACACCGGCGCCAGCGCGGCCACGACCCGGCGCACCGAGTCGGGGTCGAACGGCGTCACGGACAGATCGGTGAGGACGACGGGACCGCCGTCGTCCCGCATCTGCAGCGGCACCCCCGCCATTGGCGCCCCGGGCCAGGCGACCAGCGGCCGGTCGAGGAACACGCACCGGTGGTCGGCCAGCTCGCACCCGCCGTCGTCCCGGACTCCCCCGCACGGCCCGAGGACCATGCGCTTGGGGCAGCCGGCGTCGTCCACCCCTCCCCCGTGACCCCGGCGGCCGCCGACGAAACCCCCGCTCCCCTTCCGAGTTGGTCATCGTCGTTCGGCGGTCACGGTCGGCGTGTCGCACAGCCACCTGCCGATGATCAACGTCAAGGACGAGGCGAAATCCCCGGAGGGAAGACATCGGGGTCCCGCAGCGCTACAGTCCTCAATAGTTGAGACCTCAACCAAGGAGGACGGCAATGCCTGCCGTGACCGTCGAGGACACCACCACCCTGCCCCGCGTCCCCGCGCCCGCCCCCGGGACGGTGCGCCGTCGGGTCCGCTCGGTCACGACCGCGCCGTCGGGGTTCGAGGGCGAGGGGTTCCCGGTCCGCCGCGCCTTCGCCGGCGTCGACCTGCGCGACCTCGACCCGTTCATCCACATGGACCAGATGGGCGAGGTCGAGTACGCCCCGGGTGAGCCCAAGGGCACCGCCTGGCACCCGCACCGCGGCTTCGAGACCGTCACCTACATCATCGACGGCACCTTCGAGCACGCCGACTCCCACGGCGGCGGCGGCACGATCAGCAACGGCGACACCCAGTGGATGACGGCGGGCGGCGGCGTCCTGCACATCGAGAAGCCGCCGGAGTCGCTGGTGCTCAGCGGCGGCCTCTTCCACGGGCTGCAGCTGTGGGTGAACCTGCCCAAGGCGCAGAAGTGGGTCGAGCCGCGCTACCAGGACCTCCGCGCCGACGAGTCGGTGCTGCTGGCCAGCCCCGACGCCGGCGCCTTCCTGCGGGTCATCGCCGGGGACGTCGCCGGCCAGCGCGGCCCGGGCTCGACCTACACGCCGATGGCCATGGTGCACGCGACCATCGCCCCCGGCGCCACCCTCGACCTGCCGTGGCGGCCGGATTTCAACGCTCTGGTCTACGTGCTCTCGGGCGCGGGCTCGGTCGGCATCGACGGCCACCCGGTCCGCACCGGTCAGCTCGCCGTCTTCGGCCCGGGCGACACGATCACGATCAACGGCGCGCAGCAGCAGGAGTCGCGCACGCCGGCGCTGGACGTCGTCATCCTCGGCGGCCTGCCGATCCGCGAGCCGGTCGCGATGTACGGGCCGTTCGTGATGAACACCCGCGAGGAGGTCATGGCGGCGTTCACCGACTTCCAGGCCGGCCGCCTCGGCAGCATCCCGGCGCTGCACGTACCGCACAGCGGGGTGCAGGGCGAGACTGGCCAGGCACCGCAGCAGTAGGCAGGAGAACCGGCCATGAGCAACCTCGACCGCCGTCCGGCCGCCCGGGAGCTGGGCGGCCGGGCGGCCACCGCCGCCGGACCGGTGCTGGATCTGCTGCCGGCGAA
>DASYGS010000139.1:0-10010 GCA_035999465.1 Blastococcus sp. | reverse complement strand
CAAGGCCGTGCTCCAGGAGATCACCGACGCCGAGGGCCAGATCATCACGTTCATCGACGAGCTGCACACGATCGTGGGTGCGGGCGCGACCGGCGACTCCGCGATGGACGCCGGCAACATGATCAAGCCGATGCTCGCCCGGGGCGAGCTGCGCATGGTTGGTGCGACGACGCTCGACGAGTACCGCGAGCACATCGAGAAGGACGCCGCGCTCGAGCGGCGATTCCAGCAGGTGTTCGTCGGTGAGCCCTCGGTCGAGGACACGATCGGCATCCTGCGTGGGCTCAAGGAGCGCTACGAGGTGCACCACGGCGTCCGGATCACCGACGCCGCGATCGTGGCCGCCGCCACCTTGTCGGACCGGTACGTCACGGCCCGCTTCCTGCCGGACAAGGCCATCGACCTCGTCGACGAGGCCGCCAGCCGGCTGCGCATGGAGATCGACAGCCGCCCCGTCGAGGTCGACGAGGTGGAGCGCGTCGTGCGCCGGCTGGAGATCGAGGAGATGGCGCTGTCCAAGGAGGAGGACGCCGGCTCCCAGGCGCGCCTGGCGACGCTGCGGGAGGACCTCGCCGACCGCCGGCAGGAGCTCGACGAGCTGACCGCCCGCTGGCAGCAGGACAAGACCGCCATCGAGCGGATCCAGCGGATCAAGGAGGAGCTGGAGTCGGTGCGGCTCGAGGCCGAGCGGGCCGAGCGCGAGGGCAACCTCGCCCACGTGGCCGAGCTGCGGTACGGGCGGCTGCCCCAGCTGGAGAAGGCGCTGACCACCGCGGAGGAATCGGTCGGCAGCACCGACTCGATGCTCAAGGAGGAGGTCGGCCCCGACGACATCGCCGAGGTCGTGCAGGCCTGGACGGGCATTCCCGCCGGGCGGCTGCTCGAGGGCGAGACCCAGAAGCTGCTGCGCATGGAGGAGGAGCTCGGCAAGCGCGTGGTCGGGCAGCCCGACGCGGTCCGCGCCGTCTCCGACGCCGTCCGGCGGGCGCGGTCCGGCGTTGCCGACCCCGACCGGCCCACTGGCTCGTTCCTGTTCCTCGGCCCGACCGGCGTCGGCAAGACCGAGCTGGCCAAGGCGCTGGCGGAGTTCCTGTTCGACGACGAGCGGGCGATGGTCCGCATCGACATGAGCGAGTACTCCGAGAAACACTCGGTGGCCCGCCTGGTCGGTGCCCCGCCCGGCTACGTCGGCTACGAGGCGGGCGGCCAGCTCACCGAGGCGGTGCGGCGGCGCGCGTACACCGTCGTCCTGCTCGACGAGGTGGAGAAGGCGCACCCCGACGTGTTCGACGTCCTGCTCCAGGTGCTCGACGACGGGCGGCTGACCGACGGCCAGGGCCGCACGGTCGACTTCCGCAACACGATCCTGATCCTGACGTCGAACCTCGGCTCGCAGCTGATCGCCGACCAGTCGGTCCCGATCGAGCGACGCCGGGAGGCGGTCCTGGAGGTGGTGCGGACGCACTTCAAGCCCGAGTTCCTCAACCGGCTCGACGACGTCGTCGTCTTCCGGGCGCTCGGCACGGAGGAGCTGACCGGCATCGTCGACATCCAGGTCGGCGTGCTGGCGCGCCGGCTGGCGGCGCGCCGGCTGACGCTGCGGGTGACCGACGCGGCCCGCGAGTGGCTGGCGCTCAACGGGTTCGACCCCGTCTACGGCGCGCGGCCGCTGCGGCGGCTGGTGCAGTCGGCGATCGGCGACCAGCTGGCCCGCGCCCTGCTGGCCGGGGACATCCGCGACGGCGACGACGTCCTCGTCGACTGGCCGGCCGACGTGGCCGACGGCGACACCGGGCTCATCGTCACCCGCGGCTGAGCCCACCGGCCGCCGGGGTCACCGCGTGCGCCGGTGGGCAGGAACGAGGGCTGTTCCTGCCCACCGGCGCCCTCCCTGCGACCGGCGCCGAATCCCGAGCCGCGGTGGTCGCCGCGTCCGCCGTCGTTCATGATCGTCACCTCGGACGGACGATCAGGAGGCGGAATGACGGCAGGGCAGGGCGGTCCTCGGGACGGCGAGCAGGGTGGCGCCCCCGGGCAGGGCGACGCCCCCGGGCAGGGTGGCGGCCCCGGACAGGGCGGGCCGCCCCCGGGCTGGAACGCGCCGCCCCCGGGCTGGAACGCGCCGCCCCCCGCCTGGGGCCCGCCCCCGCAGCAGCCCTACGGGTACGCACCGGCACCGGCACCCCGGTACGGCCCGCCACCCACGCCGCTCGAACGACCGGTCACCGTGCGCGCCGGGCTCGGCTGCGTCATCGGGTCGCTGGTGCTCAGCGTCATCTCCACGGTCGTCACGTTCCTCAACTGGGACACGATCTCCGCGCAGATGCTGGCCCGGCTGCGGACCGACCTGGGGCCCAACGGCGACGCCGCCCTCGCCGGAGCCCAGTCGGGGGCCCGCATCGGCGTGGTCCTCGGGCTCGTGTTCGCGGCCGCCTACGGCCTGTTCGTCTGGTTCGCCTGGAGCGGCCAGAACTGGGCCCGCATCGTGATCTGGGTGCTCGCCGGCCTGGGCCTGATGGGCGATCTCGTGGGTCTGGCGACCGGCGGCTCGCCGGTGCCCTTCCTCACCGGGCTGAGCTTCTTCCAGATGCTGCTCCTGGCCGCGGCGATCGTGCTCCTGGCCCGCAAGCCGTCGAACGACTGGTTCCGCTACCGGCGCTGGGTCCGGACCACCGGTCAGGGGCGCTGAGGCCGGGCACCCGCCCGGGGTTCCCGTCGTTCAGTTGCGGGGGCGCAGCGACGGAACCCAGGCCGCCGTCTTCTTCGACAGCAGGCAGGTGATCGTCGTGAGCGACAGCAGCACGAGCAGCAGCGACGCCACCGTCGCGCCCCCGGACGAGACGGCGGAGAACAGCGTGAGCAGGGCGAGCAGCGTGGCGGCGGCCACCCCGAACCAGCGCGCCCACGCCTGGCCCCGCGGCAGGTACCACGCGGCGAGCGCGAGGATCAGGCCGACCACGAGATAGGGGAGCATCCACAGGACAACGAGGCGTTCCGCGTCGGCGCGGGACATGTCGGTGCGGGCGTCGAGCAGCGCCGCGGCCAGTTGGGCGCGGCCGTACCAGGTGAGAACGGCGTTGAGCAGCAGGAGGGCGGCGAGGACGCCCATGGCCACCACCGCGACGCGGGCCTGCGTCGGCATCGTCGTCGCGCCGGCGGCGCGCCTCGCTGGGGTGGGCACCCACCCAGCGTCCCAGATCCCGGACGGCGACCGGGCGTGACCACGGGGCCGCGGCCGCGCGATGAACCGCCCCCGGCCGGCGAGCGAACGCCGGGCGTGACCACCGGAGCGCGACGCAGCCTCGGGGCCCTGGCCGGTCTGCTGGCCGCGGCGGTCGGGCTCGGCGTCGCGGAGATCGTGGCCGCGTTCATCGGGCCGTCCTCCTCGCCGGTCGTGGCGGTCGGCAACGCCGCCATCAGCCTGACGCCCGAACCGGTGAAGAACGCCGCGATCGCGGCCTTCGGCACCCACGACAAGCAGGCCCTGGTCGTCGGCACCTTCGTCGTCCTCGCGGCGTACGCCCTGCTCGTGGGCCTCGTCGCCCTGCGGGACCGGCGATTCGGCGCGGCGGGGATCGCCCTGTTCGGCCTGATCGGGGCGGTGGCCGCCTCCAGCCGGCCCGCGGCCGGACCGCTCGACGGGCTGCCGTCGTTCGTCGGCGCCGCCGCTGGGATCGCCGCACTGCTGGTGCTCGTCCGGCCCCTCACGGCGCCGGCAGCGGGCGAGCCGGACGCGGGCACGGGCATCGACCGGCGCCGGTTCTTCGTGACCGGCGGGGCGGCGGTGGGCGTCGCCGTCCTGGCCGGCGGGACCGGCCGGCTCCTGCAACGCCGTTTCGACGTCTCCGCGCTGCGGGCGGCGCTCGCCCTTCCGGCGCCCGCGTCGCCGGCACCCGCCCTCCCGGCGGGGGTGGACCTGTCGCGGCAGGTCCCCGGCCTCACCCCGCTGTTCACCGGCAACGGCAGCTTCTACCGGATCGACACGGCGATCGCGGTGCCGCAGATCCGGCCGGCGGACTACCGGCTGACCCTCACCGGCATGTTCGACTCGCCGCGCGGCTACACGCTGCGCGAGCTGTACGACCGCACCGACCTCATCGAGCGCGACGTGACCCTGACCTGCGTCTCCAACGAGGTCGGCGGCGACCTGGCGGGGACGGCGCGCTGGCTCGGCGTCCCCCTCGGCGCGCTCCTGCGCGAGAACGGCGTGCGGACGACGAGCACGCAGCTGGTCTGCCGGTCGGTCGACGGGATGACCATCGGGGCGCCCACCCGCTCCGCGCTCTCGGTCGAGGACGCGATGCTCGCCATCGGGATGAACGGCGAGCCGCTGCCGGTCGTGCACGGGTTCCCGGTGCGCATGGTGATCCCCGGGCTCTACGGCTACGTGTCGGCCTGCAAGTGGCTGACCAGCATCGAGGCGACCACCTTCGAGGCGTTCGACGCCTACTGGGTGGCCCGCGCCTGGGCGCGCGAGGGCCCCATCAAGGTGGAGTCGCGGATCGACACGCCGTCGCAGAACCCGTTTCCCGCCGGGCGGCGGCCGATCGCCGGCGTCGCCTGGGCGCAGACCCGCGGGATCGGCCGGGTCGAGGTGCAGGTCGACGGGCAGGAGTGGCAGGCGGCGCGGCTCTCCCCGGCGATCGGGCGGGACCTGTGGCGGCAGTGGGTGCTGCCCTACGACTTCCGGCCCGGCACCCACCGGATCACCGTCCGCGCGACCACTGCGGACGGCGAGGTGCAGACCCCGGCGCAGGCCTATCCGTTCCCCGACGGCGCCAGCGGCTGGCACACGATCCAGGCGATCGCCCGCTGAGCCGTTCCCCCGCTCGCGCGGTCGCCGGTCACAATGCCCCGGGACCGCCCCCAGAACCTGGAGCCTCTTCGACGTGACGCGCACCCTGCTGCCCCGCAGCGCCCTGCTCCCTGCGGCAGCCGCCGTCGCGCTCGTGCTCTGCGGCTGCGGCCCGGACGCCGCCGCCGGTTCCGCCGCACCGGCGAGCAGCCCCGCGGGCGGCCCGGCCGCCGTACCGAGCGCCGCGCTGCCGACCGGGCCGTTCGGCCCCGGCTGCTCCTCCGTCCCCGCCTCGGGCGTCGGCAGCGCCGCCGCGATGGCCGCCGAACCGGTCGTCGCCGCGGCCGCGCACACCCCCCTGCTGACCTCGCTGGCCGCCGCCGTCGAGCGGGCCGACCTCGCCGATCCGCTCGACGCCCGGCGGGCCATCACCGTGCTGGCGCCGGCCGACCCCGCGTTCGAGGCGGTGCCCGGCGCGACGCTCAAGGCGCTGATGGCCGACACCGCGAAGCTGACCCAGCTGCTGACCCATCACGTTCTCGAGGGACGGCTGACGCCCGCCCAGCTGGCCGGCACCCACACCACCCTGAACAACGACACGGTGACGATCGACCGCACGGGGTCGACCTTCACGCTCTCCGCCGGGCAGACCCTCGGCGGTACCCGGACGGCGACCGTCGTGTGCGGGAACCTGCAGACGGCGAACGCGACCGTCTACGTGATCGACCAGGTGCTGGCGCCCCCCGCCGCCTGACGGTGCGCTACCGGCGCCGGGGATTGCGCCGGGCGATCGTCGCCGACAGCACCGTGGCGAACGCCGTCCAGACGGCGTAGGGCGTCAGCGCGAGGGCGGCCCGGCCGCTCACGGGTGCGGCCCGGCGCGCCAGGTCGACGGTCGAGGCCGTGAGCACCGCGCTCTCCGCCGCGGCCACCCAGGGGCGGTGCGCGCGGAAGAACAGCGGCGTCCAGGCGGTGTTGAGCGCCAGGTTCACCGCATAGGCGCGGGCGAACGCGGGGCGGCCCGCCGGATCGCGGGCCAGCACCTCGCCGCCGGCCCAGGCCGTGGCGGTGTACAGCGCGCTCCAGACGATGCCGAAGGTCTGCGGCGGCGGGTACCAGCGCGGCAGGTCCAGACCACGGAACCACCGGCTGCCGGTGTCGACCGACACCCCGCCCAGGACGGCGGCGGCGAGCGGACCCGCGGCGGCAGCGAGGCGGACGCGACGAGATGACATGCCCGCATGGTGGCCCTCAGTAGGGTCGGGCGCATGACGGCTGCTCCCGCCCTGCCCGACCGTGACCGGCTGCTCCAGCTGATCGTGGAACTCGCCGTGGTGCACGGGAAGGTCACGCTCTCCTCCGGGAAGCAGGCCGACTGGTACATCGACATGCGCCGGCTGACGCTGCACCACGAGGGCGCCCCGCTGGTCGGCCGCGTGATGCGCCAGCTGACCGGCGACCTGCGCTACGACGTCGTCGGGGGGCTCACCCTCGGCGCCGACCCGGTCGCGACGGCGATGCTGCACGCCGCCGCCGACGGCGAGGGCTTCCTCGACGCCTGCGTCGTCCGCAAGGCCGGGAAGGCGCACGGGCTGCAGCGGCGGATCGAGGGGCCCGACGTCGAGGGCCGCACGGTGCTCGTGGTCGAGGACGTCTCCACCACCGGCGGCAGCCCGCTCACCGCCGCGGAGGCGCTGCAGGAGGCCGGTGCCGAGGTGGTCGGGATCGCGGTCATCGTCGACCGCGGGGGCCGGGCCGCCGTCGAGGCCGCCGGTTTCGAGTACCGCGCCGCGTACGAGCTCGCCGACCTCGGCCTCGCCTGATCTCCCCGATGATCAGCTGACCTGATCGGGCGGGCGGCGTCGTACGGTGTGACGGTGACCACGGCAACGGCGACGTGGGTGGCCGAGCTGCAGGACGTGCTCGGGCCCGGCAGCGTCCTTCTCGATCCGGACGTCACGGCGTCCTACGCCCGCGACCAGGCGATGCTCGCGCCGGCCGGTACGCCGGCGGCGGTCGTCCTGCCGCGCAGCACCGCCGAGGTCGTCGCCGTCATGACGGTGGCCTCCCGGCACGGGATCCCGGTGGTGCCGCGCGGCGCCGGGTCCGGTCTGGCCGGGTCCAGCAACGCCGTCGACGGCGCGATCACGCTGGTCATGACCCGGATGGACGCCGTCCTGGAGGTGTCGGCCGCCGACCGGCTGGCCGTCGTCCAGCCGGGGGTGGTGAACAAGGCCCTGCGGGACGCCGTCGCCGGTTCCGGGCTGTTCTATCCGCCCGACCCCTCCAGCTACGACTGGTGCACCATCGGCGGCAACCTCTCGACCAACTCCGGCGGCCTGTGCTGCGTGAAGTACGGGGTGACCACCGACTACGTGCTCGGCCTCGAGGTCGTGCTGGCCGACGGGCGGGTGCTGCGCACCGGACGGCGCACCGTGAAGGGCGTGGCCGGCTACGACCTGCCGCGGCTGTTCGTGGGCTCGGAGGGCACGCTCGGGGTGATCACCGAGGCGACGCTGGCCCTGCGCCCGGCACCGCAGCGCCCGGTGACGCTGGCCGCCACCTTCGCGACGACGGCGCAGACCGGGCAGGTGGTCGAGGCGGTGGTGACCAGCGGCCTCGTGCCGAGCCTGCTCGAGGTCATGGACAACACCTGCATCCGGGCGGTCGACGACGTGCTGAAGGCCGACCTGGACCGCGAGGCCCGCGCGCTGCTGGTCGCCCAGTCCGACGCCGGTGGCGAGGCCGCGGCGGCCGAGATCGCCGCCCTCGCCGCGCTCTGCGAGGAGGCCGGCGCGGAGTTCGTGCACACCACCGACGACCCGGCGGAGGGTGATCTGCTGCTGGCCGCACGCCGGGCGGCGCTGCCCGCGCTGGAGCGGCTGGGCAGCACGCTCATCGACGACGTCGCGGTGCCCCGGTCCCGGATCGCGGCCTTCCTCGACGGCTGCGACACCATCGCCACCGAGCGCGGGCTGGTCGTCGGCGTCGTCGGGCACGCCGGCGACGGCAACATGCACCCGACGATCTGCTTCGACCCCACCGACCACGACCAGCGGCGGCGGGCGTTCGAGGCCTTCGACGACATCCTCGACCTGGGCCTGTCGCTGGGCGGCACGATCACCGGCGAGCACGGCGTCGGCGCGATCAAGGTCGACTGGCTGGAGCGCGAGATCGGCCCCGTCTCGCTGTCGGTGCACCGCGCGATCAAGGCCGCGCTCGACCCGGCCGGCCTGCTCAATCCGGGCAAGGTCTTCCGCGCGGCCGCGCGCTGACCCGACGTCGCGTGCCGCCGGATGCAACGCTGGGCCGATGAACGGGGCCCGTGACCGGTTGGTCGTCATCGGTGGCGATGCCGCCGGACTGTCCGCGGCGGCCCAGGCGCGGCGGCTGCGCGATGCCTCAGACCTGGAGATCGTCGTCCTCGAGCAGGGCCCGGACGCCTCCTACTCGGCGTGCGGCATCCCCTACTGGGTCGGCGACCTGGTGCCCGACCGCGACCGACTGATCGCGCGCTCCCCGGCCGAGTTCGCCCGCCGCGACATCACGCTGCGCACCTGCACGCGAGCCGAGGAGATCGACCTCGCCGCGGGCACCGTCAGCGTCGCCGGCGGGGAGCGGCTCGGATACGACTCCCTCGTCGTCGCGACCGGCGGCCGGCCGTTCCGCCCCGACGTCCCCGGGCTGGACGCCGACGGCGTGCACGGGGTGCACCGGCTGGCCGACGGCGCCGACATCCGGGCGGCGATCGCCGCCGGGGCGAAGCGGGCCGTCGTCCTCGGTGGCGGGTACATCGGGCTGGAGATGGCCGAGGTGCTCAAGAACCGCGGCCTCGAGGTGACGGTCGTGCTGGCCGACCCGGTGCCGATGGCCCAGCTCGACTCCGACATGGGGGAGCGGGTCTGCGCGGCCATGGGCGCCATGGGGTTCGACATGCAGACCGGGCAGCCGGTGCGGGAGATCGAGGTGGACGCCGACGGCGTGGTGCGGGCGGTGCGCACCGACGCCGGCAGCCATCCCGCCGATCTCGTCGTCCTCGGCCTCGGCATGGGCCCGGAGGTCGCGCTGGCGCGGGATGCGGGCCTGGCCATCGGCGTCACCGGCGCGGTCGACGTGCGACACACCCAGCGCAGCCGGTCGCACCCCGAGGTCTTCGCCGCCGGCGACTGCGCGCAGACCTTCCACCGGATCACCGGCGAGGCGGTGCACGTCGCGCTGGGCACGCACGCCAACAAGCAGGGGCGGGTCGCGGGCTCCGTCATCGGCGGGCGGCTTGCCCGGTTCGCCGGCGTCCTCGGGACGGCGGTGACGAAGGTGGGCGACCTCGAGATCGGCCGGACCGGGCTGTGCACGACCCAGGCCGAGGACGCCGGCTACGACTACCGCACCGAGACCATCGAGGCGACCACCCGGGCCGGCTACTACCCGGGCGCCGAGCCGATCACGATCAAGCTGCTCAGCGAGCGAGGCTCCGGGCTGCTGCTCGGCGCGCAGGTGGTCGGCGGCCCGGGCAGCGGCAAGCGGATCGACGTCCTGGCGACGGCGATCTGGGCGGGCATGACCGCCGAGGAGCTGGCCGGCTCCGACCTGTCCTACGCGCCGCCCTTCTCCCCGACCTACGACCCGGTGGTGGTGGCCGCGCGGGTGGCCAGCCGGATCGAGCAGGGCTGAACGTCCGCCCCGACTCCCCGCAGTGACGCGCTCGGCGGAATACTGAGCCCGAGCCCGCTGCCGAGTTCCCACGTCAGGAGTGCCCCGCATGCCCATCGCGACCCCCGAGGTCTACGCCGACATGATCAGCCGGGCCAAGGAGGGCGGCTTCGCCTACCCGGCGATCAACTGCACCTCGTCGGAGACGGTCAACGCCGCGCTGCGCGGCTTCGCCGACGCCGGCAGCGACGGCATCATCCAGTTCTCGACCGGCGGCGCCGAGTTCGCCTCCGGCACGAAGGTGAAGGAGATGGTCACCGGCGCGGTGGCCCTCGCCGAGTTCGCGCACGTGGTCGCCGAGAAGTACCCGGTCCAGGTCGCGCTGCACACCGACCACTGCCCGAAGGACAAGCTGGACGGCTACGTCCGCCCGCTGATCGCGCTGTCGCAGGACCGCGTGAACGCCGGACAGGAGCCCCTGTTCCAGTCGCACATGTGGGACGGCTCGGCGATCGAGCTCGGCGAGAACCTGGAGATCGCCCAGGAGCTGATCGAGAAGTGCGCC
>DASYGS010000149.1:0-18825 GCA_035999465.1 Blastococcus sp. | reverse complement strand
ACGTGGACAACCTCGACTTCCCGATCGTCTACAGCAACGGCAAGACCGGGCAGGCCTCGCTCACCCGGCCCGAGGACGGCACCTCGCCGGACAGCCCCGACCTGCACCCGCTCGTGCAGACGCTGCTCGACACGATCCCGGCGCCGGTCTACGACGCCGAGGAGCCGCTGCGCGCGCAGGTCACCAACCTCGACGCCTCCCCGTACCTCGGCCGGCTGGCGCTGCTGCGCATCCACTCGGGCACCATGAAGAACGGCCAGCAGGTCGCCTGGTGCAAGACCGACGGCACGATCAAGAACGTCAAGATCACCGAGCTGCTGGTCACCGAGGGCCTCACCCGCACCCCGGCCGAGAGCGCCGGCCCGGGTGAGCTGGTCGCCATCGCCGGCATCGAGGACATCATGATCGGCGACACGCTCGCCGACCCGAACGACCCGCGCCCGCTGCCGCCGCTGACCGTCGACGAGCCGTCGATCTCGATCACGATCGGCATCAACACCTCGCCGCTGTCGGGCAAGTCGGGCAAGAAGCTCACCGCCCGCCTGATCAAGAACCGCCTCGACCAGGAGCTGGTCGGCAACGTCTCGGTGCGCATGCTGCCCACCGAGCGCCCCGACACCTGGGAGATGCAGGGCCGCGGCGAGCTGGCGCTGGCGATCCTCGTCGAACAGCTGCGCCGCGAGGAGTTCGAGCTGACCGTCGGCCGCCCGCAGGTGGTCACCAAGATGATCGACGGCAAGCTGCACGAGCCCGTCGAGCGGGTCACCATCGACACCCCCGGGGAGTACGTCGGCACGCTGACCCAGGCGCTGGCGACCCGTCGCGCGCGGCTGGAGAACCTGGTGCACCACGACACCGGCTGGGCGCGGATGGAGTACATCTGCCCGTCCCGCGGCCTGATCGGGTTCCGCACCGAGTTCCTGACCGAGACCCGCGGCACCGGCGTCCTCAACCACAACCTCGAGGGCTACGAGCCGTGGCTGGGCGACATGCGCGCCCGCCCGACCGGCTCGCTGGTCGCCGACCGCCAGGGCGTGGCGACCACGTACTCGATGTTCTCGCTGCAGGAGCGCGGCCAGCTGATGGTCCAGCCCGGCACGGACGTCTACGAGGGCATGATCGTCGGTGAGAACTCGCGTCCGGACGACATGGACGTGAACATCACCAAGGAGAAAAAGCTCACCAACATGCGCAAGTCCACCTCCGAGGAGCTGGAGCGGCTGATCCCGCCGCGCATCCTGAACCTGGAGCAGGCGCTGGAGTTCTGCGCCGAGGACGAGTGCGTCGAGGTCACCCCGGCGACGGTGCGGGTCCGCAAGGTCGTGCTCGACCAGACCGAGCGCGGCAAGGCGAAGAACCGCAAGCCCAAGCCGGTCTGAGGCCTGCCCCTTCGCAGTTGATCATCGCCTGCGTGCTCGACCGGTCGGCGTGTCCGACCGTGTCCCGAGCACGCAGGCGATGATCATTTCCGGGGTCGGTCAACTCCGAGGTTCGTGGCCGGGCGCGCACGGGTCGTGACGACCGGCCGGGGGACGGCGACCCGCCCGGGTCCGCCACACCGGCACGCGCAGTCCGCCGCCCGTACGTTCGTCTCGGGCCCGTGTGCCGACGGCCCGGGGCGAGCGACGAAGGGCGACTGAACGCTGATGACGACGATCACCCGAACGGCTCTGGTTCCTGAGGGTTTCCGGGGCGGGATCGATGTCCGGGTGAGTCTTCGGGCGGACGCCGGTGCCGGGGGCCAGGCCTTCGACGGCGCGTGGTTCCCGCGCACCCGCGATCTCGCGGTCGAGGTGCCCGAGCTCATCGCCGAGCTCGAGCGCCGGGGCGTCCGCATCGAACGGTTCACCTACGCCCTCGACGCGTGGGCGCCCGTGCCGCGCAAGATCGTCGTCCTGGGGCGCGTCGTGCGCACCGGTGGCTTCCGCAGCATGGACCCGCAGGTGGTCTGCATGACGTGGGACGGCGGCACCAAGCGCGCCGACCTGCTGGTCGTGCCGCCGGAGACCGATGTGCTCACCGGCGCCCGGGCGCTGCGGCTGTGCATGCGGCGTGGCCTGCCGCGCTCGCCGCAGATGGTGCTCGCCGCGGCCCGCTCGACCCCGTTGCCCCAGGTGCCCGACCTGCCCGGCGCCCGCGCGGTCTGAGACTTACGCCGCGCGCGAACCGGCTGGACGGCGGGGCGGCGGGTCGGCTGGAGTGGGGGCCATGCGGCTCCTCGTCCTCGGCGGTACCCGATTCCTCGGCCGGCACGTCGTCACCGCGGCGCTCGAGCGGGGGCACGAGGTCGCCACGTTCACCCGGGGCGTGTCCGGCGCGCCCCCGGAGGGGGTCCGGGCGCTGCACGGCGACCGCGACGACGCCGCCGCGCTGCCCGCCGCGCTCGACGGGTGGGCGCCCGAGCTCGTCGTCGACACGTCCGGCCAGACCCGGGCCGCGGCGCGCAACGCCGCCGCCGCGCTGGCCGGTGCGCGCGGCTACGCGTTCGTCAGCAGCCTCAACGCCTACAGCTCCTGGCCGCCGGGGCCGCTCGGGCGCGAGGACGACGAGCCGACCTGGACCTCCGAGGACGACGAGTACGGCCCGATCAAGGCGGCGTCCGAGCGGATCCTCGGCGAGGCGCTGGGCGGCCGCTTCCTCACCGCCCGGGCCGGCCTGATCGTCGGTCCGTACGACCCGCTGTACCGGCTCGGCTGGTGGCTGGACCGGATCGCCCGGGGCGGCCGGGTCGTCGTCCCCGCGGAAGGACTCGACCAGCCGATCGCCCTCGTCGACGCCCGCGATCTCGCCGGCTGGCTGGTCGAGGCCGTGGAGCGCGGGCTCTCCGGCGCCGTGAACGCGACCGGGCCGGTCGGGATGACCACGTTCGGCGGGCTGCTCGAGATCTGCCGGGAGGTCACCGGCGGCGACCCCGAGTGGGTGCCGGTGCCGGAGGCGGACCTGCTGGCCGCGGGCGTGCAGCCCTGGCACCACCTGCCGCTGTGGATGCCGGCCGAGGAGGCGCGCACGGCCTGGGAGGTCGACACGTCACGGGCCCGGGAGCTGGGGCTGCCGAGCCGGCCGGTGGGGGAGTCGGTCGCCGACACGTGGGCCTGGCAGCGGGCCGGCGAGCGCCCGCCCGTGCCACCGGGCCGGGAGCTGCCCGGCCTGCCCGCGGAGCTGGAGCAGCGCTTCTGACCCGACGGCACGGAGCGTTGTCCCTGTACCCGCCAGGACTCCGGCAGGAATGGCGGGCAGAGGGACAACGCCCCTGCGCCCAGCCGACGACCGCCTCAGACGGACTTCCGGCGCCGGACCGGTGAGCCCGCGTTTCAGCGCTGGTCAGGCGTCGACGCTGCCTCTCCGTCGGGGAGTCGGCTGCGCGGCGCGGCCCAGGCCTCGATGGTCTGGCATCCGTACTCTTCGGGGGCCACGTCACGGATCGTCTGGGTGAGCTGCCAACGGTGGCCGGCAAGGTCTTCCACGGCGCATTCCCGTTCGCCGTAAGGCCGGTCCGTGGGTGGCTCCAGCACCCGCGCTCCGGCCGAGCGCGCGCGCTCGAAGGCGGTCTGGACGTCCTCGACCCGGAGCTTGATCAGCTGGCTGACCGTGCCGCTCTGGGGCGGCTCCTTCTCGCCCCCCGGCTCGGCGACGATCATCGCCCCGTCGTCGCCGATGCTGAGCTGGGCGCGGTGGCTCTCGCCGATCCGCACCCGCTCGACGAAGCCGAAAGCAGTGGTGAGCCAGGAGACGGCTGCCCGCACATCGGGGTAGACGAGCACCGGGATGACGGTGGCCGGCGGAATGGACCGGTTGCTCTTCACGCGAGGCCCCCAGGGTCGTAGCGGCGGGTGCTCACCGAACCGTAGCGACGCCCCACGGCCTGGCCAGAGGGTCAGGCGCCACTGGCCTCAGGCCTCCGGCGCGCTCGGCCGGCCGGCGGGGACCGGGGTGGTCACGTCGGCGACCACGTTCCGCTCGGGGACGGCGACATCGCCGGTCTTCTCCGCGCGGTGCATGCGGATCGAGTGGACGGCGGCCAGCGCCCAGACCGCGGCCAGCACCGCGTATACGGCGACGCGGACCGGGCCCGGCGCGGCGATCCAGTCACTGCCCAGCAGCGTGCGGGCGTTCGTGACGAGCAGCATGCCGCCGACCAGGGAGCCCAGCAGTCGGGCGGGCATGTGCCGGACCAGCCAGGCGGCGACCGGCGCCGCGACGACGCCGCCGATGAGCAGCCCGGCGGCCCAGGAGAAGGCGATGTGGTGGGCGCCCATCGCGGTGACGAAGCCCAGGCTGGCGCCGGAGGAGACGAGGAACTTCGAGCTGTCGACCGAGCCGACGACGCGCCGCGGCTCCAGGCGGCCGCTGGTCAGCACCGACGACGTCCCGATGGGTCCCCAGCCGCCGCCGGCGATCGCGTCGACGAACCCGGCGCCCAGGCCGAGCGGCACGAGGAAGCGCTTCCGCAGCGGCTTGCCGAGGTTGCGGCGGTCGAACCCGCGCAGGGTGAACCGGGCCAGCAGGTAGAGGCCGAGACCGAACAGGAGCACGGCCATCAGCGGCTTGGTCAGCGACGTCGACAGCCCGGACAGGACGTGGGCGCCGATGAACGCCCCGACCGCCCCTGGCAGGCCGAGCCTGGCGACGACCTTCCAGTCGACGTTGCCGAACCGCGCGTGGGAGAGGCCCGACGCCAGGGTCGTGCCGATCTCGGCGAGGTGGACGGTGGCCGAGGCGGCCGCAGGGGTGGCGCCGAGAAGCAGCAGCAGGGTGGTCGAGGTGACGCCGTAGGACATGCCCAGGCTGCCGTCGATCAACTGGGCGCCGAGGCCGACGAGGGTGATCAGGACGAGGGTCTTCACGGGGGCTGACTCCGGGTGCGGTCGCCGCGGACAGGGCGCGGCGCGTGCGAGCGGGGGAGGAGAGCGGCGCCGGGAGAGGCGCGGGGGGTCAGCAGCCCGGACAGGCAGCGGTGCAGACGCGCAGCAGGTCGACGTGTCGTCGGCTCACGAGGAGCGGCGCCGTCGTCCGTGTCACGGCGTTATGTCTACCAGGTCGATCGGATTAGGCGAACCTAGCGGGCGAGGACGTCGGCCCGGATGGTCGCCCACGAGACCGCGCCCCCGAGCGCGAACAGCGCCGCGCAGATGAGCATGGCGATGCGGAAGCCGCTGGTGAATGCGGCCGGGTTCGTGTAGTCGGTGCCGGAGAGCCCGACCGCGACGGGCAGCGCCGCGACGGCCAGCAGCTGGCCCGCCCGCGCCACGGCGTTGTTCACGCCGCTGGCGATCCCGGCCAGCGTGTCGGGCGCGGAGCCGAGCACGGTGGCGGTGAGCGGCGCCACCGTCGTCGCCATGCCGAGGCCCTGCAGCAGCGAGCCGGGCAGCACCTCGATCCAGTACGGGGCGCTGCCGTTGACGCCGGTCAGCCACAGCGCGCCGGCGGACGTGATCAGCGGCCCGATCGTCATGGGCAGGCGCGGCCCGATGCGGGTGGCCAGCGCCCCGGCGCGCGGCGACAGCAGGGTGATCAGCAGGATCGAGGGCAGCATCGCCGCACCCGCGGTGGCTGCGGGATAGCCGAGCACCGTCTGCAGCTGCAGGATCAGGAACAGCGAGCCGCCGCCCAGCGCCCCGTAGATCGCCAGCGTCGCCACGTTGGCCCCGGTGAACTGCCGGTCGGCGAACAGCCGCGGGGGCAGCATCGGGTGCGCCGTCCGCCGTTCCCGGAGCACGAACGCGACCGCGGCCGCCACGCCGACGGCGGCCGAGACGGCGACGTCGGCGCGGGCCAGGCTCTCGCCACCGGTGATCAGCGCGTAGGTGATCCCGCCGAGCGCGACCGCGCCGAGCACCGCGCCGGCGACGTCGAAGCGGCCCTGCGCCTCCTCGTCACGGCTCTCGGGCACGTGCCGGCCGGCGACGAGCACGACGACGGCCAGCGGGACGTTGAGCAGGAAGACCAGCCGCCAGCTGGCCGCGTCGACGAGCAGGCCGCCCAGGAAGGGGCCGATCAGCCCGGCGATGCCGGCCAGCGCCGACCACAGGCCGATCGCCCGCGCCCGGTCGCCCGGGCGGAACGAGGACTGGATGAGGGCGAGGCTGCCCGGGGTGAGCAGCGCGCCGCCCACGCCCTGCACGGCCCGCGCGACGACGAGCTGGCCGGTGGTCTGGGCGAGCCCGCAGACCAGCGAGGCGGTGGCGAACCAGGCGACCCCGATGAGGAAGACCCGGCGCCGGCCGAACCGGTCGCCGAGCGCGCCGCCGAGCAGGATCAGCGCGGCCAGCGTCAGCGTGTAGGCGGTGACGGTCCACTGCAGGCCCGACAGCGTCGAGCCCAGCTCGCGCCCGATCGAGGGCAGCGCGACGTTGACGGCGGTGGCGTCGAGGAACGCCATGCCCGAGGCGAGCACGGTGACCAGCACCAGCCAGCGGCCGGCCGGCGTGCCGAGCGCGACCGGCTGCTGCGATGGGTTACCGGTCACCAGGGTGTCCTATCGGATGATCGCGTGGATGAGGAAGTAGGCGACCGCGGCGACGGCGCCCGCGGCCGGCAGGGTCAGCACCCAGCCCACCACGATGTTCCCGGCCACGCCCCAGCGCACCGCCGAGAGCCGCCGGGTCGCGCCCACGCCCATGATCGACGCCGTGGTGACGTGCGTCGTCGAGATCGGCACGGCGAACACGGTCGCGGTGGCGATCAGCACCCCCGAGGCGACCGTCTGGGCCGCGAACCCGCTGGCCGGCGTGAGCTTGATGACGCGGCGGCCCAGGGTCCGGATGATGCGGAAGCCGCCGGAGTAGGTGCCGAGCCCCATGGCCAGCGCCGAGGCGAGGATGACCCACAGGGGCACGGAGAAGGAGCTGATCGCCCCCGACGTCACGAGCGCCAGGGTGATGATGCCCATCGTCTTCTGCGCGTCCTGCGTGCCGTGGCCGAAGGCCATGGCGCCCGAGCTGAAGATCTGCGCGTGCCGGAAGCCGCGCTCGGTCTTGTGGGCGTTCCGGTTCCGGAAGGTCCACAGCAGGGCGAGCATGAACAGGTAGCCGAGCACGAGGCCGACCAGCGGCGAGAGCACCATCGGGACGACGACCTTGTCCACGATCCCGCCCCACTGCACCGACTCGCTCGCGGCCAGCGCCGAACCGACGAGGCCACCGATCAGGGCGTGCGACGAGGACGACGGCAGGCCGAAGTACCAGGTGAACAGGTTCCAGGCGATCGCACCGATCAGCGCGGCGAACACGACCTGCAGGCCCTGGGGGCCTGTCGGCGGTTCGATGATCCCTGCGCCGACGGTCGCGGCCACCTTGGTCGAGATGAGCGCGCCGACGAGGTTCATGATCGCGGCGAGCGCCAGAGCCACGCGAGGCGTGAGCGCCTTGGTGGAGACGGCGACCGCGATCGCGTTGGCCGCGTCGTGGAAGCCGTTGGTGTAGTCGAACGCCAGCGCCACCACGATGATGACGATCAGGGCGGCGGTCATGCCTGACATCCGGGGTCAGGACTCCTTGACGGCGATCGTCTCGACCACGTTGGCGACGTGCTCGAACGCGTCGGCCGCCTCCTCGAGCTGGTCGGCGACCTCCTTGAGCTTGAGGATCTCCAGCGCGTCGAACTCGCCGCTGTAGAGCCGCGAGAGCAGCCGCCGGTAGAGCTTGTCCGCCTCGTTCTCCAGGCGGTTGACCTCGATCCAGTAGTCGGAGAGGTCCTTCATCGTGCGCAGGCGCGGCATGGCGGCGGCCGTCGTCTGGGCGCAGCGCTGCAGCAGCTCGACCTGCTGGTGCATCTCGGCCGGCAGCGTGCCCAGCCCGGTGAGGATCACCAGGTCGGCGGCGGCCTCGACGAAGTCCATGACGTCGTCCAGGTCGCTGGCGAGGTTGTAGATGTCCTCGCGGTCGAACGGGGTCACGAAGCTGGTGTTGAGCTGCCGGAAGATCGCGTGCGTCGTCTGGTCCGCGGCGTGCTCGAGCTCGCGGAGCTTGTCGTTGAGCTGCGGGCGGCGCGCGTGGTCGTGGACGAAATCGGCCAGGACCTCGGTGGCTGCCACCAGGTTCTCCGCCGAGGCGGTGAACAGCGGGTAGAAGCTCGAATCCTTGGGCGTCAGGCTGAAGGGCACGCGTCGCTCCGGTTCGGGGGGTGGGGAGAGGGTCGGCGTCGCCGTGAGTGACGGATGCGCAACCGTCGGGGAGCATAGGTGCCCGCCCGAGAGGCGAAGCGCGCCGGTACCGGGCCGTTGACCTGCCGTTCAGATTCCCGTCCGCCGCCGTTCAGCGCGGTCTGCCACGGCGTCGTCGTCGAGCGCCTCGATCAGGTCGCCCCGGGCGCGGGCCACACGCGAGCGGATGGTGCCCACCGGGCAGCCGGCCACCTCGGCGGCCTCGGCGTAGGGGAGCCCCAGCAGCTGGGTGAGCACGAAGGCCTCGCGCCGGTCGGGGTCGAGCCGGGCGAGCAGGTCGTCGACCGCCACGCCCTCGGCCACGCGGTCGGCGTCCTGACCCGGTGTCATCGGCTCGACGTCGGCCACGTCGCGCACCAGGGTGAGCCGGCGGCGGCGGCGCGAGCGCACGGCGTCGGCGCAGACGCGCCGGGCGATCGAGAGGAGCCAGGTGCGCACCGACGAGCGGCCCTCGAAGCGGTGCAGGGAGCCGAAGGCGCGCAGGTAGGTCTCCTGCGTGAGGTCGTCGGCCGAGTTCGGGTCGCCGAGGGCGGCGCACAGGCGCCACACGTCGGACTGGGTGGCCCGGACGAGCGCTGCGGCGGCCAGCGGATCACCGGCGGCGGCGTCCTCCGCCGTCCGCTGCAACTCGTCCATGTCCTTCTCTCTCTGTCTGCCACTCCGTCGCGCGGGCCGGGAACCGGACCGCCCCGGCGGACGACCAATGGAGCATGCAGTGTCCATTGTTCCGCGAGGCGGCATCCGCACGCCTGGACGGTGCGCCGCTCGGCATGTCCGAGGGCATGCTCGACGCGCATCTGGCCCGCTGCGACGAGTGCGCCGCCTGGGCCGACGACGCCGCCCGCGTCACCCGCCGCGTGCGGCTCGCGCCGGCACCGGCGGTGCCCGACCTGACGGTCGCCGTCCTCGAGGCGCTGCCCCGCGAGCTGCCCGGCATGGCCGCGGCCGCGCGGGCGCGGCTGCTGGGGACGGCGCTCCGGCTGGCCCTGCTCGCCGTCGGCGTGGCCCAGGCGGGGCTGGCGTGGCCGGTGCTCGCGTCGGGTGCGGGCGCGATGAGCGCGCCGGTGCACATGGAGCACGAGACGGGTGCGTGGAACCTCGCCGTGGCGGCCGCGTTCCTGGCGGTCGCCGCCGCACCGCGCCTCGCGGCGGGGGCGCTGCCGTTCCTGGGCACGTTCGTCGCGCTGCTCGTCCCGGTCACCCTCGCCGACCTCGCCGACGGCCGCGTGCAGGTCGCCCGGGCGCTCGCCCACCTGCTGCTGCTGGCCGGCACGGCGCTGGTCGCGGCGGTCGCGTGGCGCGGTCGCCGGCGCCGTCCGGCCGTCGTCGCCCGCCGCCGGGTCGCTGCGTGAGGCGTTCCGCGGTCTGGCTGCTCACGCTCCTGGCGGGCTGGCTGCTGGCCGGCGTGGTCGTCGCCGGGCCGGCGTCGGCCCACGCCACCCTCGTCAGCACCGACCCCGGCGAGGGCGCGCGGGTCGCCACGGCTCCCGCGAAGGTCACGCTCACGTTCGACGAGGCCGTCTCCCTGGGGGCCGGCTACGCACGCGTGCTCGGCTCCACCGGCAACCGGGTCGACGCCGGCGCGGCGCACGTCGACGGCGCGGTGCTGACGATCCCCCTGCGCGGCGACCTGCCCGACGGCGGCTACCTGGTCACCTACCGGGTGGTGTCCAGCGACTCGCACCCGGTCGCCGGCGCGTTCTCCTTCGTGATCGGCAACGGCAGCCTGGTGTCGGGCGCCGCCGCGTCGGCCCAGAGTTCGGGCGATCCGGTCGTCACCGTCGCCGAGCCGCTGGTGCGGGCGGTCGGCTACGCGGGCCTGGCCCTGGCCCTCGGTCTCCCGGTGCTGGCGCTGGCGTGCTGGCCCGGCGCCTGGGCGTCGGGGCGGCTGCGCCGGCTGACGACGTGGGGGGCGGCCACGGTGGCCGTCACGGCGGTGCTCGACTTCCTGCTGCAGGGGCCCTACGCGGCGGGGTCCGGGCTCGGTTCGCTGTTCGACGGCGCGCTGCTCAGTGCCACGCTTGCCTCCTCGGCGGGCCGGATGATGCTGGTGCGGGCGGTGCTCGCCGTCGCGCTGCTGGCCGTGCTGGCGCCGGCCTGGCGGCGGGCGCGGCCGCCGTCGGACCTGGGCGTGGTCGGCATCGCGGTGCTCGGTGCGGGGCTGGCGGCCTCGGTGGCCGCGGTCGGCCACGCCGCCGCGGGGGAGCTGCCGGAGCTCGCCGTCCCGGTGGCGACGGTGCACGTCGTCGCGATGTCGGCGTGGCTGGGCGGCCTCGCCGGGCTGCTCGCCGGGCTGCTGCGACCCTCCACGCCGCCGGGTGAGCTGGCGGCGGCGCTGCCGCGGTTCTCCCGGCTCGCGTTCGGCTCGGTGGTCGCGCTGGTCGTCACCGGGGTGCTGCAGTCGGTGCGGGAGGTCGGCTCCCCGGCCGCACTGTTCACCACCGGCTACGGCTGGCTGCTGGTCGCCAAGCTGGCGGTGGTGTTCGTCATCCTGGCCGCCGCAGGCGTCTCGCGGGTGTGGGTGCAGCAGCACCTGGGCGCGCCCCGGGCCCGGGCGGGCACGCTGCGCCGCGTCTCGGCGCACGCCTTCGCCGGTGGTCCGACCGACGATCAGCTCGCACCGTCCGCGACGGTGTCGGAAGCGGCCGCGCTCCGGGCGTCGGCGCAGGCCGACTCCGCGGCCGAGGCGCTGCCCGGCTTCCGTCGGTCGGTGCTGGTCGAGCTCGCGCTCGCCGGCGTCGTCCTCGCGCTGACCGCCGTGCTCGTCGGCAGCGCCCCGGCACGGGCTGCCGTGGCCCAGCCGGTGAACGCGACGATGGCCCTGCAGGGCACCGACGGCCCGCGGGGCAGCGTGCAGGTGTCGATCGAGCCGGCGCGGCCGGGCGCCGACTCGCTGCACCTCTATCTGTTCGACGACAAGGGCCAGCTCACCCAGCCCGCCGGCATCACCGTGACCCTCACCGAGCGGGAGCAGCAGATCGGCCCGATCACCGTTCCGCTGCTGCCGGCCGGCCCCGGGCACTTCATCGACGGCGGCATGAGCATTCCGAAGGCCGGCACCTGGACCCTCACCGTCGTCGTCCGTCTCGACCAGTTCACCGCCACCACCGCCACGACCACTTTCCCGGTGCGCTGACCGTGCGCCGTCCCTGTATCAGAAGGAGTCCCGTGTCCCTGCCCCGCCTCGCCATCGTCACCGCCGCCCTCGCCGGCCTGCTCACCCTGGGCGTCGGCACCGCGTCGGCCCACGTGGCCGTCTCCTCCTCCGACGCCACCCCGGGCGGCGAGGGCAAGGTGACCTTCCGCGTGCCCGACGAGAGCGACACCGCGAGCACGGTCAAGCTCCAGATCCAGCTGCCGGCGAAGACGCCGCTGGCCTCGGTGGCCGTGCTGCCGGTGCCCGGTTGGACGTTCACGACGACCAAGGAGAAGCTCGCCAAGCCGGTGACGACCGACGACGGCGCCACGCTCACCGACCGGGTGTCGGTCGTCGAGTTCGACGCCGTGCGCGGCGGCGGCATCGCGCCGGGGGAGTTCCAGGAGTTCTCCCTCTCGGTGGGCCCGATCCCGAAGGTCGACTCGCTGACGTTCAGCGCCGTCCAGACCTACAGTGACGGTAAGCAGGTGGCGTGGATCGAGCCCACCGTGGCCGGGGCACCCGAGCCGGCGCACCCGGCGCCCGTGCTCACCCTGACCGGTGCCTCCGCCGCCGCACCGACCGCCGCCGCGTCGGCGGCCGACCACACTGCCCACGCCACGACGGCGTCGTCGTCCGGGGCGGCGACGTGGATCGCCCTCGTGGCGCTGCTGGTCGGGCTGGTCGGCGTCGTGCTCGGCTGGGACGCACGGCGTCGTACCGTGGCGTCGTGATCGCTCGCATCCGGCTGGCCGCCGCCCTCGCGGCGGCCGGCCTGCTCGCGGCCGGCTGCGGCAGCACGACCGCCCACGACCACTCGGCGGCCTCGCCCCCGGCCACCGTGTCGGGCGCGCAGCACAGGTACGCCGGCATCAACCTCGCCGACCCGTACCACCGGCCGTCGTTCACCCTCACCGACACCGCGGGCAAGCCGTTCGACTTCACGACGACCACCGCGGGGCGCCCCACGCTGCTCTACTTCGGCTACAGCCGCTGCCCCGACGTCTGCCCGACCACCATGGCCGACATCGCCGTCGCGCTGCGGGGCCTGGACAAGGCCGTCGCCGACACGGTGCAGGTCGTCGTCGTCACGACCGATCCGGCCCACGACACCTCTGCCGTGCTCGGCGAGTACCTGCACCGGTTCGACGCCGACCTGCCGGTCCGGTTCGTCGGGCTCACCGGCAACCAGGACGCGATCGACCAGGCGCAGCTGTCCGCCGGGGTGCCGCTGGCCGAGGACGACGGCAAGACGCACTCGTCGTTACTGCTGCTGTACGGAAACGACGACCAGGCGCACGTCGCGTTCAACGCGGGCAACACCCCCAAGGACATCGCCTCGGACCTCCGCCAGGTGATGGGCGCGTCGTGAGCCGGGGCGCGGGGCGCCTGCTGGTCGTGCTGCTGGGCGTGCTGGCGACACTGGCGGTGGCCGGGCCCGCGTCGGCCCATGTGGGGGGTACCGCGGCGGGCAGCGACTTCGACGGTCGCGTCCGCACGGTCTCCCCGGCGATGCCCGGCGTGAGCGTGCGCGTGCTGCAGTTCGGCGACGACCTCGAGATCAGCAACCCCACGGACGCCGAGGTGCAGGTGCCCGGCTACTTCGACGAGCCCTACCTGCGGATCGGCCGCGACGGCGTCTGGCGCAACGAGCGCAGCCCGGCCACCTACATCAACCTCGACCGGTACGGCCGGGTGACGCTGCCGGCCGAGGCCGACGCGCACGCCGCCCCGAAGTGGGTGCAGGTGTCGACCCGGTCGGACTACGTGTGGCACGACCACCGCACGCACTGGATGACGCAGGGGCTGCTGCCGCCGGCGGTGGCCGCAGATCCGACCGTCGCGCACACGGTGTTCGTGTGGACCATCGCGCTGCGGCACGGCGACACTCCGGTCACCGTCACCGGCGAGCTGACCTGGAGCCCGCCGCCGTCGCCCTGGCTGGTCTGGCCCGGCTTCGTCGTGCTGGCGCTGCTGCCGGTGGCGGCCGGGTTGCTGGGGCGCGGTCCGCGCCCGCTGGGTGCGCTCCTGCCGGTCGGCGCGGCCGCCGTGTTGTGGCACGCGCTGGCGACGCCGGCGCCCCCGGGCGGCGTCTCCTACGTCGGCGCGATCGTCGCCGCGCTGATACCTGCCGTGATCACGGGGCTCGTCGCCGGATTCGGCCTGCGGGCGGCGCTGCGCGGTCGCGGGGTGATGACCGGCCTGCTGGCCGCCGTCCTCGGCTGGCTGTTCCTCGTCGAGGGGCTGCCCGACATCGACGTGCTGTGGTCGGCCCACGTGCTGTCGTCGGGGCCGCAGCTGCCGGCGCGGCTGGCGGTGGCGGTGCTGGTCGCGTTCGGGCCGGGGCTGGTGGTGGGCGGCATCGTCGCCGTCCGGAGGTTCCGGGAGGCCGCGCGGCCGCCCGTGGACGCCGCACAGCCGGTGCCGGTCGGCTGATCCGGGGCGCCCCGGCTGCGGGGCGCCCCGGTCCGCCGTCAGATCAGCTCGGCGACCAGGGGCTGCACGACCGTGGGCTCGCCCCAGAACAGCGTGTTGGCCCGCTCGAGGTCGCGCTCGAAGTCGACCTCGACGGCGCTGAACTGCGAGATGTCGAGCGGCCGGAACCGCAGCCCCTCGAACTCGATGGCGGTCTCGATCGCCCGCTCGAAGTAGTCCTGGTCGGCGCAGGCGGCCAGGTGCTCGATCAGCGCGGGCTTGTCCTTGCTGGACACGTAGTTGATGCCGACGGCCTCGCCGAGCCCGCCGACCACCGTCTTGGACAGCTCGCGGATGTAGCCCTCGCCGTCGAGGGTGTACTTGATCTCCTCCTCGCCGACCGTCGCCGTGTCGACGCAGACGAAGCTCTCGTCGTCGCGCACGTACCCGAGCACGTGCTCGAGGACGGCGGGGTCGAACACGACGTCGCCGTTGAGCCAGAGCACCCCGTCGCCGCGGCAGCTGGACAGCCCCCGCCACAGGCTCTTGGAGGTGTTGGTGCTGGCGAAGTGCGGGTTGTAGGCGAAGCGCACGTCGGGGGAGGCCTGCATCAGCAGCTCGCTGGCGAAGCCGACGACGACGGTGATGTCGACGTCGGAGCCGAACGCGGTGCGCAGGGCGTCGAGCTGGCGCCGCTGGATGGTGCGCCCGTCGTGCAGGGGCGTGAGCGGCTTGGGCGTCGTCCGGCCGAGGCGGGTGCCCATGCCCGCGGCCAGGATCACCGCCTGGACCGGGGGATGCAGGTGGCGGTGCAGAAGGCGTGGCGCCGCGGTGCGGGCCAGATCTCGCGGAGAGCTCGTCAGGGCTCGGTCGGTGGTCCGCACGTTCATCCCCTTTCCTGGGTGAGTCGTCCGGCGGAGCCGCCGGACGGGAAGAGCAGGGTCAGCGCACGCTCCGTCGCGTGGCCGTCCTCGAGTGAGCAGAAAGTGTCCCGGAAACGGGTGTACCGGTCTGCAGGTTCCGAGCCGCCGTCGGCGACCGGGAGATCGCCGAGGGCCTCGATGAGTTCGCTGCTGGTGCGCAGCAGCGGGGTGGGTGCGACGTCGGCGAGATCGAAGTAGAAACCGCGTAGGTCGTCCCGGTAGTGCTCCAGATCGTACGTGTAGAGCAGCAGCGGCTTGCCGGTGACGGCGAAGTCGAACATCGCCGACGAGTAATCGGTGACCAGCACGTCGGCGGCGAGGTACAGCTCGGCCGACTCGGCGTGGTCGGACACGTCGATCACCGGCACGCCCGGGCCGATCTGCGGGCGGTCCTTGACCATGCTGTGCAGCCGGAGCAGGAGCACGTGGTCGTCGAGCCGGGAGGTGAAGTCGGCCATGTCGATCGGGAACTCGAAGTCGCGCTCGCCGGTGGAGTCGAAGACGAGGTCGTCGCGCCAGGTGGGGGCGTAGAGCACTGCCGTCGTCCCGTCGGGGATGCCGAGCTCGGCGCGCAGCCGGGCCCGGATCTCGTCGCGGTGCGGGCTGTGCATGACGTCGTTGCGCGGATAGCCGGTCTCGACGACGGGGCCGCCGAAGCGGAAGGCGTGGCGGAGGCGCTCGGTGCTCGGCGGGTTGGGGGAGAGCAGGTAGGTCCAGCGGGCGACGTCCTGGTCGGGGCGGTCCAGCCAGCCGGGGCGGACGGGCAGCGCGTCGTGATGGATGCGCTTGAGCGGGGTGCCGTGCCAGGTCTGCAGGTAGGTCGTGTGCGGCTGCTTGGTCCACGGCATCGACAGGCAGTCGTTGGCGACGACGACGTCGGCCGACCCGAGCGCCGCGGCCGCCTCGTCGGACGGGTAGATCACCGTCTCGACGTCCGCCGGGAAGGTGGGCCGGGTCTTCTCGTTGCAGAGCCAGGTGTGGGTGGCGCCGGCGTGGGCGGGGTCGGCCGCGATGGCCTCGTAGATCGCCCGCGGGTTGTCGGCGAACAGCCCGCGGAACGTCGCGTAGACGATCTTCACGGCTGCACGGGGGAGGGCTGAGCCAGGGCGTGCGTCATCGCTCTCCTCCTCGGCTGTGGATGTGTGTTGCTCGCCCGCACGCCACGATGCGCCGGTGTCGGCCTCCAGTACACGGTGTGAACGGCGGTTGGCGCAACGTTGCCCGGATAACGAACACGACGCGGCCGCGGGCGTCCTCACACCCCCGGTGAATGACATCGGTGTGAGTAACGACTGTGACTCGTGGGACCTGTGGGGCCGGTCGCCCGGCGTGTCCCGGGCGACGCGCCGGACGACCGGTCACCGATCGGTCACGCGATGTTTCGATTGGTGCCGAGCCGAAACCGGCGACGCCGGCCGCGCAGGCCGGGTCGCCGCCCTCTTCCCCAGCAGACGGGCAGGTGCATGGACGCACGTTCTCGCCAGGAGGCCCCCACCGATCTCCTGGTCGCCGTGCGCCCGTCACGGTCGCGGCTCCATGGACGTCGTCCGTCGTCCCGGCACTGCCGGCCGGGGCTGCTGCTGGGGGCGCTGCTGGCGGGCGGGATCGCCGCGGCGGTGGGTCTGCAGGCGCCGGCGGCGTCGGCCGGGTCGTCGACGTCGGTGCTCGAGGCGCAGCAGGCGCTGCTGGCCGGCGAGCAGGGCACCGAGGTGCTGCCGCAGGCGTCGATCACCGTGGCCGAGGCGCAGGCCCGGCTGCGACACGTGGCGGCCTCGCGGGCGCAGCGGGCGGAGAAGGAGGCGGCGGCGCAGGAGGCGGCGCGGCCGAAGACGGTGCTGCCGATCCGCGGCGCGCACATCTCGTCGTGCTTCTGCGCGCGGTGGGGCACGTTCCACTACGGCGTCGACTTCGCCGCCCCGATGCACACGCCGGAGTACGCGGCGGCCGACGGTGTGGTGCTGCGCGCGGGCGCGGCCAGCGGGTTCGGCCTGGCGATCTACATCCTCCACGACGACGGCGACGTCACCGTCTACGGGCACATGGACAAGATCCTCGTGAAGCCCGGCCAGTACGTGCAGGCAGGAGAGACGATCGCGCTGCTGGGCATGCGGGGGGAGTCGACCGGACCGCACCTGCACTTCCAGGTGAACCAGGGCGGCGAGTACGGCAGGCCCATCGACCCGCTGGCCTGGCTGCGTGCGCGCGGCGTCGACATCTGATCCTGTGCTGGAATCGCGGCCGTGAGCCGCGCCGCCGAGGAAGCCAACCGGCGGCTGCTGCGCGCCCGCGACGCGATGGACCGCTCCTACGCCGAGCCGCTGGACGTGCCGACGCTGGCGCGGATCGCCTACGTGTCGGAGGCCCACTTCATCCGGACGTTCCGGGCCACGTTCGGCGAGACGCCGAACCGGTACCTGCAGCGGCGGCGGGTGGAGCGGGCGATGTTCCTGCTGCGGACGACGGACCGGTCGGTGACCGACATCTGCATGGACGTCGGCTTCTCGTCGCTGGGCACGTTCAGCCGGGTGTTCCGCGACATCGTGGGGGAGCCGCCGTCGGCGCACCGCCGGCGCGGGCCGCTGCCGGAGGTGCCGTCGTGCTTCGCGATGGCGTGGGCGCGGCCGAGCAGTTTCGGAGAAGCTTTCGCCGCTCCGCCCTCCTAGCGTTCAGTGCATGTTGAACTCGATCACGATCTCCCAGGTGTACGTGCTGGACCAGGACGAGGCGCTGGACTTCTACGTCGGCAAGCTCGGCATGGTCGTCCGCGAGGACGTGAACTTCGGGCCGATGCGCTGGCTCACCGTGATGCTGCCCGGGCAGCCCGACCGGGCGGTGCTGCTGGAGCGGCCGGGCGCGCCGTCGCTGAGCGATGACACGGCCGGCCAGGTGCGGGAGCTGATCAGCAAGGGTGCCGCCGGCGGGCACCTGTTCTTCGCCTGCGACGACGCGTACAAGACCCACGCCGAGCTGAAGGAGAAGGGGGTGGAGATCACCGAGGAGCCGGAGGACCGCGGGTACGGCATCGACTTCGGTCTCCGCGACCCGTTCGGCAACCACCTGCGCATCGCCCAGCTCAAGCAGGGCTGACCGCGCGGTGGGGTGGCGACGCCCGGCTCGGGTGTCGCCACCCCTGCGCCGGATCGGGTGCGCGGGCCTGTACAGTTACCGACGGCTCGGACACACCAGACCGGGTCGCAAGGGGCTGTGGCGCAGCTGGTAGCGCACCACACTGGCAGTGTGGGGGTCAGGGGTTCGAGTCCCCTCAGCTCCACCCATCGAGCAGGGCGTTCTCCGATCCGGAGGGCGCCCTGATCTGTCTCGGCGTGTGGCTGTACCCGGCCACAGCTGGCGTCCAGCCGCGGTTCGTACCGTGGGTGCGATGGAAGAGCGAACGTCGAGCGGTGGCGGTCGCCTTGTCCCGCGACCGCTGGACCGGATCGCCGTCGTCCTGTCGGCGGCGTGTGCCGTCGTCCTCACCGCGCTGGCTGTCCGGTACCACGGCGGCCACCAGCCCGGAGGCTTCGACGAGTGGGCGTACAGCAACCTCACGAAGGTGGGGCTGCCCCGCGGTCCGCTGACCCGCGTCGTGGACGTGGTACCGCCGACATTCGTCGGTCTCGTCGTCGTCCTCACCGTCGTGCTCGCGGCGCGGCGGAGGTGGCGGGCGGCCGCTCTGGCGGCGCTGGGTCCGGGACTGGCGCTGCTGGTGACCGAGGTCGGCAAGCGCTTGGTCGGGCGGAGCCTTGACGGGATGCTCGCCCTCCCCAGCGGGCACACCACTGGCGTCGCATCGGTGGTGGCGGTGATCGCCGTCCTGCTGATCAGCCGCGCACGACACGTCGGCCGTGCGGCCGTCCTCGGGCTCCTGGCCGTCACGCTGGCGGCCGCCGCCATCGGCCTCGCCATGGTGACGCTGCGCTTCCACTACGCCACCGACGTCATCGCCGGCTATTGCGTCGGGGTGGCCGTTCCCCTGGCCTTCGCCCTCGCGATCGACAGCGTGCCGTACCGGAGTCGCGTCTCCACCGATCACCCCCGGGATGTGACAGTCGCTCCCTGGGAGTCAGCAACGACGACACCTCGCCGCGGTGCCCCCTTCGGCGACCAGGTGCATCGCCGCGTCCCAACCGACATTCGTCGACCCCTCGATGCGCAACCGGGTCACCTGGTGCTCGATGGGCAGCGCGCGA